>JAOAAG010000366.1 GCA_026418995.1 Anaerolineae bacterium
GGCGTGGGCGCGGCGCTTCCGACGAGCCTGCTCATCGTGTACGTCTCCCGGCGGCGGGACGAGCAGCGGGTGAGCGCGGGAGGACAGGGTGTGGCAGGGGTGTATCCACCGGGGGGGGGGGGCGCGCCGCCTGGGGGGCAACATGGATTTTCCTCCCTGGCCGAAAGGGGAGCGGCCTATCCGCAACACTGGCCGGTGCAGCGACATTTCACGGTGGTAGGAGGCACGTCTGGGGAGAGGGATATGCCCTACTGAGGCGGAGTCTCCCATACAGTCGTCCAATCGCACTGCGCCGGGCCATCTGGCCCGGCGCAGTGCAAAGCTCCATAGAACCCGATGTCAGCGGTGGTCAGTTCCCCACCAGCATAATATCGTCAATGTAAAAGAGCGGCTGGGTAGTACCGGTGCCGTCCTGAATAGTAATCCGCATGATATTGGCCGGGTTCCCCAGGCTACTCAGCGGTATCTCGACCAGCACCCAATCGTTCCCGCTGGGCACGGTGAAGCCAACCTGTGGACTGTTGTTCCCAGCCTGATCCTGCGTCTGGAACAGCAACTGGTGCGCATTGCCGTTGGGATGAACGTAGAACGCGATATGGTCGTAGCCGGCTGTATACAACGGCCCCTGCCGTCGCTTCAGGTTGAAGCCGCCCCATGAGCCGGAGGATGTGATCTCCATCGAGATCGCAAACGCCCCAGTATGAGTTTGGGCTGTGCTGGCGAAATCAATCGTCCCACCCCACCTGCCATCATCGGCCAGCAACGAGTCTGTGTAGATATAGGCCACCGCGCCGCCACTGCCCTCCAGCCGGATATCATCCACGTAGAAGACGGGCTGTGCACCTCCGGAGCGATCCTGAATCTGCACATCCGCCACACTGGCAGGGCTACCCAGGCTGCTCAAGGGGACCTCCACACGTACCCATTCGTTGCTGGCAGGTAGGTCCACCGCCACCTTATGGGCTTCCAGAATATACACGTTCAACTGGTGGGCACTGCCGTTAGGATGGGCATAGAACACGAGCCTGTCAAAGCCCGTCGTGTCGAATGGCGTCCCGGGATGCAGCCGCAGCGCTCCCCAGGCACTAGTGTACTCCACGCCGATCGCATTGGCGCCGGTATGTACTGGAGAGGTAACCGTCGCGTCATAGTTGCCCCCCCACGACCAGCTATCATTTAGGCCGTCGGAGTAAAAGTAGGCTACCGGCTTCTCTTCCTCGCAGACAGTGCCCACGATCCTAATCTCATCGAGATAAAAAGTGTTGCTATCAGGATCACCGCGATCCTGGAAGTTGAGGCGGGCGATCTCGGTCGGGTTGCCCAGTTGCGCCAGAGTCACGGGAATAGGGGGGTCTCTTTTACACATCTCCGAGCCCACGAAACCA
>JAOAAG010000010.1 GCA_026418995.1 Anaerolineae bacterium
GGTACCGATCACTTGCTCACGCAGTTTCAGCGGCAGGATCAGGGCTTCCTGATCTGCTTTCACCACAATGACTTGAGAGCCAGCAGAGGCTGGCTGCTCGGAGGTGGTAGCAAGCACCGGCTGTCCCTGCTTTATCGCGGCAAGTTTGATCTCGTTCGGCAGGCTTTTTACCGTTGTGCCCTGGAGGGTATAGTCGGCGCGGTGGGGCCTTCCCTCCGCAGCTCCGAGGGAGAGGAATTGTTCCCATGCCTCTCGCAAATAGCGTCTCTGGACTTCCCGCATTTCCGCCAGGACAGCCTCGGTGCGGCTGAAGAGCCTGGCGTTGTCAAGAGCGATCGCCACCTGGTCGGCGATGGTCTGGATCACGGCGATGTCGGACTCGCTAAAGGCACTCTCGCGGGTACTGTGGATGTCAAGTGCCCCCAGGACTATACCGCGTGAGCGGAGGGGCAGGATTAACTCGGAGCGTGTATGAGGCATCGGTATCTGGCCCAGAGATGTGCCCCGTGCTCCCACATTGGAGATAAACCGAGGCTGCCCGGAGATAATAGATTGGCCTATCAGAGAGCTGTCGTCGAGCTGCACCTGGTAGCCCAGTTCCAGGGCCAGTCGTCCGGCCTCGCCTGTAGCGGCTTTAAGGTCGGCATATCCATGCTCCTCATCGCGCAGGAAAAGCCCCACGTGATAAACGCCCATCGGGCTCAGGTGATCGAGAATGTGGTGGGCAGCCTCAGTCAGCAACTGCTCCTCGTTCAGGATAGAGAAGCAGGTTTGTGCGATTTCCGTAGCTGCCTGCAACTGGTTAGTTTGCAGTTGCAGGCGCTCGTTGGTTTTTTCCAGTTCCTCTGCCTGCAGGCGGAGGCGTTGATTGAGTGTGTCGGCCACTACCAGCGTCTCCGACCAGTTCTGCCCGAAGGAATAGAACAGGGCGCCGAGGATGACCACTCCCACTATATATGAGATTCCCTCTGTTAGCAGTGGGGATGAGGATGTCAGGTCGGCGGCTACAGTGGGGACGATCCATTTTTGGTTGATGGCTATAGAGACAAGGAGATATATGATCAGCGCGATAGAGCTGGTGAGCACGCCAGCACGTGAACCTACCAGGACGAAAGCCAGAGCCACAGGCAGCAGCATCCAGATGCGTCCACTGCCAGGTAGTCCCCCGCGTGCCATAGTGATGGCGCCCAGCGCCAGACCGAGCAGGATGAGCACAGAGGCCCGGAGGGAGTGGTCCAGACTCCGCCAGGCCCAGACGACTGTCACAAGTGCCAGGCAGACGAAGTAGGGGAGCATAATCTGCAGCCGTGTCCTCAGGTCTACCTGCTGGATAAGGGTTATGTACTGGATGGCCAGCACGGTTGCGCCGCCCAACACAGTGATCAACAACAGGGTGTTGAGTAACCTGCTGCGCTGGTAACTCAGCGTGCTTTTCCAGTCGGTTGCTTTAGTCGTATCCATCGTTAAATTCCGTTCTGGATGCCTGTGGAGGTGACGGTCACTTTTGGAAGTGACCGTCACCTCAAATCTCCATCCCGGATGCCCAGCTCTATGGATACCTGGGGCACCTTCATTATGTTAGCTAGCTCCTGTGCCGCCGTTTGCAGCGCCCGCTCCACGTTCACAGCCCGGCGGATGTGGTCAGTGGCCTGGCGGACGAGATGCTCGTATTCTGCGCGCCGTTGTGCCTCTTCCAGCAGGTAAGCGCGTTCCATGGCCACGGCGGCCTGATCGCTGATCGCTTCATACAGCCTGAGGTCGGCTTCCGAAAACGGGCCTGGGGTGTCGCGCAACACGACCACCTGCCCGATGACCCGGTCTCTCCCCTGAAGAGGGATATTGACCAGAGCCATCACGCCGGTTTCGGTGAACACACGGCGCGCGCTCTCAGGCAGCATCTCGTCGTTTTCCACATCTGTCACCACCCACAGCCTGCTCACCAGCTCGAGGGGGAACGGGCTCTCTGCCATAGAGAGCCGCATACCCGGCTTGAACTGGACTTCCCGATCCTTCCGCCATACCCCCCGGTAGAGGAGGGCAGTGGGCTCTCCCTCTGGCGAGAACTCGAATTCAACCACGGTACAGCCATCGGCGCCGGTCTCGGCAATGGAGGAGATGATGCTCTCGGCCACTTCGCTCACGGTAGTTGCGCGTGCCAGGTTGCGGCTGAGGCGGTAGATCGGGCTGGCAGCCTCCAGTAGTCGGGTCTCGTCAGCAATACGGCGGGCGTTTTCGATAGCCACGGCAACCTGGTTGGCCATGGTCTGTAGTGCGCGCACATCATCGTCGTCGAAGGCCGCTTCCTCGGTGGACTGCACGTTGAGCACGCCAAGCAACCGCCCACCAACTATCATAGGCAGGGTCATCTCGGAACGAGTGTAGGGGAGAAGCGGGTTGGCGTACCGTACTGCGTCCTCCTCCGCATACAGCGCGATGCGCGGTTTGCGGTGCAGGGCGGTCCAACCGACCATGCTGGTCTCGGCCACGGCCAGGCGATGGCCCATGGCTTTCATCTGCGCGCCGGCTTCTCCTGTGGCCTCCCGCAGCACGGCCCACTCCCCGCTCTCATCAATCAGGAAGATACCGGCATGGTAAAAGCCAAAGCGGTCGCGGATGAGGCTGACGGCCTTGCGGAACAACTGGTCCAGGTCGAAGATGGACGTGATGGCCTGCGTCACCTCGGCGCTTGTCTCCAGGTAGAGGGCACGCCGCTGCAGGGCATAGTTGGCCTCCTGGAGCGAACGGGTGCGTTCCGCCACCGCCTGGACCAGCAGTGCTCCCTGTATGGCGCTGCTGAGGTGACCGCGCAGGGCACTATAAACTTCACCCTGGAGTGGCCCGGTCTCGAAAACCACAAAGCCGAGGGAGTTTTCCCTTGAGGCCAGCGGCTCCACAATCATTGTAAAGCGCTCGCGGTGGGATGAGAATCCTCCTGGTACCAACTGGGGTGAAGGAAAGCTCCTGGCTTCCGGGTCATCAGGGATGGGTGTGTGCTCATCATAGGCAGCAATCAGTTTTGACTGTTCAGCCGGTGCCCCTGGCCCCTCGTACAGGGCGATATAGCAGGCAGGTATCCCCAGGCGCGGAAAATCTCGCGTGACAATTTCGGAGATGCTGTTTATGTCGAAGACAGAGATGATGGATTGGCCGATATTATGGAGGTTGATGGTGAGCAACTCTGCCTCCAGTGCCCTGGATATCTCCGTGCGTCGGGCACGTTCCCCCGTCATTACCCGGCTCTGGTGCCACAACTCTTCTGCCAGGCGCAGGCGTCCCTTGTCCGTCAGGTAGGGTAAGAGAGCGCTGCGGAGCGTGGATATCGCCTCCTGCCACGAGGAAACCCTCCCCTCCATAGCTTCCTGGCGCAGCACATCGTCGAGTGCTGGTAGAAAGCTATCCTGTGCCTCTCCGGTGATTTCGGCGATAAAAGCATCTAACAGCCTTTCAGCGCGCGCGGTCACAACCGGGGAGGTGCTGCCCACGGCATGCGCCATTGCGAAAATGATGTTTTCGCGCTGGGCGGTCAGGGTCGTTTCGAGCGGTTCGTTTGTCACGGGGAGCTGTGCTGCAGCGGTCGTCACTCTGGCTGGCTGGATGCAGCCGCATGACTCGCGCACCATCAGGCTAGCAGGGATGGTAACCGGCCCGTGCTGTGGCTCGCCAACAAGGATGTTGGATAGCATCTCAATGGCTCTTTTCCCCAGCTCAAACATCGGCTGGCGGATTGTGGTCAGAGAGGGGGTGCTAGCGCCTGCTGCTGCCACATCGTCGAAGCCGGTCACGGCCACATCGTAGGGCACCCGTATGCCCCGCTGTTGTAGCTCGTTGATGGCGCCCAGTGCCATGCCATCATTAGCGGCCACTAGGGCCTCGAAGTCAACCCCTCGCTCATCAAGCAGCAAGCGAATCGCTGCCCTTCCAGCGGGTGTCTGGTAGTCACCTGGTGCTACCAGCCTTGGGTCTACGGGGATGCCGTACTCGCCCAGTACGTCCACGTATGCCTGATAGCGCTCTATTGCCTCCGGGTGACCCTCTGGCCCGCAGATGAAGGCGATGCGGCGGTACCCGTGATGCTGTGTCAGGTGAGCCATCAGCCTGCGCATGCTGCTGTAGTTATCCACCGTTACGGTGGGGATTTCTTCCAGCGAGGGCGTGATACTCACCAGCGGCAGGTGGCGGTAGAGCTCGTAGAGAGGGCGAAGTGCAGACGGGCGTCCGGTGCAGATCGAGCCACTGATGATAAGGGCGTCCACAGCGTGCTTGCTGATCAGGCGATAGACCGCGCTCATGTTGACCGCGATCCGGTCGCCTGGTGATGAGGGGAGTTCTCCGCCTGCAAAGCAGATCAGGTTGACATCCCGTTGTCGGGCGGCTTCGACGATTCCCCTCCACAGGGCCGCATGGTATCCCCCTGTGTCTGTGACAGCCTGTATCAGCAACCCGATGGTGGGGCGGCTATTGCCTGTTCTAGCGTCCATTTTCGCCTCCGGTTGAGGACACCCGTCTCAACGGCAACGAGAAGGTAAACGTGGAGCCAAGGCCGACCTGGCTTTCCACCCAGATATGCCCTCCGTGCATTTCTATGAACTCTTTGCTCAGAGCCAGTCCCAGGCCAGCTCCCTCGGGGCGGCGGCCGTTTTCCATACTGCCCTGCTCGAACTGCTCAAAGATACGCTCCTGGTCCTCCGGCGGAATGCCTATCCCGGTGTCGCTGACACTGACCAGGACCCTATCATCAGATACCCAGGAGCGGACGGTGATGCTTCCCCGCTCCGTAAACTTGGCCGCGTTAGCCAGGAGGCGCAGCAACACCTGCCGGATACGGGTGGCATCGGCCTGAACAGGGGGCAACGCTGGCTGGATGTCCTGGTGCAGCTCTATTTCTTTGCCCCGTACCAGTGCGCTGGCCGTGGCCATCACGCTGTTGATAAGGTCGCTCAGGTTCACTTCCCGGAGCTCCAGCTCCATCAGCCCGGCCTCAATTTGGGAGATGTCCAGCAGGTCGTTGATCAGCCCCAGGAGGTGCTGGCCGTTGTGGTAGATGATGTGCAGATCCTGCTCCTGCTGTTTGGTCAGCGGCCCGTCAATACCCTTCAGCATCAGTCTGGAGAAGCCAATGATATTGGTGAGTGGAGTACGCAACTCGTGAGACATATTGACCAGGAAACGCCGCTTGGAACGGTCCAGCTCGCGCAGACGCCGAGCGGCTTCACGCTCGGTCACGTAGGCACGGGCGTTCTCCAGGGCAATGCTGATCTGGTTGGCCACATTTTGCAGGACGGAGACGTCGTCGGCATCAAAGTCCTCCTCCTCCGTGCTCAGGATGTCGAGCACGCCAATGACTTGTCCCCTTATTTTCAGGGGCAGCGCTGCCTCAGCACGGATGAAGGGGGTAAAGAAGAGTGCCTCTGCTTCCTGGGCGCTCCATTTGAGAATGCGCGGCGCTCCTGTCAACGCTGCCTGCCCGACGGCGCTCTCGTCACCCAGCGGCACCGGCCCCGATTTGAGAGCGGCCAGTTCCTTGCTGCCGCCGCTGCTTTCTTTGAGCACTACCTGCTGGCCTTTCTCGTCCAGCAGGTAGATGCCAACGTACAGGTAGGAATAGAAGCTCTCCTGTACCAGACGCACAACTTCACGGAGCAACTGCTCCGGGTCCAGGATGGAGGTAGCCGCCTGGCTGACCTCGACGGTGGTGGCCAGTTGCAGTGCCCGCCGCTGAATCTGATAATTCGCCTTCTGCAACAGGGCAGTACGCTGGGCCACTTTCTCCTCCAGGTCGTCGTAAAGCACCTTCAACTCCGCTGCCATACGGTTGAACACATAGGCCAGGATGCCGATCTCGTCCCGGGACTTGACGGGCACATATTGTTCCATATCCCCATGGGCGATGAGAAGCGCCGACTCGGTGAGCTGGACGATGGGGCGGGTGATCTGACGGGTCACGACGGCCGCGATGATCGAGGGGACCATAGCCACCACCAGCGTCGCGCCGACGACCGCCGCCGTGACGCTATCCGTGGACGCGAAGGCTTCCTCCTGGGATTGCTCCGTTGCCAGGGCCATCCCTAATGCGGGCAGCCAGCGGTAGACGCCGATGACAGGGACGCCAGCATAATTATAGGTCAACCCTTCGGTATTGTGACCGTTCAGGGCGGCCTCGATGCCGGGGCTGCTCACCTTCCGTCCTTGAGAAAGGAGGGAGCCACTTTTGTCCACAAGATAAATCTCTCCCGTATTGCCCAACCCGTTCAATTGCTCAACATCGCGCACCAGGGCGCACAGGTCGAGTTTCCCTACCAGCTTTGCTGGTGTTCCGGCCTCGCTGCCGGGTATGGTGACCGTGTGGTTGATGGTCAGCAGGCGTTCTTCTGGTATGGTTTCCTGGACGCAGGGCGTATCTGCCGTTCCCTCAGCGGCAACGGAGACCAGGACCTGCCCATTAGCGTCGAGCAGAGCCAGGTGCCGGAAAGCCGTGTTATGTTCGAGCAGAGCGCGTAGACGGGCGGTCATTGCGCGGCGCGCGGCTTCCTTGTCCGACCCCTCGAGCAGAGCGCGGACATTCTGCTGTGTATCTGGCAATGCAGCAAGCAGGGCGAGAGCGCCAGAGTGATCCTCGACCCACCGCCGGACGTAGGTTTCCGTCAGCACCGCCACCGATGAGAGTTTAGCAGTCACCTCGCGCTGAATGTCATAATGCTCGCGCCTGGTGGCATACCAGGTGATGGTGCTCAGGGGCACGATCGCCAATACCAGGAAAGCGGTGAGCAGAGTCCTGCCCAGCCCACCCCGCATTCCGGTGGTGGGGATGCGGGGACGCTCTGTCACTCCTGCCATAACTGACATGGCCGTTCTGTCCCTAACTATTGGGGGCGGCCAGGGGGTCGCCGCTTAATCCAATTGCCAGACCTCTTCTCCCTGAAGGATGCTGCGAATTTGGTTGGGAAAGCGGTCCGGGTCAATGGGTTTGCCGATAAAACCGTCAAAGCCGGCCTTGCGGGCCCGCTCCATATTCTCGGTAGAGACGTCGGCACTCACGGCAACGATGAGGGTGTCCTTAAAGCGGGGGTGGGCACGTAGCTTCTCGTGTACCTGATAGCCGTCTTCCTCAGGGAGGAAAATGTCCATCAGGATCAGGTCTATGTGAGGCAATGTCTCGGCGAACTCCAGGACCTGCCACCCAGAGGCTTTCCATTCGCACCTTTTCACACCCAGGAAGGCCAACAGACGGGTGATCAGGACGAAGTTCTGCGCATTGTCCTCAACGACCAGGATGGTAGCATCCTTAGGCTGGATGCTCATAGTACCTCCCTATCTGCGATTCTTCCTCAAAGCCGCCCTGATTTGGTCCGGAAGCAAGTCTATATCAATGGGCTTCTGGATATAACCATCACAGCCTGCTTCGAGCGTCCGCTCCCGGTCGCCGCGCATCACGTTGGCTGTGACGGCCAGGATGGGAATGTCGCGCAGACCGGGTGTGCTGCGGAAGCGTTTGGCCAGGTCGTATCCATCTATCTCCGGCAGATTAATGTCCAGCAGGATCAGGTCAAGTTCGTTGTGCATTTTGGCGGCCATTTCCAGCCCGGAGACGCCGTCAGTCGCTTCGAGCACAGAAAACCCTTCCGCTTCCAGGACCCGCTTCACCAGCAGCCGGTTGCCTGGCTCATCTTCGATATATAGTATGCGAGGAGATTCCATCAGGTAGATCCCTCCTATTGTTCCCGTGGTGCTTGGCAGACGTAGCATAACTGTTCTGCTCCATTACTCATTATAACAAATTACTGAGAGCGTGACAATCATGCTGCGTTACAGATTAGTTACAATTTACATTTTCGACATAACAGGCCCAGGTAACGGCCGCTTTGGGAAGTCACCTTTATTGGGCGTGCCTTGTGCAAACAGGAAAAGATGTTATACTCGTGCGGCGTAATGTGTGAGCTTTCGGTCGTGCTCCCCGTCTACAACGAGGCCGGCTCTCTGCCCGCGCTGATCCCGGAGCTGACGGATGTGTTGAGGCGCCTGGGCCGTAGCTACGAAATCATCGCTGTGGATGATGGCAGCTCCGATGATAGCGTGGCTGTGCTCCGCCGCCTGCAGGAGCAGGAGCCGCACCTGTATCGTATACACATCT
>JAOAAG010000020.1 GCA_026418995.1 Anaerolineae bacterium
GGGGTGCTCTACCTGGATAGCCGCGAGCCGGGGGCATTCTCGCAAGAGGAGCTCCCGCTGCTCAGGGCGTTCGCCGGCCAGGCGGCTATCGCGATCAAAAACAGCCATCTCCACGAGACACTACGGCAGGCCGAACGGGCCAAAGTGGAGCTGGTTGCTTATATCTCACACAAGCTTTCCACGCCCCTTACCTCGATCCGGGGCTATGTCGAGATGCTGGAGAAAGGCATGGCCGGCTCACTGACGCCGGAGCAGATGGTCTTCTTCCGTTCCGTCACCCGCAATGTGGAGCGGATGCAGGAACTTGTATCCAAGCTGCAGGATATCTCCAGGATCGAGAGTGGACAACTGCGGCTGACCCTGCAGCCCACTGTGTTCGGGGAGGCGTTAGAACGTGTGCTGGCAGCGCTGCGACCAGAGTTCGAGGCCCAGGCCCAGCGCCTGGTGCTGGAAGTGCCTGAGGACTTACCGATGGCGCAGGCCGACCCGGCACGGTTGGAGCAGATTCTGAGCTACCTGCTGGACAACGCCTCCCGCTATACACCCAAGGGAGGGCAGATTACCCTGCGCGCGTGGGCGCAGGATGAATATCTCCACTGTGCGATCGCCGACACCGGTATCGGCATCTCCGAGGAGGATCAGGCCCGCCTGTTCACCAAATTCTTCCGGTCTCAGAATCCGGCTGTCCGCGAGAAGTTCGGGGCTGGGCTGGGGCTATGTATCGCCAAACATCTGATCGAGCTACAGGGCGGGGCGATATGGGTCATCAGCCGACTGGGGGAGGGGACAACCGTCACCTTCACCCTGCCGCTTGCGTGCTCTTACTCAACGTAACCGTGCTCCCCGCCGGCACCTGGCGGAAAAGCGCAGGATCGCCCAGCACGCGCCCTACGATATTGACCGGGCTGTAGGCGCGCGGCCGCTCGTCGGTGCTGACCGGCGTGGGGCCGAAGAAGATACAGAAAGCATGGCCCAGTGGCCAGTAGCCCAGCTCCCCCACCTCAACCTCGGCGCGAGCATCCGGCGCCTGCTCTGCCCACACGGGAATCTCGAAGTAAATCTCATCTCCCCACACATTGGCCTGCCCGGTGATGGGCAGGGCGTCCCAGATTTGCTGCGCTGTAGGAGAGTCATTGAGGAGCGCTTCCATCTTCACAGAACCAGCAGTAATGGTAATCTTCCCGCTCATACCACCTCTCCAGCATTCTTAACACTCAACCAGCTCGCGGGGCGCATGAGTCAGCCACTCGCATCCCTCAGAGTGTACGACAACGGTATCCTCCAGCTTCACCATCATCCCGCGTTCCGGGGCACTGACCTCGACCTCCACCGCCAGCACCATGCCTTCCGCGAGCACGGTTTCGTCGCGCGTCCAGAGCACAGGCGGCTCGTCCACCTCCAATCCCACCCCATGCCCGACAAAACCCGGCAATATCAGGCTGCCGGGGGCAAAGAAGGGAGGTGCGCCCTGAGCGACGACCGCCTCGGCTACCCGGTAGACCTCGGCGACAGGGAGGCCAGGGCGCAAGGTCTGGCATACGGCCTCTTCCACAGCATACGCGACCGCGAAGAGGGCACGTTGTTCTGCGCTGGCCTGCCCCACCACGAAGGTACGCGACTCGTCGGCGGTGTAGCCCTGCCAGGTCGAGCCGATGTCCACCACCACCAGGTCGCCCGGAGAGAGCAGGCGCTGCGACGGCCCGTAGGGCATCGCCGGACTTAGCCCTGCACCAGTGACCACCAGCCCATGGCCACCGCGCACCGTCAGGTGCTCGCCGCTCATCAGGAGCACTCCCCCGCCACGGGCGCCGGGATCGCGCAGGGGCTGGAACCCCTCATGGCCGGCGCGTCGTATCGCCGCTTCCACCTCAGCCGCCAGTTCCAGTTCACTGATACCGGCCGCGATCGCGCGGCGGGCCGCTTCCTGCCCTGCGTCTGCTACCACTCCGGCCTGGCGCGAGACCGCGATCTCTTCCTCATCCTTGACCATGCGCTGGGCCAGGATCAGCGGCGACACGTCAGCCAGGGACCAGCCGGGGAAAACCTTGTCCAGGCGCAGGTACAGACGGGCCGGCAGCAGGTCCATCTCCGTACCGATTACGCCCTCCAAAAGTTCCAGCTCCATAGCCACCTTGGCCACAGATGAGAAGCCGCTCATCGGCTCCACCCTGGGGACGGTCGCTTCCTTTCTAGCATACTCCAGGCCACGCCGGACGAAGAGCACAACCTGCGGCTCCTCGGCTGTGTGATACGGGCAGGATATCAGGAGCACCGCCGGCCGCACCGTGCCTGCGTAATACAGAATATCGCGGGGGTGAATCAGCAGGGCTCCATCCATTCCCTGCTCAGCAAGGCGGGTACATAATGCGCGCAGTCTGGGGTTGATGGCGGCCTCCTCAGCAAAGATGCAGAAAGAAAGCACAGAAGGCAGGAACAAGGCGCAGGAAATGGTACCGTCCTGTCCCTTGCCCCTGCTTCTTGCTCTTACGTGCCCTCCTCCCAGGAAGCCAGGTAACGTTCCTGTTCCGGCGTGAGTACGTCTATTTCTATCCCCATGGCCTGCAGTTTAATGCGAGCGACCTGGAGGTCAATTTCCTCCGGTACCGGATAGACGGTGCGTTCCAGTTTGTCGGCATGTTGACGCATATATTCGGCGCACAGGGCCTGGTTGGCAAAGGACATGTCCATGACCTCGCTGGGGTGACCCTCGGCGGCGGCCAGGTTCACCAGCCGTCCCTCCGCCAGCAGGAAGATACGCCGCCCATCGGGCAATACATACTCGTCCACGAAGGGGCGAACGCGGCGTGGCGGTTGCACGGTCATTTCCTCCAGCGCCTTGATGTTAATCTCCACGTTGAAGTGACCGGAGTTGCAGACAATCGCCCCGTCCTTCATCACCTCGAAGTGTTGCCGATCTATCACATTGATGTCTCCCGTGGAGGTGATGAACAAATCGCCCTGGGGGGCAGCGTCTCGCATTGGCATGACCCGGTAGCCATCCATCACCGCTTCCAGCGCCTTCAGGGGATTGACTTCGGTGACGATCACATTGGCCCCCATCCCCTTAGCCCGCATAGCGATCCCCCGGCTGCACCAGCCGTAGCCAGCCACCACCACTGTCTTGCCCGCGATGAGTATGTTGGTGGCACGCACGACGCCGTCCATGGTGGATTGCCCCGTGCCGTAGCGGTTGTCGAACAGGTGTTTAGTCAACGCATCGTTGACGGCGATGATGGGGTAGCGCAGTACGCCGTTACGCGCCATCGCACGCAAGCGGATGACACCGGTCGTGGTCTCCTCCGTGCCACCTATGACGTTGCCGAGCAGTTCAGTGCGCTCTTTATGTAACGTGCTCACCAGGTCGGCCCCGTCATCCATGGTGATGTGTGGCCTGTGGTCGAGCGCGGCGTGGATGTGCCTGTAGTATGTCTCATTGTCCTCCCCTTTTATGGCGTAGACGGGGATTTCATCGTAGGCTACCAGCGCTGCGGCCACATCGTCCTGGGTGGACAGGGGATTGGAGGCAGCCAGGACCACTTCAGCGCCACCAGCTTGAAGCGTGCGAGCTAGGTTTGCCGTCTCGGTGGTGATATGCAGACAGGCAGAGAGGCGCATGCCCTGGAGCGGTTTCTCTCTGGCGAAGCGCTCGCGGATGAGTCGCAGCACGGGCATTTCCCGCTCCGCCCACTCGATACGCAGACGACCGGCGGGAGCCAGGTCCAGATTCTTGACGTCGTAATCCTTCGGCATATTCGCTCCTGTGAGAAAATTTCAAGATGCAGGATGCAGGATGCTTACTTCCTGCCCCTGGCTTTACCTGTACGAGTGCAGCAGGCTATCCAGAGCACCTCCGTCGTCAAAGTGCTGGCGGAAACGGGTGACGAACTCGGCCAGGGTATAATGATGGCTCTGCGGGCCGACCTGTTCCAGCGCATACGTCGCCGCCAGTGCGCCCACACGACCGGCCAGCTCCCAGGACAATCCCAATGCCAGCCCTTTGATGAGTCCCGCGCGGAAAGCATCGCCGACGCCAGTGGGATCGGCCAGACGGGCCGGAGGCACCGGAGGAATGTCGTAGACGCGGCCATCTGCCCAGATGCGCGAGCCGTCGGCAGCCAGCGTCACCACACAGGCGCGGGCCGGAGCCGAACGGATCTCCTCAGCGCTCAGGCCGGTTTTCTCGCGCAGCATCTCAAACTCGTACTGATTGACCACCAGCAGGTCACACCCTTCCAGCCCAGCTCGCAGCTCCTCCCCGGACAGCCTGGCGATTTGCTGGCTGGGGTCGTAGAGGTAGGGTATGCCCAGTGCACGACACTCCTGGGGATACTTCACCATCGCCTGCGGGTCATTGGGAGAGATGGTCACCAGGTCGGCTTCCAGCCCGTAGAGCGAGAGTTCGCGGGCGCGGGCCATCGCACCCGTGTAGAAGCTGGCGATCTGGTTGCCGTCCAGGTCGGTGGTGACGAAGAAGGAGGCGGTGAACAGGTCAGGTTCAGTACGGGTGAGTGAGGTGTCCACGCCGTGAGCCTCCAGCCAGGCGCGGTACTCGCCGAAGTCCTGCCCGACAGTACCCATCAGCCGGGGACGCTCGCCCAGGAGGGCCAGGTTATACGCAATGTTGGCCGCGCAACCGCCGCGCTGACGGCGCATGTCGTCTACGAGGAAGCTAAGCGAGATATGCTCAAGTTGATCCGGGAGGATGCACTCGGTAAAGCGCCCCGGAAAGGTCATCAGGTAATCGTAGGCGATAGAACCGGTAACGATAATGTTCATGACCCCTCCGCGCCTTTCTCTCGCACGACATACTTCATCGGTAGCAGCCGGTCCCTCAGGATCACTTTCAAGGCCCACAGCCCGTCCCAGGGGCGGATTTTCTTGCCCTCAGCGATGGTACGCGGCCGGTAGGAGATGGGCACCTCGGCGATGTGGTAGCCGGCCCGCAGCAGCTTATCGGTCAGCTCGAAATCCAGGTCGAACCCGGTGCCGCTCAGGTGCAGCGATTTGAGGACATCGGTGCGCACCATCTTCGCTGCTGTAGCCACATCGGTGAGTTGCGCGCCGTAGAGCAGATTGGTGAGCGCGGTGAGAAAGCGCACACCCCAGTAGTTGGCTACATACTTATAGATCGCACGCCCACCCAGGGTGCGTGAGCCATAGATGGCCGCTGGATGATCCTCGGCCACACGCTCCAAAAAGAGTGTATAGTCCTGTGGATCGTACTCCAGGTCGGCATCCTGGATGATGGCGTAATCACCAGTGCAGTGGGCTATGCCGGTACGCACTGAAGAGCCTTTCCCCAGATTGCGGGGATGAAAGATGACCTTGATATCTGGTGCATTCAGTTCTTGAAGCAACTCGCGCGTCCCATCGGTGGAGAAATTGTCCACGACAATGATCTCTTTCTCCCACTCCTCTCCCAGATGTGCCGCGCGCACGCGCTCCAGAACGGTTAAAATGGTATCTCTCTCGTTATAGACGCAGATGATGATGGATAACTTCATCGCAGTTCCAGATAAGCCGCCCCACACATGCGGGGGCAAGGCTTCGATGGGGATAGCGCAGGGGCCGTCAGCAGCATCATTGCATCACATGCAACGGTTCTGCCCCCTACGGCTGGAATTTCGCCCGTAGCCGAGGGAATCTTGGCCGGGCCTGGCATACACAACGGGATGGAGTATATCACAAGCGAGCGGCTTGTCAAATACAATTGAACCGCGAAGGACGCAGATACAATTGAACCGCAAGGGACGCCAAAGACACAAAGGGTGTTCCATTCTTTCTTTGCGCTCTTTGCGCCCTTTGCGGTTTTTAAATTGAACCGCCAAGAGCGCAAAGGACGCAAAGGTGTGTCCATACTTCTTTGCGCTCATTGCGCCCTTTGCGGTTTTTAAATTGAACCGCCAAGCGCGCGAAGGACGCAAAGGTGTTTCCATAATTCTTTGCGTTCTTGGCGCCCTTTGCGGTTTGTCATTGCACCGCCAAGCGCGCGAAGGACGCAAAGGTGTGTCCATACTTCTTTGCGCGCTTGGCGCCCTTTGCGGTTTGTCATTGAACCACCGCCTGCGCGATTTTTCAGTCCAGGCGCCGGCTCGAGTTCCTCACAGCCACCAGGGCCACCAGGGCGCCCATCATTGCCATCGCCACGGCATGAGGCCACAGCGTCTCCCACCCGGCTCCTTTCAACATCACCCCGCGGATAATGTCCAGATAGTGGCGAAACGGCACAATCGCCGCCACAGCCTGTAGCCCAGTGGGCAGGTTCTTAACCCGCACCAGGTAGCCAGAGAAGGCCATATCCACCATCGCCAGGACAAAGACAAAGAGCACAGCCTGCTGCTGGGTGCGGGCGAGGGTGGAAATGAGCACGCCGTAGCAGATCTCAACCGTGACAAAGAGCAGCGTCAGGCCAAACAGCAGGGGGAATGAGCCGCGCATGGGCAGGCCAAACCCGAATATCGCTACCGTCAAAAGGATAGCGAAGTTGAGCATCCCGATTACCAAGGCCGGGATGGCCTTGCCGATGATCAGCTCGACACGACGCAGGGGCATCACCATCAACTGCTCCAGGGTGCCCAGCTCACGCTCGCGTGCCAGGCCGACGGAGGCCACCACCAGCGTCACCTGGTAGACGATGAAGCCCACCTGCGCCGAAATGGCGAAGAAGCGCAGATTCAGCGCTGGATTGAAGTGGATCGCTGTGCGCAGCTCTACCACTTTGGCCGAGCTTGCGGTAAGGATGCCGGCTTCCCTGGCCAGGTCTCTGCTGAAACTGGCGACAGCCTCCTGTGCTGCCGCGAGCGCGATGCGTCCCACCACACTATTCGCAGCGTCTCCCACGAGCATCACAGTGGCCCGCTCCCCGAATGTCGCAAGCTCGGAGGCAAAGCCTGGCGGGATGACGATGGACAGGGCGGCTTCTCCCCTATCCAGTAACGCATTCGTTTCCGCTAATGTGTGTGGAAGGTAGCAGACATTGAGCTCGCGCCGGGTATCAAGCGTCGCGATCAACCTCCTGCTGGGAGCCGAGCGGTCGAGGTCAAGCGCCGCCACGCAGAGTCCGGAAATGCGAGAGCCGGTGGATTGGGCCAGAAGCATCAGTTGCAGCACTGGCAGGGTGAGGATGAAAAGCGTCATCAGCCAGTCGCGCCTGAACTGGAGCAGCTCTTTGCGCACCAGGTTCACGATACGGTGAAACATAGGTTAGACGCTATTTGAGCTTCTTACTGAACAGCGCCAGGCTACTCAGCAGGCCACACCAGCCAAGCATTGCCAGGACGAGCGCCTGTCGGGTTAGCATCTCCAGGCTCAGCCCCTTGAGGAACAGTCCACGCGAGATCGTGATGAAATGCGTCGTTGGCAAGAGATAAGCAATAGCGCGCATCAACGGCTCGTTCGACACAGGCAGGATCAGCCCAGCAATAAAGAAGCTGGGGATGAAAAAGACGGTCAGGATGAGGAACATGGCCGTCTGCTGATTTTTCACCAGACTGGAGACCACCAGGCTGATACCCATACTGGCGAAGAGGTAATCGGCGGTGAGCAGGAAGAATTCGAGCAGATTGCCCCGGAACGGCACGCGAAACCAGAGGGTCGCCACCAGCCAGGCCGGGATGGCGCTTCCCAGGCCGCTGATCGTGTAGGCCGCCAGCTTGCCGATCAGGTATTCGCTGCCGCGCACCGGGGTGGCGATCAGGCCCTCGAACGAGCCGGTTTCCTTCTCCTTGGTCAATGCTAATGCTAGAGCCAGTGCTGGCATGCACAGGATCACGGCCATCATGCCGGGTACCATACTGACCAATGACTTGAGCGTTTCATTGTACCAGGCCCGGCTACTAACCTCTATCCCTCTATCGAGGCTACCGCGCAGCCGTGCTCCGAAGGCACTCACCCGGCTTTCCAGGAGGCCAATAAATTGGCTGGCCATAATCGCGTCCGCACCATCCACGACGCACTGGACCTCAGCCGGGTGGCCTTTTAACAAAGCGGCGGCGAAACCCTGCGGGATGGTCAGCACGGCGTCAACCGCCCCGCGACGGAACAGGGCCTCCGGGTCGTCGTGCTCCTCACTCTGTACTGCGACGACAATATCGCCATCGGCGGTCAGCCTGGCAATGAATTCGCGCGAGAGGGGTGTGCGGTCGAGGTCCCGGACGGCGATGGTGATCCGTTCCACATCAAGGGAGAAGACGTAGGACAGCAGGAGGAGCAGAAAGGCAGGCGCGACGGTGACCAGGAACAGCATCCGCCCGTCACGGCCGATGTGACGGAATTCCTTGCGCACGACAGCTAAGGTTCGACGAAGTGAGAGCATCGGTTCAATTATACCAGAGGGCTGCCATATGACAACGCGAAGGTAGCGCTGTGCCCTCCAGATATAGCCGCGCATGTTCAAACGACTCAGTGAAGCTCGCCTCTTGGCGTTGCCCCTCCCTATAGCCCCGGCGCGATACTGTCACAGGACAGCCTGGTAATGGTGATACCTTGAACACTTGACGTAACAGCCTGGCGGAAACTCAGGGTAGGCTTGCTCCTTGGCGCTGGTGGCTCGGGCGCGAGAGCTGAGGGGTTCGGACTTGTCGGTGGGGCGACGGCATGGCTGTTGCCCAACTGGCAATGCCCTCTGCCTTCGGCATGTCAGGATACAGAGCACTGCGGTGAGGTGTTACGTGGAGGAATACGGGCACTTGTGCAATCAAAGCACACAGTGGTATAATCCATAGCGACTCACATCCATCCTGTATCCTTGCATACTTGCCAACCGTGTCATCTGCCCAGGCCGGTCAAGTTATCCCCTGCGTAAGGAGGAGCTATGTCTGGTCACAGTAAATGGTCCACGATCAAGCACAAAAAGGCGGCCACGGACGCCAAGCGCGGTCAGTTGTTCACCCGCCTGGCCCGAGAGATCACCGTCGCTGCCCGCGAAGGTGGCGGTAATCCCGAAGCGAACTTCAGCCTGCGCCTGGCCATAGACAAGGCCAAAGCTGCCAACATGCCCAAGGAAAATATTGAGCGGGCGATCAAGCGTGGTACCGGCGAATTGAAGGGTGAGGATCTGTTCGAGGTTATGTACGAGGGGTACGCTCCCAACGGCGTGGCCCTGCTGATCCATGCACTCACCGACAACAAGAACCGCACTATCGCCGAGATTCGCCGCGTGCTCACCCGGATGGGCGGTACTCTGGCGGAAGCCGGTGCTGTCGCCTGGCAGTTCGAGCGCAAGGGCTACATCGCCGTTGCACCCGACGGGGCAGACCCCGACCGCGTGTTCGAGATCGCCGTGGAGGCCGGCGCGGACGATGTGGTCGTCAGCGACAATCTGATCGAGATTTACGCTTCTCTGGAGAACTTTCAGCGTGTGCGCCAGGCGCTGGAACGGGCCGGTGTCCAGTTTGAAACGGCTGAGCTGGCGATGGTGCCCAAGACCACGATTCAACTGGGAGAGAAGGAGACCCTCCAGGTGATGGGGGTCATTGACGCCCTAGAAGAGCTTGACGATACGCAGCAGGTCTACTCCAATCTGGAGATCAGCGACGAGATTATGGCCAAATATGAGGGCACGGCATAACCCATGCGCGTGCTCGGCATTGACCCCGGTACCGCCATCACTGGCTACGGCGTGGTAGAGGAAGACGCGGGCGGTGTGCGAGCGTTGACGTTCGGGGTGATCAGGACAGAGTCTGATCGGCCGCTTGCTGCGCGCCTCCAGCTCATTTACCGTGCCGTGCGGCGACTGGCGAAGGAGTGGCAACCCGCCGTCGCAGCGGTGGAGGAACTCTTCTTCGGTAGCAATGCGCGCACCGCGCTCAGCGTAGGACAGGCACGTGGGGTGGTGCTCCTGGCGCTGGCCGACGCCGGCCTGGAAGTGGTTGAATACACCCCTCTGATGGTCAAGCAGGCGGTCACCGGGTACGGGGGCGCCGACAAGGCACAGATGCAGGAGATGGTGCGTTTGCTGCTGGGACTGGAGAAACCGCCCCACCCGGACGATGCTGCTGATGCCCTGGCGGTTGCCATCTGTCACCTTCATTTGTCAAGGCTGGCCACGTTGGCCAAGCTCACAACCTGATTCGTACCGGGGAGCGCAAGAATCACCCGCCAGACACACAAAGCTTGTTCGATCTTCTTGGCGCTGTGAGCACCTTGGGCGGTTTCCTCAAACGGTTGCTACAGACCAACTTCTGCCGGAGGAGGATGAGGTGTCGGAATTAGAGGCCTTGGCAGCGGAAATCAACAGGTGTACCCGTTGTCCTCTGCACCGCGGCCGGACGAGGGCAGTGCCAGGTGAAGGCCCTCCCAATGCCCAGGTGATGTTCATCGGCGAGGCTCCTGGCTTCCACGAGGACCAGCAGGGACGCCCCTTTGTCGGAGCAGCCGGCAAATTCCTGGACGAGTTGCTGGCGAGCATCGGGATGAAGCGCGAAGAGGTCTTTATCGCTAATGTCATCAAGTGCCGCCCGCCGGGGAACCGTGATCCCCTGCCTGAGGAAATAGAGGCCTGCCGCCCCTTCCTCGATCGGCAACTGGAACTGGTCCGGCCCAGACTGGTCGTGACGTTAGGGCGCTTCTCGATGGCCCGTGCTTTTCCCAAGGCGCGGATTTCGGATGTGCACGGCCAGCCGCGCAAAATCGGTGGTGTGGTCTATTACCCGATGTACCACCCGGCTGCCGCGTTGCATCAACCCAGCCTGCGGCGCATTGTCGAGGAGGATATGCGCCGTATTCCAGAGCTGTTGCGGCAGGCCGCTCAAATCGCCGAGTCTCCCCCTCCCATGGAAGCAGAACAATTATCGTTATTCTGAGGTAGCCCGGTGATCGAATTTATCTCCATCGTTGTCCTGACCTTCGCCCTTGCTCTCGTCGTACTGGGACTGATCACGGTATGGCTGGAGCGAGGCCCAGGGCGGCTCAAAGGAATCGCGCTGGTGCTGGTGGGAGTATGTAGCGGTTGCGGTTTCTCCTTTCTGGGCAGCCGCTATTCCCTGGCCCTGTTTAACCGTCTGATCGTGCGGGTGGACCTGCCTGCCCTGATGAGTACGGCTTTCACCTATACGGCGGGCGTGCTGGGAGGTACGGCCCTGGCAGTGGGGTTGTTCCTGTGGGCCACGGGACGCTTCCGCAACCGCACGGACCGCACGGCGATCGCTTTCGTTGTGGTGGGCATACTGGTGGTGCTGATCGCAACGTTGTTCGCCATAGTGCTCAGCTCGCCGTAGCAGCCCCTTGTGCAGCGGCCTGGGCAAAGTGGCCTGGCGGCAGTGGACAAAGCCCAGGAGGTGGATGAACATTTCGGGCTGCCAGGAGTGTAGCCTCCAGGCGGAGGAGTGACAAGGCCATCTGACCCCCGGAATAGGCTGTGCCCAATCCCCCGGAGCGGACACCCGCGCACCAGGGTGAAACGGCAGCCAGGTGGCCTCAGCTCCGACGAGATATGAGGGGTGTTGCCCCGTCTTCCTTCTCTGGTTTGAACGCGGTGCAAAGACACCTTGGATCAGTGATTGCTCTACGACAAGGAGGTTCTGATGAAAAGACCTGAAGTAACTACTCTAACTACTCTTGGTGGCATTATTCTTATCGCTATGGGCCTGTTGTTTCTGCTGGAAAACCTGGGTGTCCTCAGAGGGGCGTTTGCGCTGCTATGGGCGCTGGTATTTGGCGTAGGGGGCGGGCTGTTCCTTTACGTATTTTTGATGGACCGTGCCCGATGGTGGGCGGTCATCCCAGGCGGCGCTCTGATTGGCATCATGCTCATGATCGCGTTAGACCAGCTCGCTCCTGACCTGAGCAGCGAGTGGGGAGGAGCAGTGTTTATGGCCTGCCTGGGCCTGGCCTTCTGGGTCGTCTATCTAGTCGCGCGCGAGCACTGGTGGGCGATCATTCCGGGCGGCACGATGCTTACCATCGCTCTGGTCATCGCGCTCTCCAGCCTGGAAGGTTTCGAACCCGGCGGCGTATTTCTCCTCGGCCTGGGGCTGACTTTCGGGTTGCTCGCTCTCGTGCCGACCAGAGAAGGGCGTATGAAGTGGCCGCTTATCCCCGCCGGTGTGCTCACACTGATAGGACTGGCGCTTCTCTTCGCAGCAGCGGACATCCTCAGCTACCTTCTGCCAGTAGCGCTGATATTGGCTGGCCTGTATCTGATATTCCGTATGGTGAGAGGATCGTCCTCGCAGAAAGGGTAGCCCGTGGAAAACTTGCCGGCCATACGGCGCGTGCTCTGGATCACGATGGCGCTCAACCTCCTGGCCACCCTGGCCAAGTTGGGCGTGGGTTACTGGACCGCCTCCCTCAGCCTGATCGCTGACGGCTTCGACTCCGCTTTCGACAGTGCCACGAACATCATCGGGCTGGTAGGGGTATCGCTGGCCGCCCGCCCGGCCGATCGCGACCATCCCTACGGCCACCGCAAGGCGGAGACGATGACGGCCATGGTGATCGCTTGCCTGCTCTTCCTGACCACGTGGGAACTGATCAAGAGCGCTATAGAGCGCCTGCGGGATCCCTCCCTTATCACCGTCGAGGTAAACGTCTGGAGCTTCGCGGCGCTGGTGGTCAGCATCCTGGTGCACATGACGGTGGTGTGGTATGAGCTGCGGGCGGGCCGCCGCTTGCAGAGCGATGTCCTGATAGCCGATGCGCTGCACACCCGCGCCGATGTCTTCGTCTCCCTCTCAGTAATGGGCGGATTGATTGCCGTCCGTCTGGGATACCCCCTGGCCGATCCTATCCTGGCATTGGTCGTGGCGCTCCTCATCGCCAAAATCGGGGTGGACATCATCCGCGAGAGTTCACCTACCCTGATGGACCACGTGATGGTGCCGGCGGATCAGGTAGAACAGATCGCCCTCTCCGTGCCTGGTGTGGTCTCCTGCCACAGAGTGCGCAGCCGGGGGCATGAGGGAGCCGTGTACGCCGACCTCCATATCCATGTCAGCCCGGCGATGAGCACCGAGCAGGCTCATGCCATTGCCCATGAGGTCCAGCACCGGTTGACCAGGGAGCGGCCTGACGTGCGTGATGTAACCATCCATGTGGAACCCGCCGGCACCCCGCCTGCGGGACAGAATTGGCAGGATGTGGCTGCCCAACTGCGCCGTCTGGCCGCTGGATTGGGAATGAGCATCCATAACATCTGGATATCCGAGGTAAAAGGGGAGCTTTCGGTGGACGTGCATCTAGAGGCCGATGAAACGCTCTCGCTGCGTGAAGCCCACGCGCTGGCTTCCTCACTGGAGGAAAGGGCTCTCGGAGAGATACCCAACCTGGTCAGCCTGACCACACATCTGGAGCCACAGGGGCAACTGACCTCGGCGGCGGACACGGCATCGGCCGAACCCGGGGTACGCCAGATTGTCGAGGAAGCAATTCACAATGCGCTGGAAGAGCAGGGGAGCTACACCCGACTCCAGGTACGGCAGGGAGAGAAAGGATGGGTGGTGACGCTGACGTGGCAGTTGCCCGCCGATCTCTCCCTGGCAGAGGCGCATGAATTAAGCTCCAGGCTGGAAAGCCGTCTGAGAGGGGAGTTCCCTGACCTGGAGAGGGTGACCATCCACACAGAGCCAGCGGGGTGAAGTTTGGGTGAAAGGCCTCCTGATATCTCAGGAGGCCTTTTTCTTTACCTCATGCTGGCCACGAAGCATACGAAGACATAACCAGGTAGCCGCTTCAACCTCCCAGGCTGTGTTAGGAATGGGGATTGGAGCAGGCGGAATTCTCAAGATTTCACAATTGAGTGTGCTGTATCCTGACATCCTGAACATGCCGGGTGGGCGACGGCATTGCCGTCGCCCACCCGGAGAGGCTGAACGTCTTCAGCATGGGCGTCCGGGCCGCCAACGCTGGGGAACGGGCTTACCCTGAGTTTCTGCCAGGCCGCCGTCGCCCACCCGGAGAGGCTGAACGTCTTCAGCATGGGCGTCCGGGCCGCCAACGCTGGGGAACGGGCTTACCCTGAGTTTCTGC
>JAOAAG010000086.1 GCA_026418995.1 Anaerolineae bacterium
CCTCACGGCAGCGGATGCAGCGGCAGGGCAATCCCTCATGGGCCATGCGCTCCTGGACAAGCTGACGCAGATTGGACTTGCGCACCCCGGCCACGATGTTCGGCGCTGGGATATCGCGCATCAGCCGGTTGATACGGCAGTAGGGAGGAACGAGCGATTTGCACCGGGCCAGCAGTGTTACCAGCGTATCCTCGTCATAAGGCTGGTACTCACCGCGCTGCCAGCAGTGGTACAACTCTGTGTTCTCGAGGAGAACGGTCGGGTAGATTTTCAGCTCATCCGGCCGCAGCGCCGGGTCCTCCCACAGGCGGCGGAAATCCTCCTCGTCGCTTTCGGGGGTGGCGCCCAGCAGGTTAGGCATCCAGTGGACCACGATCTTGAAGCCGGCCAGGCGCAGCAAACGCATCGCCTGGCGCGTGGCGGCGACGGTGTGCCCACGCCGATTACGGGCCAGAATCCCATCGTCGAGGCTCTGGACGCCGAGCTGCACCTTTGTCACGCCCAGCCTGCGCAAACGGAATACTTCCTCAGGGGTGATGAAATCCGGCCTGGTCTCGATCACCAGACCGACGTTGCGATGAGGGGCACGTTCGTTCAGGCGCTGGGCCTCGTCCAGTGTCGCCGCATCCACTTCGTTTAGCGCGTCCAGGCAGCGGCGGATAAACCATTCCTGATACTCCCACGGGTAGCACGACCAGGTGCCGCCCAGAATGAGCAGCTCCACCTTGTCCACGACGTGTCCCAGTGCCTCCATGACAGCGACGCGCCCAGCCGTCTGCTCATAAGGATCGAAGCGATAGGCGGCAGCACGCCTGGCGCCCGGCTCATCCGGGAGGTAGCTGGGAGGCATGTCCTCGACGTGAGGGCAGAAAATGCAGGTGCCCGGGCAGGGAAACGGCCTGGTCAACACCGATACCGGCGCCACCCCTGAGATGGTGCGCGTGGGTTTGACCTGCAGCAACTTTAACAGCGCGGGATCCGGGGTCTGTTGCTCCCGCTCGCATAGCCGCAGGTAGCCGTCCAGAAGCTGGCTCTTGGACAGGAAACGGCCGTCCGGCAAGGGGTAACGACGCAGCACCCGCGTCAGGCACCCCTCCGTCAGGTGCTCCTGGGCCTGAAGCCTTCCCAGGACAGAGCGGAGCAGGACACCATACTGCTCCAGATCAAGCGGCTTCTGATATGGGAACGACCCCTTGTTCACCATACATCTAAGATTCCGCGACCAGCCGCAGGAAGTGACGCTTCCCTACCTGGAGGATGTGTGCACCTGCGGCCGGTACTTCCGTTTCGATGTCCGCGACCGTCTCGCCGTCCAGCCTGACCGCGCCCTGCTGGACGAGGCGGCGGGCATCGCTCTTGCTGCGAGCGAATCCGGCGCTGTAGACCAGCTCCACGATGTTGACCGGGGCATGCAGCACACGCACCGGCATCTCCTCGGGCAGTTGACGCTGCTGGTGCACGCGCTCAAAATGAGCCGCCGCCATATCGGCGGCCTCATCTCCATCGAAGATCGAGACGATTTCCCAGGCCAGTTTCTTTTTAGCCTCCATCGGGTGCACCTCGCCGCGCTCCACGGCTGCTAAAAGCTCATTAATCTGCTCTGGTGACCAGCGGGTGAGCAGCTCGAACCAGTTACGCATGGCCGAATCGGGGATGGACATCGTCTTGCCATACTTGTCCTCGGGCGGCTCGTCAACGCCGATGTAATTGCCCGTGCTTTTGGACATGCGCAAATGCCCGTCGGTCCCGACCAGGATGGGAAAGGTAAGGCACACCTGGGGCTTCTGACCGAACGCCTCCTGGAGTTTGCGCCCGGCCAGCAGGTTGAAGAGCTGCTCTGTAGCACCCAGTTGGACATCGGCCTCCAGCGCGACGGCGTCATAACCCTGCATCAGGGCGTACATGAACTCGTGCAGCCAGATGGGATCGCCGTTCCGGTAGCGATTGGCAAAGTTATCGCGGGCCAGGAACTGCTGGACCGTGAAATGAGCGGCCAGGCTGATCACGTCCTTGAAGGTGAGATGGGCCAGCCAGTCGGCATTGTAGCGCACCTCAGTTTTTTGCGGATCCAGGATCCGAAAAGCCTGCTGGGTGTAAGTGCGGGCGTTTTCCGCCAACTGTTCAGGTGAAGTGCGCGGCCTGGCCCTGTCCTTGTCGGACGGGTCGCCGATCAGGCCGGTGAAGTTGCCGATGAGGAAGATCACATGGTGGCCCAGCTCCTGGAACTGACGGAGCTTGCGCATAGTGACGGTGTGCCCCAGGTGAATGTCAGGGGCGGTGGGGGCGTAGCCGCAGTAGACGCGCAGCGGACGCCCCGTCTGCTCTGCTTCAATCAGCCGCTGGCGCAGTTCTTCCTCCATATGCTTCCTGATCTGCTCGTCTCCGAATTCCGTGCCGTGCATCAACAGCGCTACCTGCTCGTCAACTGAAAGCTTTGCCATTTGTTTACCTCACCGCTTGTTCCAGGATGTGTCTCAGGACGTAGCACGCCTGTGCAGCGATTATACCTTGCTCAGGCAGCACAGGCAAGCTTGCACGCCCATAGCATCGAGTGGAGGCAACGCGAGCCGCACCGGTTGCCGGCCCTCCGGCCAAGCTGCGCGGGGTGCGGGTAGGTGGTCAGGGAACGCGGCAAATTTTGACATGTCTGAAGCAAAGTATATAATCAATTGAGCCCCCGGCCTGGCCGTTGGACCGACGGAGGCTGCTTCTGCGGTAACTAGCTATGCCAGAAGGAGGTAGACATGCGCAAGCTCTTACTCGTTATCCTGCTCCTGATCGCAGTCCTGGTTATGATAGTTGCCCTCACCGTCGGCTACGGCGTCTTCACCGTGCGCCGCCCATGGCCCAAGATCAACGGCCGGCTCCGTGTAAAGGGCCTCCAGTCAGAGGTTACCGTCATCCGCGACCAGTGGGGCATCCCCCACATCTACGCCTCCAACACCCACGACCTCTTCTTTGCCCAGGGGTATGTGCATGCGCAGGACCGGTTCTGGCAAATGGAATTCTGGCGGCGCATCGGCTCCGGGCGGCTGGCGGAAATCCTGGGCGAGTCTGCGCTGGAAGACGACCGTTTCATCCGTACCTTGGGATGGCACCGCACTGCTGCCAGGGAACTCGAATTGCTGGACGGCGAGGCAAAAGAAATCCTGGAGGCCTACGCCGAGGGCGTGAACGCTTACCTCTCCACGCACAAAGGCCGCCTGGGACTGGAGTTCACCATCCTGGGGTGGAACGGTGTCCGCTTCGAGCCAGAACCCTGGACGCCGCTGAATACTCTCACCTGGGCCAAAGTGATGGCCTGGGACCTGGGCGGGAACCGCGGCGATGAGCTGCTGCGCGCCCACATCGCCGCCCGGCTTGGCAAATCTGCCATATCCGTGTTGATACCCGAATACCCGGAGGATTACCCGATTATCGTTCCCCACCCGCTGACAGGCGCAACGCTGGACACCGTGCCGGAAGTTGTCTTCAATACTTACATCTTCGGGGATGGAGAAGGGTTGGGGAGTAACAACTGGGTCGTGGCCGGCAGCCGTACCGAGACCGGCAAGCCCATCCTGGCCAATGACCCTCACCTGGGCATACAGATGCCCTCGATCTGGTACGAAATCGGCCTGCATTGCACCCCTCAGGGGTCGGCTTGCCCTTACAACGTGGTGGGAGCTTCCTTTGCCGGCGCTCCCGGCGTGGTCATCGGCCACAACGACCGCATCGCCTGGGGAGTGACCAACCTGGGGCCGGATGTGCAGGACCTGTTCATAGAAAAAGTTAACCCCGAAAACCCCAACCAGTATGAGTACAGGGGCAAGTGGGTGGACATGGAGATTGTGCGCGAGGAGATCAAAGTGGCAGGCGAGGACCAGCCGGTGGTGGTGACTGCACGCCTCACCCGCCACGGGCCCATTATCAACGATGTGGTAGGCGGCATAGAGGGTGAATGGGCCTTCGGCTGGCAACCCCTGGCCCTTTCCTGGACCGCACTGCAGCCTAGTACACTTGTGCAAAGTGTCCTGCTCCTGGACAAGGCCAGCAACTGGGAGGAGTTTCGGGAGGCGCTCTCCTACTGGGACGCGCCCGGCCAGAACTTCGTCTACGCCGATGTAGATGGCAATATCGGCTATCAGGCCACCGGCCGCATCCCCATCCGTGGCTCTGGCGATGGCTCAATGCCCGTGCCGGGCTGGACCGGCGAGTACGAATGGGTGGGTTACATCCCCTTTGAAAAGCTGCCCTCTGCCTTCAACCCGGAGGAGGGATACATCGTCACGGCTAACAACGCCGTCGTCGGCGAGGATTTCCCCTACTTCATCTCGAAGGACTGGGACCCGGGCTACCGCGCGCGGCGCATCGTAGCCTTGATCGAAGAGGACTCCTCGCTCTCGCTCGAGGATATGAAGGCTATCCAAGGGGATAACAAGCCGGTGTGGGCAGAAGATGTGCTCCCCCACCTGCTCGTGTTGCCCTCGACCGGCACCGGACGCCCGGCCAGAGTGGAACGCCGCCTCTCGCAGGCGCTGGAGCTGCTACGCATGTGGGATAGACATGCCCGCAGGGACAGCGCTGGTGCAGCCCTCTTTGAGGCCTTTCGCCTCCACCTCATCAGATTGACTTTTGAGGATGAGCTGGGCGAGCAACTGCTGAACCGCGCTAAAGGAGACCTGGTCGTGGCGCTGGTAAACCTGCTGGAGGACAAGGATGCCCCCTGGTTTGACGATATCACGACACCGGAGGTGGAGACCCGCGACGAGATTCTCCTGGCAGCGCTGGAGGAGGCGGTGAACGAGCTGACCGCAAAGCAGGGGAGGAATATGCACAAGTGGCGCTGGGGTGAGTTGCACACCGCGACGTTTAAGAACCAGAGCCTGGGCCAATGCGGCATACCGATGATTGAGTCCATCTTCAACCGGGGGCCGGTGGAGGCCGATGGCACCATCGCCACGGTCAATAACACCGGTTACAACCTTAACGATCCATATGCTGTGCGGACCGTTCCTTCCTACCGCCAGATTATAGACCTCTCCGATTTCAAACGCTCCATCTCCATACACACGACGGGGCAATCCGGTCATCCCTACCACCGACACTACGACGATATGATTGACCTCTGGCGTAACCTCGAGTACCACGCGATGCTGTGGGAACGGGCGGATGTGGAGGCGAACGCCGAGGGCACCCTGCGCCTGATCCCACGCTAGACCCTTCAGGTGACGGTCACTTCGGAAGTGACCGTCACCTTAATGGAGAAGAACAACCATGCAACAAGCACAGACTGTTCTCCCACGCTGGCGGGGATTCAATCTGCTGGAAATGTTCACCGCCAGGAGCGACGGCAACTTTCAGGAAGACGATTTCCGCTGGATGGCCGAATGGGGCTTTAACTTCGCCCGCATCCCGATGTGCTACCTGCTGTGGATCGAGAACGGCGACGTATACAGGATACACGAGCCGATGCTGGAGCAGGTGGACCGCGTCGTGATGCTCGGCCAGCGCTACGGAGTCCACATCTGCCTCAACTTTCACCGCGCACCGGGCTACTCGGTCAACCCCGAGCGGACGGAGCCCTTCAATCTCTGGAAAGACGCCGAGGCACTGGACGCGTTCTGTTTCCATTGGACGCTTTTTGCCAGGCGGTATCGGGGCATCCCCTCGACACAGCTCAGCTTTAACCTGGTGAACGAGCCAGCCCACGTCTCACACGCCGACCACGAACGGGTCATCCGCGCCGCTGTGCAGGCGATCCGCCAGGTTGACCCCGACCGGCTGATCATCGCCGACGGGCTGGATTACGGACGCACGCCGTGCCCCGAACTGGCCGATCTGGGGATTGCCCAGTCCTGCCGCGCCTACGACCCGATGGGAGTGAGCCATTACAAAGCCCCGTGGGTGGGCGGCGAGCACTGGCCCGAGCCGACCTGGCCGGGCGACTTCTACGACGGCCACTGGGATCGCACGCGGCTGGAACAGTGTTACACTCCCTGGGCCGAGCTGGCGCGCAGCGGTATCGGCGTGCACTGTGGGGAAGGCGGCGCCTTCAACCACACACCGCATGCGGTCTTTCTGCGCTGGCTGCGTGAGGTGCTTGAGATCCTCACCGGATATGGGATCGGCTATGCACTGTGGAATTTCCGTGGCCCGTTCGGCGTGCTCGATTCCGAACGGCGGAACGTGGCCTATGCAGACTGGTACGGCCACAGGCTGGACCGCCAGTTGTTGAGTCTGTTACAGGAATTCTGAGGAGAACGCACCAATGGCAGAGTTTCCTGAAGCCGCACGGGAATTGCTCGCTATGCAGCCGCAGCATGAGTTCTTCATCGGCATTGACTCCGACGGCTGTGCCTTCGACACGATGGAAATCAAACACAAGGAGTGCTTTATCCCCACGACCATCAAGTACTGGAACTTACAGCCTGTTGCCAAATACGCACGTGAGGCAGCGGAGTTTGTCAACCTGTACTCAACATGGCGGGGTATCAACCGCTGGCCTGCATTAGTGATGGTTTTCGACCTGCTGCGTGAGCGGCCGGAAGTGCAGGCGCGCGGCGTCGTGCCTCCGGAAGTCCCCCGCATCCGCGCCTTCATCGCTGCCGCCGACTACCCCAAGAGCAATGACGGGCTAAAGGCGTACAAAAGCGCCCACCCCGACCCGGAACTGGACAGAGCGCTTGAATGGAGCCAGGCGGTCAACGCGGCCATCGCCGAGATGGTGAAAGGAATACCTCCCTTCCCCTATCTGCGCCGCAGTCTGGAGTTCCTGCAGGACAAGGCTGACATCATTGTCGTCTCGCAGACCCCGGACGAAGCCCTGCACCGTGAATGGGAAGAGCACGGCATTGACCGGTACGTGCGCCTGATCGCCGGACAGGAAAAGGGCACCAAGACACAACATATCGCCTGCGCAGCCGGCGGCAAGTACCGGCCCGACCACATCCTCGTGATCGGCGATGCACCGGGCGATATGAAGGCCGCCAGGGCCAACGGTGCCCTGTTCTACCCCATCAACCCCGGCCACGAGGACGAGTCGTGGCAGCGCTTCTACGAGGAAGCTGTGCATAGATTCCTGAACGGTCAGTACGCTGGCGAGTACGAAGCTGCTCTGATTGCCGAGTTCGAGCGTCTGCTGCCGGAGACTCCGCCATGGAAACGGTGATCGGCCAGGGGTACGTGGACAGGGCGCTCACCCAGGCAGAGGTGCGTGCGCTCGTCGCCCAGGTCTTCGAGGCCCATCCCGCAGCGGGCAAGAGGGTGCTCATCATCGTGCCGGACGGTACGCGCTCCGCACCGCTGGGGTTGATGTTCCGCGCCTTCTACGAAGCCATAGGCACTCAGGTGGCCTCGCTCGAATACCTTATCGCGCTGGGCACCCACCGGCCTATGGACGAGACGCAGATCAATGCCCTGTTCGGCCTTACGCCAGAAGAGCGCGCGGACACGTATGCCGCTGTGCGCATCTCCAATCACGAGTGGTACCGTCCAGAAAGCCTCATACATCTGGGCACCCTGCCGTCCTCGGAAATCGAGTGCCTCACAGGAGGACTGCTCAGGACAGAGGTACCGGTGACCGTCAACAGGAAGCTGCTGGCCTGCGATCAGATCGTCATCTGCGGGCCGACCTTTCCACACGAAGTGGTGGGCTTCTCCGGCGGCAACAAATATTTCTTTCCCGGCGTTTCCGGGCCTGAGATGATTAACTTTACGCACTGGCTGGGGGCTCTGATCACTACGCGGGAGATCATCGGCATCCGCTCCACACCGGTACGCCAGGTAATTGACCGGGCTGCCTCCCTCATCAACACGCCCAAATTGTGCTTCAGCATGGTCGTCAGGGGAAAGGATGAGCTGGTGGGGCTATACTGCGGCACACCGGAGGCTGCCTTCGAGGCAGCGGCGCAGCTCTCTGCACGACACCACATCATCTACGTGGAACGCCCCTTCAGGCGCGTACTTTCCGTCATGCCGGAGATGTACGACGATCTGTGGACCGCCGCTAAGGGGATGTACAAGGTAGAACCGGTCGTGGAGGATGGAGGAGAGGTGATCATCTACGCGCCGCACATCACCGAGGTCTCTTACACCCACGGGGCGTTGCTCGACGCGATCGGTTACCACGTGCGCGATTATTTTCTGCACCAGTGGGAACGGTTTGCCCACTACCCGTGGTGCGTCCTGGCCCACTCCACTCACCTGCGCGGCAGCGGGAGCTACGACGCCACGACCGGGGTGGAACGGCCGCGCATTCAGGTAACGCTTGCCACTGGCATCCCCCGCGAGCGGTGTGAGCGCCTTGGATTGGGATACCTGGACCCGTCCGCGGTCAACCCGGAAGCGTGGGCCGGCCTTGAGGACGAGGGCATTCTGCTGGTGCCGCGGGCAGGGGAGATGCTGTATCGGCTGGCAAGCTGATATCGAGCTACTGCCCCCGGCTGTCCACCGGTGGCTCTTACCTCCACCTCTGCGCTGCTATCTGCACCGCATCCCACGGCGTGCTGAGCGGTGGCGTGTAACTCAGGTCCACGTCGCCCAGCTCCTTCACCCTCATCCGATGGTACAGCGCTAGCGCGAAAACGTCTATCCGCTTGGACACCTCCGCCGTGCGATGACCGACGATCTGCGCGCCCAGCAGCCGCCCTGTCCGCCGATCGCCGGTGACACGGATGTGCAGCATATGCGCGTCTGGATAGTAGCTCTTGTGATCCCACGCCTGCGTCTGCACGGTTAGCGGATCGAAGCCCGCCTCGCGTGCTTCGCCATCGCCCAGGCCGGTACGGGCAGCAACCAGGTCGAATACCTTGACGACCTGCGTGCCCAGCGTACCGCCAAAAATGGCCCATCCGCCGGCGGCATTCTCCCCGGCAACACGTCCCTGCTTATGCGCCGTAGAGCCCAGGGGCAGGTAGACATACCGCTCCAGCAAGCGGTGGTAGGTTTCAACACAATCGCCGGCGGCATAGACATGGGGCGCGCTGGTCTCCATCGCCCGATTGACGACGATCGCGCCCCAACGCCCCACTGCGATCCCGGCCTCGGCAGCCAGGCGGGTTTCTGGCCGCACTCCGGTGGCTATCAGCACCAGGTCTGCCTCAGCCTGGAACTCGCCCGCCCCTCTCACAACCAGCCGTCCCCTCCGGGCTTCGATTGCCTCTACCGCCACCCCGGCAACGACCTTGACACCATGCCGCCCCAGTTCCTCACTCACCAACGTTCCCAGCGCAGGGTCAAAGTTGGGCAGCACGAGAGGCATGTTCTCCGCCAGCATCACCTGCAACCCACGCCGGCTCGGGGCCTCGGCCATTTCCAGGCCGATATAGCCGCCGCCAACGACCACGGCCGACGCCGGC
>JAOAAG010000103.1 GCA_026418995.1 Anaerolineae bacterium
TGGACGGCTGGGAAGTCTACCAGCAAATGAAGGCCGACGAGGAGCTTAAACATATCCCGGTGATCGTGGTCACCGCTAAAGCCCAGAGCATTGACAAGGTCCTTGGCCTGCACATTGCCAAGGTAGATGACTATATCACCAAACCGTTTGGCCCACAGGAACTGATCCAGAGCGTGAACCGGGTGCTGGGCCTGTGACAGCCCTACCATAATTCAAGAGTGGCCGTGTATCATCTGCAGTTATGGGGCGGTTTCTATTCTGCTGGAGGCGAGAGGGGAGAGCATGGAACTGACCACGGTGCGCATTGAGAAACCCGAGGCCGTAAATCTTATTCTGGGCCAATCCCATTTTATTAAAACAGTGGAGGACCTGCATGAAGCGCTGGTCAACAGCGTGCCTGGCATCAAGTTCGGTCTGGCGTTCTGCGAGTCATCAGGCCCGGCTCTGGTGCGTGCCAGCGGCACCGACCCGGAGCTGGTCGAGCTAGCCAGGCGCAATGCGCTCGCTCTGGGAGCAGGCCATAGTTTTATCATCTTCCTGGGAGCAGGGTTCTACCCCATCAATGTACTCAATGCGGTCAAGGCGGTGCCGGAAGTCTGCCACATCTTCTGTGCCACGGCCAACCCCGTTGAGGTGATCATCGCCGAAACGGAGCAGGGACGGGGTATCCTGGGCGTGGTGGACGGTGTCAGGACGAAAGGTATTGAGGGCGAGGAAGACGTTGCCCATCGCAAGAACTTCCTGCGCGCCATAGGGTATAAGCTGTAACGCGCTCGGCTGTAGTCAAGTGGTTCGCAAAGGGCGCTCAGGGAAGATCGTGGCGGTGCGCAACGAGACGCAGGGCAGGTTGCTGCTGGACAACGTGTGGCGTTGTGCCAGCTTTTGCTGTCGGCTGCGTGGCTTGATGTTCCGTCGCCCTCTGGGCGACGGTGAGGGATTGTGGTTGGTCGGCGAGCAAGAAAGCCGCCTCGCCACCGCAATCCATATGTTGTTTGTCTTTTTCCCCATTGCTGCAATCTGGCTGGACCGGAATGGGCGGGTCGTGGACGCACGGCTGGCACGCCCGTTCCGGCCTGTTTACATACCGCGTGCCCCAGCACGTGACGTCCTCGAAGGCCCCCCTGGCCTGCTGGAACGGGTCAACATAGGGGATATCCTGCTTTTCGGAGTGGAGCATGGCGCGTAGGGGGATTGGCGCTGCTCTGATCGTGGTAGCGTTGATATTAGTAGGAGGGGCGGGGCAACCTTCACATGCACAGTCCGGGGGTACGGTGCATATCGTGCAGCGCAGCGAGACGCTCTCTGCGATCGCCCGCCGTTACGGTGTGACCGTTGACGCCATCGCGCATGCCAATGGCATACCCGACCCCCGGCATATTTACGTTGGTCAGCGCCTCGTCATCCCCACCCTCACAACCGATGAGCCCCTTACTACGACGAAGCCCTATATTTTCCAGGCCGGGGATACGCTTGCTTCCATCGCCAGGCGCTATCATACCACCTGGCAGCGCCTTGCCCGGCTCAACAGAATCCTCGCCCCGGGCGTGATCTATACCGGCCAGGTTATTCAGGTGCCATCGTCGGAGACGGAAGATGCTGGCCTCACTTATGTGGTGCGCCCGGACGACACTCTCCTGCGTATCGCGCTCAGGTATGGCGTAGACCCGTGGCATCTGATGGCCGCCAATCGGGTAGGCAATCCAGCACTGATTTACCCGGGACAGGCTCTGCTTATCCCCGGCGCCGGGCCGAGTGTGCTGCCGGTGCCTTTCCTATCTGTGGACGTGCGTCCCCTGCCTGTAAAGCAGGGCGAGGTGATATATATAGCCGTCCGTACCACAGAGCCTGTGACGCTTACTGGCAGGCTATTCGAGCAGGAGGTACGCTTCGCGGAGGAGAACGGCATCTACTACGGCCTGTTGGGAGTGCACGTGTTCACCGAGCCAGGCCTCTATGCACTGGAGCTGAGCGCTACAAACGGCCAGGGCCAGGAGACAGGGTTGAGTACGGCTGTTGTGGTGGCCGCTGGGCGTTTTTACCATGAGCGGATTGACCTGCCCGCCGGGCGGGCGAATTTGCTTGACCCGGCTGCCATTGCCCGTGACCGTGAACGGCTTGATGCTGCGCGTGCGATCTTTACCACCAGAAGGCACTGGACGATACCTTTTGAGCGTCCGTGCCCTGGCTCTATCTCGGCATACTTTGGCTCGCGCCGTGCCTACAACGGCGGGCCTTACACCAGTTATCATAGCGGCATAGATTTCCGGGTGCCTGGGGGAACCCCTGTTCGCGCTGCGGCAGCGGGCACCGTCGTGCTGGCCGAGCCGCTGATGTTATGGGGCAATGCCGTCGTCATTGACCACGGCTGGGGCGTGCTGACAGGATACGCCCACCTGGGCAAGATCGAAGTCGAGGTGGGGCAACATGTCGAGCCGGGCGAGGTGATTGCGGCGGTCGGCAACACCGGCCTCTCCACCGGCGCCCATCTGCACTGGGAGATGTGGGTCGGGGGCATCAGCGTGAACGGCCTGCAATGGCTGGAGGGCCACTCCCCCTGGCCTGCTTCTGAGTGGCTCGCAGTTGGAGGCTAAGGTGTCTCAGCGCCCTCGTTGATAAGAGAGCGTGCCAATTCGGCATGCTCGGAGGGCACCAGTATGTGCACCTCTCCGACCCCGTCCACCGTAACGCCTATGACCGGGCCGATGCTCTCGTACTTCAGCAGCACCGGAATGCCTGCGTCCTCGAGCATGGCCTTGATAACATTTGCCCGCAGCAATCCCTGCTCGACATAAATCTCGCTCAGCTTGACCTCTTGTGATTCCTGCATACGATCTCCCACGCTTTACTCACATTCCACCCTCCCGCAGGCTGGAACGCATACGCTGTCGGAGGTATTCCACGCGCGGCGGCTGATGAACCTGCGGGAGGGTGAGCTGGAATTACCTTGTTCTCTTCCTTCTGGTCCAGAGCCAGATTAGCACCCCTGCCACGATGACGGCACAGGCGAGCAGCCCAGCCCATACCCATGTTACGGGCTGCGCGCGGGTCTCTGGCGCCGGTGCGGCGGGCGTCGGGGGCGTTTCCGGCACGGGGGTTGCTTCCGCCGTGGGCGTGGCGGGAGGAGCCGGCACGGCCAGCCAGTCACCCGGATACGCCTCCGCTTTCTCATCCAGGAAGGCGGCCACCCAGGCCAGCGGCGCGTTCCAGTTGATGGCGACCTCGTTGGTCGAGTACGAGTCAATGTGGTCCACGTAGCACTTCTGCGGCGCGCAGCCGGCCAGATGAGACTCTGCGTAAGGGTCCTGCAGGTAAGAGTTCGGTCCACCGGCGAGGGCACCGGGCGGGGGCGGCGGGTAACGCGGATTTTTCTGATGTGCCCAGAAGCGATGGTGCGGGTTCTGCGTCGGCCGCTCGCCGTATCCGGTGACGTAGGACTGCGCCAGCGCGTTACGGCCCAGAATGTAGTCCATCCCCTCGCTCACACCGTTCAGGTAGGTCACCTCCCCGGTAAAGTCATAGGCCAGGGCCATCAGGATTATGCTGTTGAGGATGGACGAGTTCGAGCCCCACCAGTAGCCCTTGCTTGCGTCGAACGGGACGAGATACCCCTCCCGGTTGAGTATGCTCACGTAAGTATCGGCAGTGGCGATGATGTTAGCCCGTGCCTCTTCGATGGCGGAGCGCTCCAGGTCCTGTCTCTTATACACATCTC
>JAOAAG010000127.1 GCA_026418995.1 Anaerolineae bacterium
TGGGCAATACCTGATTGGTATCTATTTTCGGGGATATGATGATGACCGAGTATATTCAATATTCAATTCGATATGGTTAACGATGAGATAAGTATCATCAATATCAAAGGAGGTGCAAATGGGCAACTCAACGGTAATTGAGCTTAAAATTTTAAACAAGTTATGGGTAGAAAGGGTAAATAAGAACAATGGCAGTAAACATAAACGCAAGACAGGCATCATTTCCAGGCTGCAGGGCTTGATACAGGCACTGGAAAGTTATACATCTGAAAAAAGCATGCCTACATTTTCTCAAATGTACGATAGAGGAGTGAAAATATGAGCAACAGACAGATGCCCAAATCCGAACATCTTTTTCTATTGGTTGGCACAAATCCTCTGCCCAACTATGTCGCCGGCAAATTGCTGCTGAAGCCTGACGGGTACATCTACCTGGTCCACACTGACGAGACTGCACAGATTGCCGAGCGTCTGATTGCGGTTTTAAGAGTTACGGCAGATCGAGTGACTATGATTGAGGTAAAAGAAGCCCAGGGAGACGACATTTTCGAGAAAGTAGAGAAGTATGCCAGAGACAAACAAGATGTCGGCCTCCACTACACGGGCGGTACCAAGGCGATGGCCGTTCACGCTTATCGCGCCGTGGAAAGACATTGCCCGGAAGCGGTGTTCAGTTATCTCGATGCAAGGACGCTGAGTATCGTTGTAGATCTAAAACAACAAACCAGCCAGTCATTCCCAGTTAGTTTTGAGGTGCAGCCTACAGTTGATAACTTACTTGAACTGCACGGCCATACACTAAAAAAGCGCCCACTTGATGAGCCATTCAAACCAAATGTTGCTCAGGCTTTAGCCAATAGTGATTGTGCAAAATGGCGAAGATGGTGTGATCAAAACCTTCGCAGTGGGTCTGATACCCCTATTCGCGAGGAAGAAGATTATCTGGCCGGGATTGCCCTCCCATCCTTGATAGACTGGCAAGGTGCCCAGACTTTGAAGGACTTGGCAACCCAATGGGGCAAGAAAGTGAAAGAAGTGGCTGAGTGGTTGGATGGTAAATGGCTGGAACACTATACACTCTGGTCATTACAGCAGGTGGCAAGTAGCTGCTCGATTCACGAAGCGGCTATGAGTGTTATCACCAAGGAACGGAAGTTTGAATTTGATGTGGTCGCTATGCGGGGTTATCAGTTATTTGCTATCTCTTGTAGCACCGAGGCCCGGAAGGGGAAGCTCAAGCTCAAATTGTTTGAAGCCTACGTCCGTGCCCGGCAGATGGGCGGCGACGAGGCTCGAGTAGGGCTTGTCTGCTGTGCTCCCAAAAATAACCCTGATAGCAATCCTGCAGCGATTCAAAGAGAAATAGAAGAATCCTGGGATGCTGCGGGCAGGGTGCGCGTTTTCGGCGTTCAACACTTGTCGAAATTATCTTGCTACTTGCAGGATTGGTTCGACTCCCAGCCATCGTGAAAGGAGACGTACAATGGCAAAACTGACCGTCACCATCATAGATACCACTGGTATCCAGGGTTACATTTTTAGTAGCAACATTCTCAAGCATAACGTGGGTGCGTCGGAATTGGTGCGCTGCGCCACGCAGGATTGGGTTTATCAAGAGTTGGGGGCACTGGGGACGACCAATGTGGATAAAAATGGTCAGATAAATGACCAGGTCACCATTGAAGGGGATGGTTTGGTCTCCGAACTTGTGTATGCCGGCGGAGGCAATACGGTGGTTCTTTTCTGCTCGCCGGAAAAGGCACTTGAATTTACCAACTGCTTAACCCGTCGCGCACTTCGAGATGCTCCCGGCCTACAACTGGTCGTTGCCCACAATGAGTTTGACCGGGATACCCAGGCCCTCTCGAAGGTGGTGCAGAATACCCTTGAGAAGGTCCGGCGCAAGAAAAACGATCCCGTTGTCTCCACCCCGCTTCTCGGACTGAGCGTGACAGCGGACTGCCAGTATACTGGCCTGCCGGCGGTGGGCGAGAACCGGGACGGCAAGCGCATTTCAGCCGAGATCCGAGCCAAAGAAAATGCTTTTGAAGCAGCCCACAAGCGGCTGACTGAGATGTTACCACTCGATGGGTATGAGATTCCGAAGGATTTTGATGATTTCGGCCGCACAAAGGGCGAGTCGAGTTACATAGCGGTTATCCACACCGATGGAAATGGGATGGGCAGGCGCATAGCGGCCATCGCTAACACCTATCCAAGACCAGAGGACAGTCGCGCTTATGTCCAGGCGATCCGTGCATTCTCTCAATCGGTAGGAAAGGTGGCGCAGGAGGCTCTGAATGCTACCTATCGTCAACTGATCCAAGCCGTAGACAGCGAAGGCAAGATTGG
>JAOAAG010000133.1 GCA_026418995.1 Anaerolineae bacterium
TGGGCAATACCTGATTGGTATCTATTTTCGGGGATATGATGATGACCGAGTATATTCAATATTCAATTCGATATGGTTAACGATGAGATAAGTATCATCAATATCAAAGGAGGTGCAAATGGGCAACTCAACGGTAATTGAACTTAAAATTTTAAACATGTTATGTGCAGAAAGGGTAAATCAGAACGATGGCAGTAAACGTAAACGCAAGGCAGACATCATTTACAGGCTGCGAGATATGAGACAGAAGTTGGAAAGGCATACATCAAAAAGAAATGTCTACTTTCAAATGTGCGATAAAGGAGTGAAAATATGAGCAACGTACAGATACCCAAATCCAAACATCTTTTTCTATTGGTTGGCACAAATCCTCTGCCCAATTATGTCGCTACAGAATTACTGCGGAAGCTTGATGGGTATATCTACCTGGTCCACACTGACGAGACTGCAGAGGTTGCCGACCGTTTGATTGCGGTTTTAAAAGTTACGACAGATCGAGTGACAAAGATCGAGGTAAAAGAAGCCCAAAACGACGATATTTTCAATCAAGTAGAGAAGTATGCCAAAGATAAACAAGACGTCGGCCTCAATTACACGGGCGGCACCAAGGCGATGGCCGTTCACGCTTATCGCGCCGTAGAAAAGTGTTGTCCAGGGGCGATATTCAGTTATCTGGATGCTCGGACGTTGAGTATGGTTTTGAATCAAAGAAACCAACCCAGCCGATCATTCACAGTTGGTCTTCTGGTGCAACCTACAATTGAGATCTTACTTAAACTGCATGGCCATACACTAAAGCAGGACCTACTGCATGAGCCATTCAAACCAGATATAACACAGGCTTTAGCCAATAGCGATTGCGCAGAATGGCGAATATGGTGTAATCAAAATCTTCGCAGTGGATCTGATACCCCTATTCGCAAGAAAAAAGATGAACTGGCCAAGATTTCCCTCCCATCCTTGATAGACTGGCAAGGTGCAGAGACTTTGAAGGACTTGGCAACCCAATGGGGCAAGAAAGTGAAGGAGGTGGCTGAGTGGCTAGATGGTAAATGGCTGGAGCATTACACACTCCGGTCATTACAGCAGATGGCAGATAGCTGCCAGATCCATGAAACTGCTATGAATATCATTTCTAAGGAGCGGGAGTTTGAGTTTGATGTGGTCGCTATGCGGGGTTATCAGTTGTTTGCCATCTCTTGTAGCACCGAGACCCGGAAGGGGAAGCTCAAGCTCAAATTGTTTGAAGCCTACGTCCGCGCCCGGCAGATGGGCGGCGACGAGGCCCGAATAGGGCTGGTCTGCTTCGCTCCCAAAGATAAAGCTGAGAGCAATCCAGCTGCGATTCAAAGAGAAATAGAAGAATCCTGGGATGCTGCAGGCAAGGTGCGTGTTTTCGGCGTCGAACACTTGCCAAATTTACACGAGTATATGCGGGATTGGTTTAACTCCCAGCCATCGTGAAAGGAGACGTATAATGGCAAACCTGACCGTCACTGTCATAGATACCACTGGTATCCAAGGTTACATTTTTAGTAGCAACATTCTTAAGCATAACGTTGGTGCGTCGGAATTGGTGCGCTGCGCCACGCAAGATTGGGTTTACCAGGAGTTGGTGGCGCTGGGTGTGACAAATGTAGATAAAAATGGTCAGATAAATGACCAAGTCACTATTGAAGGGAATGTTTTGGTCTCAGAACTGGTGTATGCCGGTGGAGGCAATACGGTGGTACTTTTCTGCTCGCAGGAAAAGGCACGCGAATTCACTCGCAGCTTAACCCGTCGAGCTCTTAGAGATGCTCCCGGCCTACATCTGGTCGTTGCCCACAACGAGTTTGACTGGGATACTCAGGCTCTCTCGAAGGTGGTGCAGGCTACCCTTGAAAATATCAGGCGTAAGAAAAACGATTCCGTTGTTTCTACCCCGCTTCTGGGATTGAGCGTGACAGCGGATTGCCAGTATACAGGCCTGCCTGCGGTAGACAAGAATCGGGATAATAAACGTGTTTCTGCTGAGGTCAGAGCCAAAGAAGCAGCATTTGAGGCAGCACATAAAAGGCTTACAGAGACGCTACCACTCGATGGGTATGAGATTCCAAAGGATTTTGATGACTTTGGCCTAACAAAGGGCGAGTCGAGTTACATAGCGGTTATCCACACCGATGGAAATGGGATGGGCAGGCGTGTAGCAGCCATCGCTAATACCTGTCCAAGGCCAGAGGACAATCGCGCTTATGTCCAAGCGATCCGTGCATTCTCTCAATCGGTAGGAAACGTGGCGCAGGAGGCTCTGAATGCTACCTATCGGCAACTTATTCAAGCCTTAGACAGCGAAGACAAGATTAGTGGTGTTGTGCCGATTCGTGGCCGAAAACTGCTCTTACGTCCGATTGTTCTGGGCGGCGACGACGTGACTTTCGTCTGTAATGGAAGATCGGGACTCACTTTAACCGAATTCTATTTGCGTCAGGTCACAGCCCAACCACTCAGCGACGGCAAACCGCTTTCGGTCCGTGCTGGAATTGCCGTTGTCAAATCACACTTTCCCTTTGCGCAGGCCTACGCGCTGGCTGAAGAACTGACCGGATCGGCCAAAGGGTATCTCAAGGAACGACAAGCCCCACCTTATAACGAACAGGAGCTTTCGGCGATGGATTGGCATTTTGCCATCAGCGGGGTATTAATGGACCTGGAGCAGATCCGCCAGAGAGAATACACCGTAGAAGCTGGCAAGCTTACAATTCGGCCTGTACGCCTAGGGGCAGCGGTTCCCTCCGACTGGCACGCCTGGGAAACCTTTGCACAAATCGTGGCCGAGTTCCTCTCTGAAAAATGGGCCGAACGGCGTAACAAAATCTACGCCCTTCGTGATGTCTTGCGTGAGGGGCCGGATGCAGTCAAGCATTTTCTGGAAGTCTATGACTTTTCGCTTCCGACCATCCCAAGCAGCCCAGATTCTACCAAGACCGGCTGGATTGGTAAAGAGTGTACGTGTTTTGATGCCATAGAAGCTTTAGAGTTTTTTGTGCCATTGGAAGGAGGACAGCAATGACCACATTTTGGTTGAAGTTTACTCTCAAGAGTGATGCCACCTTTGGGCGTGGCGATGGTGTTGCCGGCGTTGTGGACAGCGATGTGCAGCATGATGTATATGGCTTGCCATACCTCGGTGGACGTGCGCTTAAAGGTCTGCTGGGCGAAGAATGCGCCAATATCCTCTTTGCGCTAGAGTGCCAGGGTCGAGCAGCGCATTGGCAGGAAGCTGCACAACGTTTGTTCGGCAGACCAGGCAGTCAGGATAAGGACCAATCTCTGTTGCACGTCGGGGATGCTTGCTTGCCAGAGGATCTACGGCAGGCTGTTCAGCGTGGCATTAAACGAGGCGAACTGACCCGCGAACAGGTTTTGCATTCCCTGACGATGATCCGGCGGCAGACTGCGATAGATATCCAAACCGGCGCACCATTGAAGGAAACTCTACGCTCTATGCGCGTGATCTTGCGTGAGACGACCTTTGAAGCAGCCTTGATCTTCGGGGCTGATCCCACATCAGATGATCTTGCATTGCTCGCTGCCTGTATCAAGGCGCTCCGACGGGCCGGTACAGGCCGCAACCGTGGCCGTGGAGAACTGGTGGCTCGATTGTATGATGGGCAAGGCAGAGATGTTACGGATTTGTATTTTGATTGTTTTCAACAAGTGGTTCAACAGGAGGCTACCAGATGAAAGCGTTGACCTATGAACTATACCTTTTGGAGCCGCTTTTGGCGACCCGTCTGGGTGGTGGCGATCCCAACAGCGCGGTAGGGTTTGACTATATCCCCGGCAGTATGATCCGAGGTCTGATGGTCAGTCGTTACACCCAGCAAAACACAACCGACGTGGCTGATGCCACTGATGATAATTTCCGCCGTCTGTTCCTGGACGGCAGGGTAAGGTTTTTGAACGCTTACCCTCAAGCCTACGAACAACGGACCCTGCCTGTGCCGTTATCCTGGCATCGAGAGAAAGATGAGGGAAAAACAGCATCGATTTGCGATTTTGCCATAGAGATTTGGAACGGTGGCCAGCAGTGGCAAAGGGTCAAACAACCTTTTTGCCATCTGTGGGGTAGCGAGGATGGTGGATATAAAGTTGAGCTGAAAAAACCAGAACGGCATATCAACATCCACACCTCGCGTGAGGATCGTCAGAAGGTGATCAAGGGTGAGAGCACGGTCTTTCGGTATGAGGCACTCGCTCCAGAACAAACCTTCTGTGGCGTTATTCTGGCCGAGCAAGAAACCGACCTTGAACTGTTGAAAAAATGGCTGCCGAAAGGCGAGGTAGTCAGCCTTGGCGGTTCCCATCTAGCAGGATATGGTCAGGCACGTATCCAAAAGGTTGTAATCCAGGATGATTGGTGTGAGTACACACCGCTCGGAGAGGACACTGATGCTATCGTGGTGACCCTGCTGAGCGATGCCATAATCCGCGACCCGCGAACCGGCGCGTATATCTCCACATTAGAACCAATAATCGGCTGCGCCCATAAGGAGGCGTTTGTGAAAATGCAGGTGGTCGGGGGATTCAACCGCAAGTGGACCCTGCCGCTTCCACAGATACCGGCCATACAGGCGGGAAGCGTCTTTGTCTATCCGGCGCAGGATGGCTTACTGTCACGGCTACAATCCCTGGAGTCGAGCGGCATCGGCGATCGCCGCGCAGAAGGCTTTGGCCGGATCGCCATTAACTGGCATAGGGTAGCTGAAATTACGCCAGCAGAAAAACCCATCCCTACCACGCCGTTGCCGGTCACACTACAGAGCGATGGTAGCACCGACCTGGCAAAGCGAATTGTAGAGCGGATATTGCGCCAAAAACTAGATCGGGCGCTGGTTGCTGCGGTCAATCAACTCAAGATTCAAAATCCTCCAAGCAATGCTCAACTCTCGCGGATGCGCGTCGTTGCGCGTCAGGCGCTCTCTCAGAATAATACGGACGTCATCTTTCAGCATATGGACTCAATGAAAAAGGCAGCCCGGGATCAATTCCAGCGCGCCCGAATCAAAAGCGACCGCTTGGACGACTGGCTGCGTGCCAGAGCGGAGAACGTACAGGGG
>JAOAAG010000215.1 GCA_026418995.1 Anaerolineae bacterium
CGGCAGCGTCAGATGTGTATAAGAGACAGCTCCTGCCCTGTGCCTCCCGTCTCTTGCATCCTTACGCTTCCATGCTATAGTATACAGCCAAGCCTGCCGGAGGGCGCAAACAGCCTTTGAGCGACATCCTGCCTGTGGTCCAGAAGACCATCGAGAAATACGCCCTGCTGGCCCCCGGTGATGGCGTGGTCGTGGGGGTGTCCGGCGGGGCGGATTCGCTCACGTTGCTCCACGTTCTGTGGCGTCTGAGTGAGCCGTATCGCCTGCGTCTACATGTGGCCCATCTCCACCATGGGGCACGCGGCGCCGACGCCGATGGCGACGCCGCATACGTGGCCGAGCTGGCCGCTGCCTGGGGACTGCCGTTTACCATCGAAAGACAGGACGTACCTGCGCTGGCCCGTGCCCATAAACTGACCTTTGAGGAGGCGGCGCGACGTGTCCGTTATGCCTTTCTGAGCCGGGTAGCCGGGGCGGTCGGCGCTACCAGAATAGCCGTCGGCCACCACGCTGACGATCAGGCCGAGACGGTGCTGATGCACTTCCTGCGCGGTGCTGGCCTCGCGGGCCTGCGCGGTATGCTTCCCCTGACACCTATCACGGATTACCGCCTGCTTGAGCCTTTTGCGACCGAGATGCTGCCTGGCGTCCCTCAGCTCATCCGTCCGCTGCTCGAAGTGCCCCGCGCCGCGATCGCCGCCTACTGTGCCGCACAGGGCCTTACCCCCCGCTTTGACTACTCCAATCTGGACACCACTTACTTCCGTAATCGTCTCCGGCACGAACTGCTCCCTCTGTTGGAGACATATGTGCCGAATGTCCGCAAGCGACTCTGCCATACCGCTGCGGTCCTTGCCGCCGACTACGAGGTGCTTTCCCAATTGCTGGAACAGTGCTGGCAGCAGGTCGTGCTGAGGGAGGAAGAGCAGGTGATTGTATTCGACCGGCAGGTGTGGCAGGCGCTGCCGGTGGCTATGCAGCGCGCCACGTTACGTCATGCCGCTTACCGGCTGCGTCCCACTCTGCGCGATGTGGACTTTGTGCACGTGGAGCAGGCCCGCTACGTGGGCCTGCAGGGCGCAAGCGGCGCTCAGGCCACCCTCCCGGCCGGGTTGATGCTGACTGTGGGTTACAACACCCTGACCATCGGCGACCAGGCAGTGGGGAGCCGTCCTGATGCCACGCTCGGTGAGGCAGTGCCGGAGCTGGGGAGCGATCAACCTGTGCCTGTGCAGATACCGGGCAGGACCCCCCTCCCCGGTTCACGGTGGGTGCTGGAGGCCACGGTTCTGGATGTGTGGGACATGGCACAGATCGCCTCGAATACGGACCCGTGGACAGCCTATCTCGATGCGGAGACCATCGTCGGCTCGCTAGCGCTACGGACGCGCCGGCCTGGAGATCGCTTCCGTCCCCAGGGGATGGGAGGGCACAGTGTCAAGCTGAGCGCCTTCCTGATCAATCTTAAGGAGCCGCGCCCTCAGCGCGATCGTCTCCCGCTGCTTGTAGATGGTGCAAAGATCGTATGGGTATGCGGCCGGCGTATCGCTGAGGAGGTCGCCGTCAGGCCCCAGACCAGGAGCGTCGTGATGCTACGATTCATCCCGGAGCTGGTAAACTAACTATGCCGCCCCTGTTTTACCCTTCCTTTGATGCCCTTGATCTCGCCGATCAGCTCTTCAAAGAGATCGGTAAACGCACCTCCGGTTACGAGGGGCGGATCGGTGCGGCATGGTACTGGAGATTACCGGCAGGGATCCTGGTTGTGGCTAGATTGGACTACACGGTCACTCCCGAACGGTGGGATACTATCCGCGCCCAGGCCAGTACTCCACGGGCCGGCATCTTCAGCACAGCCGACTTTCCTTTCGCGGCATATGCCACCTCTGCCGCCTCGCCTCCGTTCATTCACGACCTGCAGGGCAAGGCTGAATGGTCCAACCGGCTCTATTTTCAGATGGGACATCTGATCAACGATGCTGTCCACTGGCTGGGCATGCTGTATGCCGTGGCTATCTCCCCTCAGGTCAGCCCGCCGGCTTCCATCCCGGCTCTCAGCCAGCTTGAGCGCAAGCTGGTACGTTATGCGATAGACAAACTGGGAGGATATTTCACAATCAAGGAACTGCACAATGCCTTCCGCGCGGACATCTCCTATGCGCGCCTGAGCGCTCTGGCATCGGCCTGGGAGGCTCAGGAGCTGCTGACCGGCCGGCCACGCCGCGTCACCTATGCGCTCCAGGTGCTGGCCGAAGAACAGGAATAGTACAGGAGGACCCTATGCAGCAGGTTAAATCCGGCCCCCAGCCAGGTGATTTATGGCGCGGACTGCACGTATTGCTGAATAACGATGCCGAGACCATCGCACTGGCCTCAGAAGTGCCAGCCCTGGCCGGGATGGGTATTAATATTATCATTGTCGAGGTTGACTATAACTATGCCTATGCCTCCCACCCCGAACTGCGTGGAGAAAACCCTATTGGTAGAGCAGCCGTACAGGCACTCGTGCGCACCTGTGCAGACTGTGCAGTACGCCTGATTCCCCAGTTTCAGTGCCTGGGACACCAGTCCTGGGGCCACGTTACCCACCCCCTGCTCGTCCGCTACCCTCAGTTCGATGAGACACCGGGCCTCTACCCCAACAACGAGGGCATCTATTGCCGCAGTTGGTGTCCGCAACATCCAGAGGTCAATCCCATTGTCTTCGCCCTGTTCGACGAACTCCTCAACGTATTCCAGGCCGATGGCCTGCACGTGGGTATGGATGAGGTGTTTCTCATCGCTTCGGAACACTGTCCCCGGTGCCGGGGGCATGATCCGGCCCGCCTCTTTGCGAAGGCGGTGAACGATTACCATGCCCATCTGGTGGGCGAGCGTGGCGTGGAGATGTTGATGTGGGGAGACCGGCTGCTCGACAGCCAGGCCACAGGATATGGAGAATGGGAAGCGGCTGCCAACGGCACTCACCGGGCAATCGAGCTCATCCCCCGCGACATTGTGATCTGCGATTGGCACTACTCTCCGCGCGACACGTATCCCTCGATCCCCTTCTTCCTAGAGCAGGGATTTCGCGTCTGGCCGAGTGGGTGGAAGGAGATCGAAGCCGTGGAAGCCCTGATCGGATATGCGCTCCAATACCGGGACAGGGGTGTGCTTGGCTACTTGTGCACGACCTGGGGGGCTGTTCTGCCAGGCGAGCTGGCCCATTGGCCGCCGCTCCAGAAAGCTATGGCGATGCTACGTTGAGCCGGGAGAGCTTGTGATGCCCGATTGACGGTCGCGCGCCTAACTTGACGCAGGGGTGGGCTGTGGTATAATGAGTCCGGCAATGGCAAGATATCCCTTTCGACCGATAGCTAAAGGATGGCATGCCACCCGTGGGTCCAGGTGATGGGTATGGGTGTGGCCTGGTGGGGCGGTGAATTGAAACGTCCTCGCTGAGCGATGGAGGTCTGTCTATCTGCAGAATAGGCGCGGGGCCAGGTCGAAACCCCGCGCTTTTCTTTGGGATTACGTTATCGCTTGACTGATCCCTCGTTCGGGGGAAAAGGCGGTCAGGGATGACAACGGGGGTTCTCTTGCTCAATGCAACCTACGAGCCATTGCGCGTCATTCCGGTGCAGCGGGCGGTGAGTCTGCTGCTGCGCGGCGCAGCCGAGGGAGTGGAGGGCGTCGCTGTGCGTCTGCGTACGCCCAGCACCGTCTTTGAGGTACCGTCTGTGTTGCGGCTGCGGTATTACGTCAACGTGCCCAGACGTGGGGCGGTGTGGAGCCGTCGTGGAGTGCTCAATCGTGACGGTTACACCTGCATCTACTGTGGCGCACGCCCGGGAGAGTATCATCACGGACGTGTCCTCACACGCGACGATTTCACGGTTGACCACATCATCCCGCGCAGTCGGGGCAGCGGCAACACGTGGGGGAACACTGCCTGCGCCTGCCGCTGGTGCAATCATCGCAAGGCCGACCGCACTCCCCATGAAGCGGGCATGCGCCTGTTGTGGGAGCCGAAGACACCCCGTGTGAACTACCTGGTCGTCTCAGGGGACGTACCAGCGGAGTGGAAAATCTACCTGCGAGCATAGAGACTCCAGGGTGACGGTCACTTCCCCAGTGACCGTCACCTTAACTCTGAGGCCTGAACAATGAAACCCATCACCAAACTTCTGCTCATTACCATTGCGTATCTTAATTTTGTCGTCCTGGGGCTCTCGAGCGGGTTGCTGGGGACCGCATGGCCGTCTATCCAGCAGACGTTCGGTACGCCGCTGGATGCGGTCGGGGCGCTCCTGTTGACAACGACTGCCGGCTATTTGCTGGCCAGCTTTGCGGGCGGAGCTGTGATTGCTCGCCTCGGCATCGGTGGCTTCATCCTGCTTGGTACGGCCATCGCGGGCGCGGGGCCCCTGGGGTACGTTGCCTCGCCCGGCTGGTGGGTCATGGTGGTCGTTGGACTGGTCGCCGGGCTGGGTAGCGGCATGGTGGATGCCGGGTTGAATACCTACGTGGCTACCAACCATGGCCCCACCCTGATGAACTGGCTGCACGCCTCCTTCGGGCTGGGCGCGACATTCGGGCCGCTGCTGATGACCGGCATTATCGAGCGCGGCTATTCGTGGCGCTGGGGGTATGCTATCGTTGCCCTCCTCTACCTGGGGCTGGCGCTCATCATTGCGCTCACGTTCAAACACTGGCAACTCAGGGAAACGGGCCAACACGGCGCCTATTCGCCTGCCAAGACCGGCCTCCTGGATACGCTCAGACTGCCTGCAGCCTGGCTGGGCATGGCGCTGTTCATTATGTTCACTGGCATCGAGGGGAGCGCTGGACAGTGGG
>JAOAAG010000238.1 GCA_026418995.1 Anaerolineae bacterium
TATCTTGGTGCCAGCGATGGCATCCAGGAAGCCCTGGGTGCGCTGGAGGGCGTTCAGCGCCGTGTCGGAGCCCCGGCCGATGCCCACCTTGCCGCCTCCTGGCAGCAGTTGCTTCATCACCTCGCCCGCCATCTTACCTGCGGAGGAGTTGTCCGTCCCAATGTAGACCAGCGAGACGGAGTTCTCCACCGGCGGCGTGTCCAGCGTGGTGACGATGATGCCTGCATCGGCTGCCTTCTTCATCACCGGCTCCAGCGCTGCGGGATCAGAGGGCGCGACGGCAATCCCGGTGACCCCCTGGGCGATGTACATTTCCATCGTCTCGATCTGCTTGGCGACGTCCTCGGTGGGCGGGACGAAGAAGATAGCCTGGTCTTCCTTCAGCCCCAGGTCCCGGGCCGCAGCCTTCACACCCAGCTCGACGTTGCTCCAGTAGGGGTGCACCGACTTGCCGATGACCACCACCCGGAACCCTTCGGCTGCTGGCGGCGTAGCCTTCTTAGGGGCGCACGATACCACCAGCGCGACGATCAGCATAACGTTCAACAGCAGATTTAGTCGTTTCATGTGTACTTCCCTCCTCTTACCAAAGTAGGTTGGCAAACGTGGACCCAAAGTTTTCCAGGCAGTTCCTCAGCACAACCCGTTACATCACCTCCTTTCACGCTACCGGGGAATCCTCATAATGCTGCCGGACTGGCGAGTAAGGGCCCATGTGCGCCCCCTAATTTCTCGCCACTGGCATATGCCATGATGAGTTCCTGGGTCGCCTCCTCTCGATCCAGGATCGCCGCCACCCTTCCTTCTGACATGACCAATATACGGTCACTCATACCCAGAATTTCAGGCAACTCCGACGAGACCATAATGATTCCGATGCCCTCTTGAGCAAGCTGACTCATCAAGGCATGAATCTCGGCCTTGGCGCCCACGTCAATACCCCTTGTCGGCTCGTCCATAATCAGAATCCGGGGACGCAAAGCCAGCCATTTGGCGACGACCGTCTTCTGTTGGTTTCCACCTGAAAGGAACATCGCCTTCTGCTGAAGTTGTGCAATGCGGATATTCAATTTGTTCACAAATTCCTGGGCGGTCTTGAGCAAGCCCAGGCGATCCAGCCACACTCTCAAGCGGGTGTGCCGGTCTAGCGAAGGAAGCACAATGTTCTCCAGGACAGAGAGCGTGAGGACCAACCCGTGATTGCCACGGTCTTCGGGCACCAGCCCAATACCAGCAGCGAGTGCATCTCTGGGAGAGGTAATCGTTACCGGTTTTCCCTCGATCAGAATCTCGCCGGAGTCTTTGGGGTCGGCGCCGAAGATGAGGCGGACGGTTTCCGTGCGGCCGGCGCCCACCAGGCCGGCAAAACCCAGGATCTCTCCACGTCGGAGGGTAAAGCTGACGTTCTCCACCACGCCCCGGCGAGTCAACCCGCGCACTTCCAGCAGGGGTGCGCCGATCTCCGCCTTCTTTTTCTGGAAGAGGTCTCCCACCTCGCGCCCTACCATCCATTGAATCACCTTCTCCGGCGTAGCCTCCCCGATAGGCATACTGCCTACCCTCGCGCCGTCCCGGAGCACTACTACCCGATCAGCGATACGAAACACCTCTTCCAGTCTGTGGGTAATGAAAATAATCCCAATCCCCTGCTCCTTCAGCGTCCGGACCACCTCGAACAGGGATTCCACTTCTTCCTCGCCCAGCGCGGATGTCGGCTCGTCCATAATGATGATCCGGGCGTCCACTGCTAGGGCCTTGGCGATCTCCACCATCTGCCGCTCAGCCACCGAGAGATGGCGCACCAGCGTGGTGGCGGAGATGCGGGCACCGATTCGGTCCAGGAGCTTCTGGGCCTCGCTTTCCATCCGGCGACGGTCTACAAACAGGCAGCCAAGGCCGGGCCTGCGCGGCTCGCGGGCCATAAAAATGTTGGCGGCCACGCTCTGATTGGGAGCCAGATTGAACTCCTGGTAGATGATTGCGATGCCCAACTGCTGGGCATGGCGGGGGCCGCTGATTTCCACTTCCTGGCCGCTTATGAAGATGCGACCCGTATCCTTGCGATAGGCTCCGGAGAGAATTTTCATCAGCGTGGACTTGCCGGCGCCGTTTTCACCAACCAGGGCCAGCACCTCCCCCGGAGCCAGCTCCAGGTCTACGTTCGAGAGCGCTTGAACTCCAGGGAAGGCTTTAGAAATCCCTTCCATGCGGAGGATCAGATTGTGTTCGCTCAACGCTCCCCCCTCTCACGATGGTCTGGAGATCCACAACTTTATAAAGTCAAAACCGCCACCCCGGCGCATCGTGTCATACACCACGGCGATCACCAGAACGATCCCCAGGATGACGTCCTGGATATAGGAGGAGATGTTCAGCACCACCATGCCGTTCTGCATGACGCCCATAATCGCAGCTCCCAGAATCGCGCCGATCACGGTGCCTTCACCTCCCATCAGGCTCGTCCCGCCGATGACTGCCGCTGCAATGGCCCATAGCTCGTATGCGCTGCCCACCACCGGGGTGCCCTGGCCCAGACGGGACGCCAGGATGACGCCAGTCAGCGCCGCGAGAAAGCCACTGGTCGCATAACAGAAGATGCGCACCCGGTCCACGTTCACGCCGGAGAGGCGAGCGGCTTCAATGTTGCCGCCCACCGCATAAATCCGGTATCCCAGTGGCGTGTGGTTGAGAATAATGTGGACAATAACCGCAATGCAGAGCAGAATTACAAAGGAGATCGGAATCGCGCCGATCAGCCCTCCTCCTTCCCATCCCAAAAGTCTGGCTAGGTCCCCCTGTCCCAGGATGAGGAAGGGATGCCCGGAATCAAAGACCTGGGGATACCCCCGGGTAATGTTCGCGGCCAGACCCCGCGCCATCAGGTAGGTCCCCAGCGTGATGATAAAGGGCGGAATCTTCAATTTGGTGACAAACGTGCCGTGCCAAATGCCGACCAGCGTCCCGACGAGCAGGGTGATCAGGATCGCAGGGAGCACCCCGATAGGCGGTATACTGCCCACCCCTTTGAGCATCATCCAGGCTGTAATCACGCCCGTGAAGGCCAACATCGAGCCCACGCTCAGGTCAATCCCCCTCGTGATGATGACCAGGACTTCACCAATGGCCAGCATCCCGAACGTAGCGATAAAACGCATAATAACGGCTAGATTCGCCGGCTTAACAAAGATATCTGGCCGCCTCCAGTAGAAATACAGACCGAGCAGGATAAGCGCAAACAGCACGTTGATTTCACGGAAGCGTCCCAACTGGCTTAGGAGCGAGGATTTTTCTTTGCGTGTATCAGTTTCGGGCATTTCTTCCCTCCAGGGATTCTTGATGAGGCATCACCGTAAATTCTGCTGTCGAAGTGGGCTTCATAGTATCGGGAACATGGGCTCCCGCAGTATCTCATCCAGTACCAGTGCTACGGCTCCCATCATGCAGGCATCCATCCCATGGGCTGAAGTCGTGATGGTAAGGGCCCTGCGAGGTTGCGGCAGAGTGTGTTTCTGAACCGTTTCCTCGATTACCGGTAGTAGAAAAGGGCTTGCCAGGCTCAAAGCTCCGCCCAGGACCACCATCTCCGGGTTAAAAGCGTTCACCAGGTTGCTGATGCCGATGCCCAGGTAGATCCCTACCTCTTCCAGAGCAGCGCGCGCAACAAGGTCGCCGGCCGAGGCAGCCTGGACTACCACTTCCACGTTGATCCGGCTCAGCTCGTTTTCAATCAGCGAAGGGATTAGACTCTGTCTGCCACTCTCCAGTGCTACCTTCACACGGCGCACGATCGCTCGCGGCCCGACCAAGGTCTCCCAACAGCCCCTCTTGCCACAACCGCACAGTTCGCCATCGGGGTCCACAGTCATATGCCCGACCTCGCCCGCATAACCATTGCTGCCGCGAAAGAGTTTGCCTTTGATGGTGATCCCGCCCCCCAGGCCGAATCCCGCGCTCAGGTAAATCAGATGCTGCACACCACGGGCGTTTCCAAAATAATATTCGCCCAGAGCGGCGGCATTCGCCTCGTTTTCTACGAAGACGGGGAGGCCAAAACGTTGCACCCACATCTTCCGCAGCGGAACATCATACCAGCGTAGATTGGGGGCAAAGACCAGCGTGCCCTGCTGAATGTCCACCAGGCCTGGTACGCCCAGGCCAATGCCCAGCGGCGGCAACCCATGCTCCCTGCCAATCGTCAGGGCTTCCTGCACAATGTCCTCAGTGCGCCCGAGAATGACATCTTGTGTCTCTTGAGGGTCGGAGGGAACCCGCTTGCGCCAGAGAATCCGGGCGACAAAATCAGTCAGGACGGCGGAAACGAAGTCAACGCCGATTTCCACACCAACAGCACAGCCACCATCTGGATTTAGCTCCAACAGCATGCCCGGACGCCCTGTTCGGGCGGGGGATTGAAGCCCTATCTCACGCACGAGGTTCTTTTCCAACAGCGTGTTAACGATGCTAGAAACGGTGCTGCGATTCAGCCCGGTAGCGGCAGAAAGGCCCGCACGCGAAATGGGGCCGCGCATGCGCAGACAGTCCATAATAAGTGAGGTGTTGAGCTTGCGGACAAGGATCTGATCAGCAGTTGCGGAGTGTCGGGACAAGGGGCCTTACCATGCCATTAGTTTGTTGTCACGACAAATAAATTATATCACGTGAGGCGATCCTTGTCAAGCACATCACTGGTGCTGGTGCGCTATGCACCGCAAGGCAGACTTTCAAGCCCACCTGACAGCGGAGTGCCCGGCCCGATGCGGGTGCGGCTGGAATGGGCGCTTTACAGCTCCGCTACCCTGCGTTATAATTCGCCCCTGGCGGAGGCCGGGGTGATGCATCCCCTCTCAGCCGAGTTTGCTGTGGAGGTATACGAGTTGAAAATCTTCGTTCCAGGACGTATCTGCCTGTTTGGCGAGCATTCCGACTGGGCCGGAGGATACCGGCGTATTAATGCGGAGATCGAAAAGGGCTATACACTGATCACAGGCACCGACCAGGGCATCTATGCCGAGGTAGAACCTCACCCTAACGCACTGGTGCTCACCTCGACGACGCCGGACGGGAAAAGGATTGGCCCATACGAAATCCCCATGGACCAGTCCGCTCTGCTGGAGGAGGCCCAGCGGGGCGGCTTCTGGAGCTACATCGCCGGTGTGGCCTACCAGGTGCTGACGCACTATCATGTGCGCGGCCTGGTGATTGATAACTACAGGACCGACCTGCCAATGAAAAAGGGCCTCTCCTCGAGTGCCGCCATCTGCGTGCTGACGGCGCGGGCCTTCAATCGCGTCTACGACCTGAAAATGACCATACGCGGAGAGATGGAGCTGGCCTACCAGGGCGAGATCACCACACCGTCCCGCTGCGGCAGAATGGATCAGGGGTGCGCCTTCGGCAACCGCCCCATCTTGATGACCTTTGACGGCGACCACCTGGAAGTGACCGAGCTGCGCGTCCCCCACGATATGTACTTCGTCATCGTTGACCTGGGGGGACAGAAGGATACCATGGAAATCCTGGCTCGCCTGAACCGCTGCTTCCCCTTCGCCGAAACCGAGACCGAGCGGAATGTCCAGGAACTGCTCGGTCCGATCAACAAGCGTATAGTGCACCAGGCCATCGAGGCGCTCCAGAAGGGAGATGCGGAGCGGCTGGGCGCGTTGATGGTCGAGGCCCAGGCCTTCTTCGACCGCTATGCCACACCGGTCTGTCCAGAGGAACTGACGGCGCCGTTACTGCACAAAGTGCTCAACTACGAACCGCTGAAACCCCACATCTGGGGAGGCAAGGGGGTTGGCTCCCAGGGCGACGGGACAGCCCAGTTCATTGCCCGCAGCCAGGCCGACCAGCAGGCGGTCATCGAAATCATAGAGCGCGATCTGGGCATGTCGTGCCTGCCATTGACGCTGCGTGCCGGCCAGAAGGTGCGCAAGGCCGTGATCCCGGCGGCCGGATTCGGCACGCGCCTCTTCCCTGCCTCGAAGGCTACTAAGAAGGAGCTCTTCCCCATCATTGACCGGGATGGCATCGCTAAACCGGCTATCCTGCTGATTGTCGAGGAGGCGCTCAGAGCTGGCATCGAGGAAGTCATCATCATCGTCCAGGAACATGACCTGCCGGCCTTCCAGTCGTTCTTCAACGTGCAGGTGACGATCGAAAATTACAATAAGCTACCTCCCCACTTTCAGGAATACGCGCGGCGCATTCTGGAGATAGGGCGGCATGTCAAGTTCGTTATCCAGCATATCCAGGAAGGCTTCGGCCACGCCGTTTACTGTGCCAGGGAAGCGGTCGGCGATGAACCCTTCCTGCTGATGCTCGGCGATCACATCTACCGTTCAGATGGCCAGCGTTCATGCGCCGAGCAATTGATTGATGTGTACAATCAGCACGGTATCAGCGTGCTGGGCCTGCGGCGCACTCCGGGAGAGAAAATCGCCAACTTCGGTACCGTGACCGGGGTATGGATGGAGGAACAACGCCTGCTGAACATCACCGAGTTCGTAGAAAAGCCCACGCTTGACTACGCCAGGCATAATCTCCGCGTGCCCGGCCTACCGGAGGACGAGTACCTGACTGTCTTCGGCCAGTACATCATCAAGCCGCGCATCTTCGACTACCTGGAGGAACACATCAGGCACAATGTGCGCGAGCGGGGCGAGTTCCAGCTCACCTCGGCGCTGGACCGCTTGCGCCAGGAGGATGGTTTCCTGGGGTTGATGATAGACGGGCAGCGTTACGACATCGGCCTGCCGGAGTACTATCTGGAAACGTTACAGGCTTTTCGGCAGGGCTGAGCGTGTCGGCATCCATGGTATATAGGGGGTACCTGGGGACACCCGCCCTGGAGATGACGCTGCCGCATATTACCTACGCCGGCCATGCCACCGTCCTCGTGGAGATGGACGGGGTGCGTCTGCTGGCCGACCCCATCCTGCGCAACCATGTGGGGCCACTGCGCTGCCACCGGCCAGGCTCACTGCTCGATTGGAGCAGGCTCGACGCCGTGCTGATCTCTCATTTCCACTACGACCATCTCGACATCCCCTCGCTGCGGCAGCTTGATCCCGAGACCCTGCTGATCGTGCCACGAGGCGCTATTGGTGCGCTGAGAAAGCGGGGCTTCAGCCATATCGTAGAGGTGGTGCCGGGCGATGTGGTCAGCATTAACGGCCTCTCGATCCGGGCCACCCCTGCCAATCATACCACCTCGCGCGTGTTTTTTGGCCGTGACCTGCCCTGCCTCGGCTTTCTGGTGGAAGGGAGTTATCGCATCTACTTCGCGGGGGATACCGATCTCTTCCCGGAGATGGAGAACATCGGGCATGACCTGGATGTAGCGCTTCTGCCGGTGTGGGGCTGGGGGCCACGCCTGGGGCCGGGCCATCTGAACCCGCTCCGCGCTGCCGAGTCGCTGGCCTTGCTTCAGCCCCGGCTGGCGATACCGATCCACTGGGGCAGTCTTCACCTGTTCGGAACCGGCTGGATGAAGTTTGTCTCCTGTCCTCCCCATCTCTTCGCTCGCTACGCCGCCACGCTGGCGCCCCAGGTGAAGGTGTGTATCCTGGAGCCGGGGCAGTCGCTCTGTCCATCATACCTTTTCCGCGATGAGCAGGTGCGACAGGCCCCAGATACGCGCCGGAGTATGTTCGAGGAAGTAGGTTACGCCACGCAACACCTGCCCCAGGCGCGGCATACGCGCTACGATGTTGTCGTAGCCGGGGAAGATTTGGGTATGGTACACCAGGCGTACGGGCAACCCATGTAACAGGCGGCGTAGCCCTCCAGCAGTGTAAGCGCGCACGTGGGGGGCCAGCCTGTTCCGCAGTGGCGTGGGCAGCCAGTTCACCAGTGGGATATTGCCGAAGCGATAACGCCCGCGCCAGAAAATGCCATGCGTCTCGAAGGGATAGAGGCGGTTGGGGACAAAGATGACGAGATGCCCCATGGGCCGGGTCACCCGCACCATCTCAATGACACACTGCCGGTCATCGGCGACGTGTTCCAGTACCTCGTGCGAGAAAACGAGGTCGAATGCATCATCAGAGAAGGGGAGGCGTTCGCCGACCGCCTGGACCACACCCGCCGCACGCTCGCGCGCTTCCACGGCTCGCTCCCTTTCCACCTCGACGCCGTAGACCCAGGGCGTGGCCCGCAGGAAAGCCGCCGTGTACATGCCCACGCCACATCCTACGTCGAGGATGCGGTTGCCCTCCAGCTCGACCCAGCGGCCCACCATCTGAAAACGCCGCTCCTGGCCGGCTCGCCAGCAGTAAGAGGGCACCCCATATGTGGCTCTTTTGTCCAACGGGTGGGCCATCAGCGGCCTCGCTCCCCCACATGCAGCGCCACACTCCCCAGAGCCATCAAGCGGTAATGGACATTCTGCAGTCCCGCGTGCTCCATCGCGGCTTTCAACTCCTCCGGCCCCATGAAGCGCTGCACGGAACGTGGAAGGTAGCGGTACGCTTCCGGCTGGCCGCTCAGCGCCCCCGCGACAAGCGGCATCAGACCGGCGAAATAGAGGCGGAAGAGCGTCTGGAAACCCGGCACACGGGGCCAGGTCATCTCAAGGGCAATAACCCGGCCGCCTGGACGAACCACGCGGCATTGTTCGGCCAGCGCGGCGGTCACGTCGGGCACGTTGCGCAGCAAGAAGGCGCTCGTCACCCCGTCGAAGCAGGCGTCTGGGAAAGGAAGGCGGAGCCCATCGCCCAGGATCCATCTGATGCTTTCGGCATTGGGCTTTGCCCTCCCTACGCGCACCATCTCGAAGGTGACATCCAGGCCGATCACGCTCCGCCCTGGCCAGTGACGGAGGATGGTCAGTGCCATATCGCCTGTGCCCGTGCCCACGTCCAGGGCGCGCCCATCGGGAGGGAGCGCGAGCGCGAGAGCGGCGCTCTCGCGCCAGCGCAGATCACGCCCCAGCGATATCAGCCGGTTCAGCGCATCGTACTGATGGGCGATGCGCGGGAAGATTACAGGAGCCACTCCAGTATACCCTGGATAAGGCAGCCCCTGTCTCTTATACACATCT
>JAOAAG010000261.1 GCA_026418995.1 Anaerolineae bacterium
CCTGCTCCCACTATGGACATTGACGGCGATCCCAGACCGATGCGTGCCCGCGTGGATATCGGCGCAGACGAGGTGTGGCAGGTGGAATCGGCGCTGAGCGCGAGCAGAAACCTGGCCCGCCCCGGCGATACCATCACTTACACGATTGTGCTGACTAATTATGCCTTCCAGGGCTTAAAGTTCTGGGTCACCGATACCTTGCCGCTTGCCGCCGGGTATGTGCCCGGTTCGGTACGCACCTCGGTAGGCACGGTTCATCAGCCGCTATCGGGCACGCTGGTACTACCCTACCTGATCTGGAAGGGGACAGTGCCGGCGCGTCAGACAGCGCGCCTGAGCTTTGCCGTGGCCGTGCCGCCTCAGACCGCGCTCTATTGCGCTGCGATTGTGAACACCGCCCTGGTTCAGAGTGAGCTCTCTCCAAATGGCCGGGTAGTCACCTGGGAGCATACCAGCACTGTAAATGTCACCTCCGGCGTATTGGCCAGCATTGCCATAAGAGACGCTGCCGGCAGCAGTGTCACCGCCCGCACACTTCAGGTCGGTGAGTCGCTAAAGCTTTATGCGGTTGGGTTCGATGACTGTCCGTCGCCCAACTACCTGGGGCCGATCTCGGTGCAGTGGAGCACCTCTGGCACGCTGGAGAGACAAACCGGCAGCGGCACGAGCTTCGTTTTCATCCCGACCAGGGCGGGGGGCCAGGGAAAAATCGTTGCTGATGATGGACGGGGACACCGGGCAGAAAGTGGTATCATTACGGTTGTGTTACCGCCTCCACGCATCGCTGTTTCCCCGGGAGCGCTGTCCAGCGCCCAGGAAGTTGGCCAGAGGGTCACCAGGACGTTGACGATAACCAATGGCAACGGAGCGGCGCTGGTGTATACTCTCGTGCCCAACTACGCTTTCGAGCTGGTCTATGAATGGAAAGATGGCTTCTTTATAGACGCGGATCCCCGGTCCGGCTATACGCTCCTGGATTATTACTACACCCCGGAGCAGGTCAAAACGCTTCCCGCAGGCTGCACTGCTCGTGTGGATGAGATTGAGCTGCGCACCAATGGCGTGAATTTTGCGCATAAGGTGAACTGGGATTGGGAAGCGCACCTCAGCAACTCCGACATCCCTCTGCCGGAGGGACAACTGTGGGATTCCCAGCGCGACCCGTCAGCCGACTCCGGCGCGCCTGTGCACCTCGCGCTGGTGGTGGGCAGCAGAAGGGACGCAAACTCATACGCCTATCAGGTCTACCGCAACTTCAAAACAGGGGCTATCTCCGTGTACCCATACCATTATCTGGTTAAACGTAGCCGTGCCTCACCTGTGCCCATCACAGACGGTCTACATGCGCAGGTTGCCGCCTGGACAGGGGACAGTGAGGTGACGATCCATTTCAACACCGTGAACCTCGAAGTGCGGGGCGAGGTAGGCTGTACCGGCGCTGGTTGGTTGGCTGCCACCCCCTCTTATGGCACGATTGGGTCAGGCGGGATAGCGCATATGGAGGTCACGTTTGACTCCTACGGAGTACGGCCGGGGGTATACAGGAGCGCTCTCATCATCCAGAGCAACGACCCCGATGTTCCGGTGCTCGTGGTGCCGGTCACACTGGTTGTGAACCAGCGGTATATTTACCTACCGCTTGTGATGCGTGAGCCTTCCCCACCAACACGTTGACCTAATGGAGCATAATATGGAGATATTTATAACCGGAGGAGCCGGTTTCATCGGCTGTAATCTTGCTGACTACCATCTGGGCCGTGGTGACCGGGTGGTCGTTTTCGACAACCTGTCACGCGAGGGTACGGAGGCGAACCTGGCCTGGCTACGCGAGCGCTATGGCGACCGGCTGGTCTTTATACGCGGCGACATCCGCGATTTCGAGGCGCTGCACGCAGCGTTACCACCCGATACGGCGCGTATCTATCATATGGCTGGACAGGTAGCGGTCACCACATCTGTTGCCAATCCACGCGAAGACTTTGAGTGCAATGCACTGGGCACGTTCAATGTACTGGAGGCGGCGCGTGCTGTTGCGCCACAGGCCATCATCTTCTATGCCTCGACCAACAAGGTCTACGGCGGGATGGAGGATATTGCCATCATTGAGGAGGCGACGCGCTATCGCTACCACGATTTCCCACTGGGCATCCCGGAGAGCCAGCCGTTGGACTTCCACTCGCCCTATGGATGTTCCAAGGGCTGCGGCGACCAGTACACGCGCGACTACGCACGTATCTACGGCCTAAAAACCGTCGTGTTCCGTCAAAGTTGCATCTATGGCACGCGCCAGTTCGGTGTCGAGGACCAGGGCTGGGTAGCGCATTTCTGCATTGCAGCGCGATTGGGCCGCCCTATCACCATTTACGGCGATGGCAAACAGGTGCGCGATGTGCTGTGGATAGACGATCTCATCTCTGCCTACGAGGCGGCGGCGGCGCACATTGACATCGCGGCAGGGCAGATTTACAATATCGGCGGTGGGCCGGAGAACACTATCTCCATCTGGGCCGGGTTCGGGCCACTGCTGGAAAAGCTGGCCGGCCACCCCATATCGGTGAGCTATGCGACCTGGCGCCCGGGCGACCAGCTTGTGTACATCAGCGATATCCGCAAAGCGGAGCGAGAGCTGGGCTGGCGGCCCCGTGTGTCGGTCGAGGAGGGGATCGAGCGGCTGTGGCAGTGGATAGACCAGAACGCTAGGCTATTCGGATGAGATGGAAAGCGTCTGGGCAGAGGATGAGATTGATGCCATAACGCACTTGTTGCGCATGGCAAACGTGATTGACCGGGAATATAAGATCAGGTCGCGTATACCTGTTATAGCCCCCCTGATTGTATGGCTGCGTCGTAACCTGACCACCCACCTGCGAGAAGCTTATTTCGATCCCGTAATGGAGCGACAGGTGGCGTTCAACCAGAGAGCGGCAGAGGCCATTTGTGCTGCCTGGCAGCGACTGAAAGACTTGCAAACCACTTCTATCACCGGGGTTGGCGATGAGAAGACCACCGTGGGGCAGCAAGTTGTGGCAGAGGCCAGACGGTTGGTACAACGTGCTCACCTGTGCAATGCTGAGCTTTTAGCCGGGCCGCTGCCCGAATATGGGGAATGCCTGGGACGGGAATTCTACCACTCACTCTGTGCTGCTGCCCTAACAAGCATGGTAGGCTGCGACGACTCGGCAAAACTTGCTAATGTGGGCCTCTATGAGCGTATTCGCCGGCTGGCACAGCGCATCGAGATGCGCTGGTTCTGGATCGCCCGCTTCTATGCCGCTACCCTCGCTCCCGACACCCCGTTTCGGGAATACCGCGTTCGCTCCCCGCAAAGATTCATTGGGCCGCTCATCGCATGGATACGCCGTGCTGCAACCGCACACCTGCGCGAGGGATACATTGACCCGGTGATGGAACGACAGGTCGCTTTCAATCGGCTGGTGCAGGCTGTTCTCCGCCATCCCGACGCGCTACATCCGGCTGCATTAGAACAACTGCGCGTTGCGGCTGCCGCTGTGCCACAGACCTACTGTGTGCGCTCTGCGCTGCCGCTCATCGG
>JAOAAG010000271.1 GCA_026418995.1 Anaerolineae bacterium
GGCCCGTTCGGCCTGCCGTAGTGTCTCGTGGAGATGGCTGTTTTTGATCGCGATAGCCGCCTGGCCGGCGAACGCCCTGAGCAGCGGGAGCTCCTCTTGCGAGAATGCCCCCGGCTCGCGGCTATCCAGGTAGAGCACCCCGCTGGTCTCTCCAGAGATAGTGAGGGGGATACAGATGGCAGAGCGAGGTGAGTCCAGGGCGGAGCCATCCTCCGGTTGCAGATCGTCTGCTATAAGCGGCTGACGCCGCTGCAGGGCTTCTTGCGCCAGTCGGTACCCCGGCGCAGACTCACCCCACTCTTCCAGCTCAAAGTTTACAGCCGCTCCTATTTCGAGTTGTCCCGCCTTGCTCAACCATAGCAGGAACCCCCTGTCGGAGCCGGTGAGCTGTACCAGGGACCTGATGATTAAATGCAACGCGCCATCCAGATCAGATGGGTCGCCGATAGCCTCGACAATCTCGCAAAGCGCATTCCATGCCGCCTCTGTATGTATACATTCGGCTGTGTTAAGCATTGGTCGGCTCCCGCTCCTGAGCATTCATTAACCTTCCAGCACAACCTCAGAGACCGATGGTCTCTTAAGGTTTAGCATACCATAAAACCACCCCTTCAAACATTGCTAAGCGGTTACGATTCGGTTAATGCAGGCTTCTTCCCCCCAGACCAGTTTGTGGTATACTAAGTGACGGCCACTTCAGAAGTGACCGTCACTTAAGGGAGGGTTGGATGGGCACGGATAACAAGCTGCTGATCGTCGAGGACCTGTGGGTACAACGTCCCGGCGCAGAAGTGTTGCGCGGGGTCAACCTGACTATCCGGGAGCAGGAAATCCATACGCTGGTCGGGCTGAATGGCTCAGGGAAGACCAGCCTGGCCCTGACGCTGATGGGCTCCGAGGGATACAAGCCTGAGCGGGGCTGCATCGTCTTCGACGGACAGAATATTACCAACCTGTCCATCACGGAGCGGGCGCGCCTGGGAATCACGCTGGCCTGGCAGGAGCCAGCCCGGTTTGAGGGTCTGCCGGTGGCTGATTATTTGGCGCTGGGGATGCAGAATCCATCCCGGGAGCGCATTGAGCAGGCGCTGGAAGCGGTCGCGCTCTCCCCACAGGCCTATATGACCCGCGCGGTGGACTCCGCCCTCTCCGGCGGGGAACGCAAGCGCATTGAGCTGGCCGCTGTCTACGCTATGCGGCCCCGCCTGGCTATCCTCGATGAGCCGGATTCTGGGATTGATATGCTGGGGCTGGAGGAAATTGCGGCACTGCTCCGCCGTATGTCCGCCGAGGGCATCACGGTGCTGCTGATCACACATCGGGACGAGATGATCGGCGTGGCCGATACCGCCTCGCTGATGTGCGGCGGCACGGTGGTCAACACGGGTATCCCTGACGAGGTACGGGAGTATTTCGCCAGGCACTGTCGTCCCCATGGGGAGCGGCTGGGCAGCCAGCCCTGGGGTGAGGAAGCCAACGGCATCTACCGACGCGTTGTCACGGAAAGGGTGTGCGAATGAGTAAAGTCGCTTCGCTACTGGCTCAGCGAGACCCGGCCTGGGCGCGCGAATTCGAGGCGATCATCAAAGCTTATGAGCAGGCCGGGGGGAAGGCTGATCTGCTCCAGGTGCCTAAAGTGGCCAGCGCCGTCATCAGCGGGAATCATGTGCTGGCGCTGAACCTGGTCGAGGGAGTGGACATCCAGGCCGAGGAGTTGGAGCAGGGCGTGCGTGCGCAGATCACCGTTGCGCCGGGCACGCGCGTTGAGTACCCGGTCCATCTCTGCTTTGGCATGATACCGGCGGAGGGAGTGCAGGAAATCATTCCCACCTTTGAGATCGGGGCCGGGGCGGAGATCGGCTTTGTGGCCCATTGCACGTTTCCCAACGCCGTCAAGCTCAAGCACATTATGGAGGCTCAGGTGCGTGTCGGGCCGGGCGCGACGATGCGTTACACCGAGGGGCATTACCACGGCCCCTACGGGGGCATCGAAGTGCTCCCCACGACCTACGCCTACGTTGACGAGGGCGGCAGGCTGGAGGTGGAGTTTAACCTGGTGCATGGCCGGGTGGGACGTATGGCGATCAATTTCGAGGTTGACGTCGCGGCCTACGGCGTCGCCGAGCTGGTGACGAAGGCCTATGGCGCAGGCGACGACGAGATTATCGTCAGAGAGGTCGTGCGCCTCAACGGAAGAGGAGCACGCGGCCTGACCAAGACGAGGGCCGCTGTGCGTGACCGGGCGACGAGCGCTGTCTATACCACGGCTGAGGGCAATGCCCCCGATGCAGTGGGACATATGGACCTGTCTCTTATACACATCT
>JAOAAG010000286.1 GCA_026418995.1 Anaerolineae bacterium
CGGCAGCGTCAGATGTGTATAAGAGACAGCGGCTTATCAGAGAGCTATCGGCAACCGTCTGATACCAGGCACCTGTGCCGTCACAAGCATGGCCTGGCTGCGCGACGAAAGGTCAGAAGTGTACGCGGTTTCCCGTGTACTCGGCTTTGCAAACACGTTCATGTTGGCCCGGCTCACCGGTGAGTTCTGCACAGACCCCACGCACGCAGCCCTTTCCGGCCTGGCCCTGATTGACGACCCATGGCACTGGTCGGAGAGGCTGTGCGAGAAGGTGGGGATCGAACCGGAGCGCCTGCCGCGCATTGTCGGTTCCGGCCAGGTGGTCGGTGAGGTCACCGGAGCGGCAGCTCAGGAGTGTGGGCTGAGGGCCGGGACCCCTGTCGTGACGGGGGCAGGGGATGTCCCAGCCTCAGCGGTCGGCGCCGGCATCCGACCGCAGGGGACAGCAGTGTACATCGCCGGCTCGACCGACTGAGTGGCTCTGGTCCTCCCCCGCCCTTCCCCCGATAGCGCCTGGGTGAATTGCGCTGACGTCACCCCCGGCAGGTGGCTGGGCATCGGCACGACGACTTCAAGTGGCGCTTCTGTCGAATGGTTCGCCCGGGAATTCCTGGGTCGGGACGACATCGAGGGAATCGCCAGGATGACACGGCTGGCCGAGTCCGTTCCGCCCGGAAGCAACCGTCTGCTCTATGTCCCCTATTTGCAGGGCGAACGCACACCCGTGTGGGACCCGCTGGCGCGAGGTGTCTTTATTGGCCTGACGGCTGCGACCAGCCTACCCGACCTGGCCCGCGCAGTTTTCGAGGGCACAGCGTTTGCACTGCGGGAAGTGCTTGAACACGGAGGGGCCAACGCGGATGCGGTTGAGGACATACGCGCCGTAGGTGGGGGGACGCAGAATGAACTGTGGAACAGCATCAAGGCTGCCGTGCTCAGGCGCCCCCTGCGTGTGCTTGAGTTTCAGGAGACCAGCGCCTTCGGAGCCGCGCTTCTGGCCGGGATGGGAACAGGGGTGTATTCCTCGCCGGAGGAGACGATCTGGTTAGCCCGAGAGCGATGTGGCGGCAGAACCATCCTGCCCGATCCGGCCTGGGAAAGGCACTATGACGAGCTATTCGCGCTCTATAAGCAGATCTACCCGCGTACACGAGAGATTATGCATAGGCTGGGAGACACCCGTCAGCACGGCACATCAGGGAGATGGCCTCAGAGCTAACGCCCGTACCAGATAGCGAATCATCACCGTACCGGCTTCCTCGGCGGTGTGACCGAAGGAGATTACACCGTCCTCATGCCCACCCATCGCAAAGATCAGCAGCTCTCTTACCTTGGTCTCCTGGAACAGACGGCGCACCTCCTCGGCCATCTCTGGCGTTCCGTAAGCAACCTCTTCCCTGGTTACAGGAATGCCCAGCTCAGGAGCGGCATGCCAGAGGTGGGGTGAATGAGCGTGAATCACAAAGCGCAGACCATCATCGAGGGCATAGAGCATGCCATGGGTCAGCGATTCCGCAGAAGGGGGGATTGGCCCCTCGGCTACCACCAGGTTCTGCTCGGGACGGCATTCTACCACAACAGCGTAGTGCTCCGGGTTTAACCAGGCCAGGCCACCGGTCTGAGTGCCGCTGATCACGAAGCGCCTGCGGTGAGGTGGCACGTCGTGAGAATCCAGACGCTGACTGATGTTCCCGTAGCCAAAACCCCCGTAGCGATCGGGGCTCCGGCCAATCAGTTGCATCAGGTAAAGGATGTGGCGCCAGGCATTGATCTCACGCAGCGCCTTCTCCGGCAGCGGTGGCGACGGAGTGAACTGGAGGTTGAACTTGATCGCGCCCTCTATAGACATATGCCTGCCCCTCAGTAACCTGCCAGTGCCAGCTCCTCCTGGATGACCTGGCGTATCACCTCGGGCCTGTTCCCCACCACCAGACGGTCATTGATCTTAAAGGTGGGTGTCGAGTAGATACCTGCCTCTGCGGCTGCCTGCATATGTTTCAGCAGGGCCTCACGGTGGCGTTCCGAGTCCCAGCATGCTGCGAATTCCCTCTCATTGAGCCCGACCTTGCGCGCCAGCGCCAGGAACTCCTCCCGCGAGGTTGCGGACTCTTCAAACAGAGCATGTTGAAACTGAAAATACTTCTGCTGATCGGCTGCACACATGGCGGCCTCGGTGGCCTGCATAGAATGTGGGCTACCGCTGCTGTAGTAATGTACAATGTAGCGGACCTTGCCCGTCGCCACGAATTCCTCCAGGATACTCGCCTCGTGCTCCAGATTGTACGCCCGGCAATGGGAGCAGTTAAAATCGGTGAACTCCACCAGCGTCACCGGAGCGTCAGGCGATCCCAGGAACGGGAACCCTTCCTCTGTGAAGCCACCAGCGATAGAGCGGTACATCATGGCGGCTTTTTCCTCTTTTCCCCTGTTGGCGACGAGCACTGCTACCACCACCACACTGGCTATCAGCACAAGGGCTATGCCTCCCGGCAGTAAATAGCGGCGCAACGTCTGCTCCTTGTGCGCTCTGGTCGGTTCGCGTGGTATCCTTTTGCGGGCTTTCATTTTACGTCGTGTCATGTTCACACCTCCAGTTCTACCGCCTCACGTGCGGCGCGAATGTTAGAGAACGGTGCCACTACAGGCACCACACATCCCGTGCCCAGGATAAAACGCCTGCCACCGGTTTGCGCTATAGCATCAGCAGCCTGCTCGCGCACTTGCTCCGGCATGCCCCGCACGATCACCTCCCAGCGTTGTAACCCTCCACACAATGCCAGCTTAGTCCTGGTCAGCGCCTCGGCCAGGGTCGGCCAGGTTTCCCGATCGTGCCAGTTGATGACCTGGACAGGGTAATCAGCGACCAGGTCGAACATCACCTCGCGGCCATGCAGGTGCAGCACGTTCAGCCACAAGCCCTGGGCTGCCTCCAGGATGCGCATATCGTAAGGACGGCCAAAGATGGAGTACTCCTCTTCGCTGAGCAGACCGTACTGGGCATGCTGGATGGCGTAAAATATGCCCGCGATGCCCGTTTCTCTGGCGGCTTCGATGAAGCGGATGGTGGTCCGGGTGATGGTCTCCAGGCCGGCATGCAGGGCGTCCGGGTAGCGACGCATATGCACTGGCAATGTCTCTGACCCCACCAGGTTCTTGGCCTGGGCCAGCGGGTTAAAGATAGTCTGAATGAACGGCACCTCATCGGCCAATTCCTTCGCTATCAGGCGCAGGCAGCACAGTTGGGCTCCCAGGGCCCCCTCCGTGGGATTGAGTATGGAGAGAGTATACCAGTCTTCTGGGGAGCGGATCGGGTGAAAGGTGTACTCGCGCGTCCCCTCCGGGTCTCCTGTCCAGCAGTCCTGCGCGCCCCAGTCATGGACGCAGAAGCTGCTCGCTGGCGTCACCTTGACGAAATCGAAATCGTAGCGGCGCTGAAACTCGATGGTAGCCGCCGCCAGGTCCTCCGGGCGATAGTCGTCGCCGGGGAAGTGACGCCACAGGGCCACCGGTGGGCGATCAACCGCCTCCCCGTTGATAGCGGCCTGTAGCCGTTCTTTCTTTGTCATTGTGCTCATGGCTCAGCCTCCGGCTTAATCAGTTCCAGTGTGCCTAATGGCAATTCCAGGTCCCCATTGTCCCAGCTCACGATCAGGTTGAAATAGTACAGACCGGTTTCCAGCCCCTCGCTGTGCCGCAAATCAACCCAGATGGGATCGCGCACAACCTCACCGAACTCCCACAAGTTGAAGGGATAAGCGCCATCCGCCGGCACACCGGATATATGC
>JAOAAG010000302.1 GCA_026418995.1 Anaerolineae bacterium
ATGTAGAGCCGTGACTCCTCCAGTGTAATGAGCTCGACGAAGAGGTCCGGGTCATCGCCGGCGGCGTCGAGCCAGCGACGGGCATTGGAGGGTCCGCCGTTATACGCTGCCAGGGCCACATCTACACGTCCGCCAAAACGGTCAAGTTGCCGCGCTAAGTAGTACGTGCCGAAGCGCAGGCTGACGTAGGGACGGTAGAGGTCGGCGGTCTCGTAGCCGGGCGGCCAGTCCAGCGCGGCATGAATCTCCGCGCCAGTGGGAGGAATAACCTGCATCAGTCCGCGTGCACTGGCTGAAGAGGTCGCCAGGCTCTCGAAGAGGCTCTCCTGGCGGATAAGCGCGAAGATAAGCAACGGGTCGAGATTGCTTTGCCGGGCGTTGTCCAGCACGAGCGCCTCATAGTAGTTCGGATAGGCCAGACGCTGAATGAACGCCGGTACCTCAGACAGGCCACTGGCCGAGGCCAGAGAGATGACCCGCGCCGCGCAGAGAATCGAGGAGCGGTAGAGACCAAGCTCGCGGAACAGCAGCGCTAGCTGGTACTGGGCCAGCGCATCCTGGCGCGTGGCGTTGCGGAGGGCCTCCAGTTCCCATTTGGCCGCCTCGAAGAGCCCCAATTGCCACAGTTCGACGCCACGTTGCAAGCGCGGGTCGGTGGCGAGGATGGGCTGGAGCTCGCCGAGACGCCCGGTGTTTTCTACCCCCAGCCAGGCAGCAAGCCATGCCTCGGCCTCCGGCCGATCGGCGGCCTCTGGCGGGGGATCGTAGTGAGCGGACGTGAAGATGGGCAGGGTGGTCGTGAGAGCGGTAGCCAATTCCGCCGCCCGCAGGCCATAGTAGCCTTGGGGAGCGCTTGCAGCAGCCTGGTTAAAATACTCCCTGGCAGCCTGATCATCGCCCTGCAACAGGCGCACCTTGCCCAGCCACATCAGCGCTGCCGGCCGGTAGGCAGAGTCGGGATAGAGGTTCGCCAGCGTGTCCCAGGCCACCGCTGCACCCGTCCATTCGTTCAGGCGGTAAGATTGCAGCCCACTCCTGAACAGGGCGGCAGGGGCATAATCGGATTGGGGGTAACGGGTGTGGCAATCGAGATAAGCCTGAGCGGCGGCTTCCAGCTCACCCGCCCGTTCCAGGCTCTGGGCGGCCTTCCACAGCGCCTCTGCAGCGCGGGGGTGGTGTGGCATCAGCTCCGCAAATTGCCGGTAACTCGCAACCGCTGTGCTCAGATCGTCCATATTCAGGTAAGCCTCGGCCAGCCCCATCCAGGCGTCGCCACGACGCTCGTTTTCGGGATGCGTGTCAATCAGCAAGCGGAACTCCTCTATCGCCAGGGCGGGGCTGCCGGCTTTAAGGTAGGACATGCCAGCGTACCAGTGCGCGTCCCCGGAGTGGGTTTCGGGGTAGGCATTGACATACCGGCTGAAAGCTTCCACGGCTGGCCCGTAAGCTCCTCCATAATAGTCCACTACGCCGCGCAGGAAATCGTCCGGGGGGCGGCCAGCCTCGACCAGCTTCACAAGCGAGAGGTAGGCATAGTGCTCCTCGGGATAGCTCCTGACCACATTCAGATGGCGGGCATACCCGGCCTCGCTGTCGCCGGCCAGGAGGAGTGTCTCGGCAAGCTGGTGTTCTATGCGGGCGCGATAGGCGCGGATCTGAGCAACATTGAGGATGGCTTCGTACTGAGCAACGGCGGCGGGATAGTCCCCCAGAGCAACATACACCAGAGCAAGTTTCTCGCGCGCTCCAACCTCGGTAGAACGATCGGGTGCGACGGCGATAGCATATGTGTATGCGGAGAGCGCTTCGGTGTAGGCACCTCCGGCGTAGAGAGCATCCCCCAGCCGTTCACTGACGTAGGCGGTGATGACCGTGCCGCCTGCCAGGTAGGCGCGGTATGCTTCGGCCGCGGCCAGTGCCTCGCCTTGCCCCATCAGTGCCTCCGCCAGCAGAAAGCGGGCAGCGGAGGCGAAACGGTCGGCCGGGACATCCGTGCTGCGGGCGATCAATGCTCTGAACGCATCAACGGCGCACCCGAAGTTGCGATCGCGCAGGCAAGCGTGCCCCAGGCCAAAACGGGCCTGGCCCTCGCTATCCCTATCAAGCGGCATGCTCAGCAGGTTGTGATAGCGCGCTGCAGCAGCTTCGTAGTCCCCGTACTCCATGGCCCTGGAGGCCTCGGAGAGCAATTGCTCCGGTTCAGGAGTAGGGGTGGGCGTGGGAGTAGAGGTCGGAGTAGGAGTCGGGGAGGGGGTGGCCGTTGGCGTGGAAGTGGGTGTGGATACAGAAACAGGGGTCAGTGTGACGATGGGGGTAAGTGACGGGGCATGCTCAGGTATCCCCGGCAGCGGGGCATTGCAGGCCAGCGCTGCGCCGAGCAACAGCAGTGCAATGACCAGGCGAGCACCCCCTACCGCTCCGGCTTCTCTCCTGGCACCAGCCACCTCAGGGCCTGGAAACACGCTCACCTCTAGAGACCACCCCACAGCTCGCGCAGACGGTGGGCAGCCAATTTAGGGCGACGGTCGCGGGTGAATACGCCTTTCAGGTTCAAGGCTCCCACACGATGTACTGCCTGCCCGGTCTTGAAATCGCACAGATTCCACACATGCTGCCCGACTATAAACGGCTTGCGGTTCAGGATCGCGATGTAGCGGGCGATCATCTCGGCCTGGTATTCCTCGCTGAACATCTCCGGCGGCTGAGCGTGATGGCCAGCGACCGCGTCGGCGCCGAACTCGGTGAGGATGAGCGGCCTGGGATACTTCTGATGCAGCGCATCCAGTTCCGCATCAAGGAGCGCACAGCCTTCGTCCAGCCGCCCCTGCTGTAGATACCAGCCGAAGTAACGGTTCAGACAGACCACATCAAGAAACTCAAACGCCTCCTCGCCCAGGCCCAGGTAACTCACCAGCGTGACCGGCCGGGTGGGGTCCAGTGACTTCGCCAGGTCGTACAGGTCACGGAAGAAGGCTTTCGCTGCCGGGCGGTGCGAGTGCGGTTCGTTCGCCAGACTCCACATGATGACGCTGGGGTGGTTCTTGTCGCGAGCGATCATTTCGCGCACATACTGGCGGCACAGCGTCAGCCGCCGCTCCAGCCCCTCCTCGGCGAAGAAGAGGCCCACCGCTGGCGTTTCGTCTATCACCAGAAAGCCCAACCGGTCGGCCAGATCGAGCATCTGCTCGGAGTAGGGGTAGTGAGTGGTACGGAAGGAGTTAGCCCCGACCCACTTCATCAGCGCGTAGTCCTTGATGAGCACCGGCGGCGCATACCCCCGACCAAAGATGGGAAAATCCTCGTGGCGGCCAAAGCCTTTGAGGACGATAGGGTGGCCGTTGAGGAGCAGTGCATCGCCGGCAACTTCGATGGTGCGGATGCCGACCGGCAGGGTATAACGGTCGAAGACCCCCTCCTTTCCTATCAATTCGACTGTCATGTCGTAGAGGTTGGGGGTCTCCGGCGACCAGAGGGCAGGTTGAGGCACGCTCAGCATGATCTCACCCCCGTCGGACTCCGCTGCCAGGTTAGTGCCGTGGCCGCGCAGCGTCACGCGGCGGGTGGCCTGTCCACTCGCCTCCACACGCAGGCACACAGTGCCGTCGGCCCCGGTGATCACGGTGATGTCGCCGATCCCCTCGTGCGGGACAGCGTAGAGCAGCACCGGGCGCTGAATACCGCAGTAGGGGAAGAAATCGAACGAGGTGGGCGGATAGTTGGCGCTGCCGAAGGCGTCGAGTGGATCGGCGGGGACATTGCCCGGCGGGACCCGGTCAGGAGCCAGATGCCCTTCAACGCGCACGATCAGCAGATTGCCCTCGCGCTGCACACAGGAGGTGATCTCGAACTCGAAGGGCAGATGGCCACCCTCGTGCTGGCCGATAAATACCCCGTTGAGCCAGACCTGCGCCAGGTAATTGACCGAGCCGAAGCGCAGGAAGACGCGTTTTTGCTCCCAGCCCCAGGGCAGGTCAAAACGGGTCTGGTACCAGGCAGGGCCCAGATAATCGCGTTCATCCGCGAACTGGTCATTCCAACTGGCGGGCACGGCAATAGGGTATGTTTCGCCCAGGCCCTCAGGCCAGCCCTCATCCAGCCCACGCCCCTGGGGGTCGAAGCGAAAATCCCAAAAGCCCGACAGGTCAAACACCTGGCGGAACAGGTTGGTTTGGGGGTAGAGCATGCTTCCTCCTGCGACCTCAGCCAGCAACCCGCAAAGGGGCGGGCCTTTCGCCCATTATAACCTGAGTGATGCGGTTTGCCAATGTTTAACCCGGGATGCATGCACAATGTGCCAGGCCACACACGACGGTGTATGCACCGGGATGGTTCACAACAGGTTTACATTTAAAAACCGCAAAGCGCGCGAAGAACGCAAAGGCTTTTCCATTGTAAGGTCTCGTAAAGTCGTACCCCTTGTCGTCTTGTAAAGTCGTACCTTAAAAGTTGCCCATCGCCGTACCCCCTTTCGGACATCTCTGGTATGCTTCTGGGAGATTTCCCAGAACACAGGAGGTGCCCGATGGAACGGCGAGAACCCCTGACTGAGCAGG
>JAOAAG010000299.1 GCA_026418995.1 Anaerolineae bacterium
AGATGTGTATAAGAGACAGGTGTGGAGGTCGGCGGCAACTCGACAGCGACCGGAGTAGGTGTCTCCGGGACAGGAGTGGGCAACGGTTCCGGTGTGGGCGGCTCAGGTGTCGGGGTTGGAGGGGCAGGTTGCGAGTTGTCCACAGTCAGATTGGTGACGAAGAAGACGTAGGGGCTGGAGGGATCGTCAACTCCCCATACGGCCAGCGCCAGCGTATACAGCCCGTTGGGTACGGTGGTGGTATCCCAGGTCCCCAGCACACCGTTCTCCACCTGCACCCCTTCGACAATGGCGAAGTCCACCCATTGGGACTCAGCGACCGGTCGCGGTCCGGCGGCGTAGCGCACCTGATACGAGCGGATATTGGGGTGGGTGGCGATACCCGTGACCTCGACCACCCCGCTCAGGACCATCCCCTCGGTCGGATAGGTGATCACCGAGCGTGCCTGATAGTGCGGCGCCGTAAGCGCAGGCGCCGTTACGATGAGCAGAAGCGGCACTGCTACTGCGAGGATAAGTAACACTCTCTTCATCATACTCCACACCTAACACCCTAAGGTTGCGGTAACCAGGCAAGGGAAAAGTTTAGCACAAAAGGGACACAATGACAAATGTAGGAACCCTCTGAAGTTGACTTTCCTCTCCACTGTGTTATCATAGGGTTATCTCAGCATCTCCGAGCCTCACCGCCTAAAGGCCCGGCCTATGGCGTGAGGCCGGTAGGGTATGGCCGGAAACGGCCATGCCTCCCGCGCTTGGAAAGGGGATGCGCTGCTTCCTCTCAAAGCTGCTTTGAGACAGGCCGGCAGCATTCCCCCTTTTTCGCCAGTAGAGAGATAGACACCGTGCTCCTATGGAAAAGGTGTGGGTAATCGCTGCATGGATACTGCTCGTGCAGTTGCTGGCCGGCTGTGTTCCCATACAGCCCCACCCACCTGCAGCCGACTCTACCTTGCAAGGCACGCTCGTCGTATTCCACGCGGGCAGTCTGACTATGCCAGTGGAACTGCTAACCCGGGCGTTCAACGCCCGTTACCCGCGCGTAACTTTCGCCACTGAGGCTGCTGGCAGCCTGGTGAGTGCGCGCAAGGTTAGTGAGCTCGGTCGCCAGGCCGATCTGGTGATTTCCGCCGATTACACTGTCATTGACCGTCTGCTGATCCCCGCCTTCGCCGACTGGAACATCCAGTTTGCCCGCAACTCCATGGTCATTGCCTATACTGACCGCTCCCGGTACGCCGACGAGATCAACGCCCAAAACTGGTACGAAATCCTCACCCGCGAGGGTGTGATCTACGGCCATTCGGACCCACAGGCCGATCCCTGCGGTTACCGCGCGCTCCTGGTCTGGCAACTGGCCGAGCTGCATTACCAGCAGCCTGGCCTGTACACACGGCTACGGGAGCACTGCCCCCCGTCGCACATCCGCCCCAAAGAGACGGACCTGATTCCCCTCCTCCAATCCGGTGATATGGACTACGCCTTCCAGTACCGCTCGGTGGCTGTGCAACATGGCTTGAAGTTCCTGGAATTGCCAGATGAGATCAACCTGAGCCGCCCTGAGCTTGCCGATTTCTATCGTCGGGCTACAGTGGACATCGCGGGCGCGGAGACGCAGGTAGGCATGCCGATCATTTATGGTGTGACTATCCCCAGGAACGCTCCCCGCCCCGATCTGGCTGTCAGGTTCCTGGCATTTCTCCTGGGGCCAGAGGGGCAGGCGATTATGGAAGAAGCAGGTCAGCCACCCATCGTGCCAGCGTTGAGTGAGCAGGCTGATCTGGTGCCCGGCGAGCTGAGATCACTGGTCATCCCTGCGGCAGGTGGTAAATGAGAGCAGATGTGGACCGTCGTATCCTGATCGTGTTTGCTATACCAGGCGCCTTGCTGGTGCTATTCGTGGCCTGGCCATTGCTCCGCGTCATCATCACCTCCTCGCCCGCTCTGCTCTGGGAGACTTTGCTGGACGAGGAGGTGCGCCGTTCAATGCTCCTGACTTTCGCGGCCTCCCTGATGGCTACGACGATTGCCTTCCTGGGCGGAGTGCCGCTGGCCTATGTGTTGGCTCGCCGGGACTTTCCTGCCAAGTGGCTGGTCGAAGGGGTCGTGAACTTGCCCGTTGTGGTGCCCCATACGGCAGCGGGGATCGCACTGCTGATGGCCTTCGGACGGCATACACTGCCAGGACAGGTGTTGGGCCTGCTGGGAATCAGGTTTGTCTCCGCTGTGCCCGGTATTGTCGCGGCCATGCTGTTTGTGAGTATGTCTTTCCTGGTCAACGCCGCGCGCGAGGGATTTGAGGGGGTGGACCCACGGCTTGAGTACACGGCCCGCACGCTCGGCGCTTCGCCCTGGGAAAGCTTCTGGCGCGTCTCCCTGCCTATGGCCTGGCGCAGCATCTTCTCCGGCGCCGTGATGATGTGGGCACGCGGACTCAGTGAGTTCGGCGCCGTTGTCATCCTGGCCTATCACCCTATGGTGACTCCGGTGTTGCTCTATGAGCGCTTCGAGTCCTGGGGCCTCCGCTATGCCCAGCCCATTGCCGCGCTGCTGATCCTGATGTGCCTGGCTACTTTCGTTGTGCTGCGCATCATCGGCCACAGGGATAGGCGGATATGGTAGGGGTTCGGTTAGAGCAGGTGTGTGTCGCATTGGGCGAGTTCCGCCTGGGGGAGCTTACGCTCGAGGTCGCCGCCGGTGAATATTTCGTCGTCCTCGGACCGAGCGGAGCGGGCAAAACGGTGCTGCTCGAAACCATCGCTGGCATTCACCGCCCGTGCCGGGGACGCATATTCATAGACGGGAGAGACGTGACCGATCTCCCGCCCGAAAAGCGCGGGGTAGGCTTTGTCTATCAGGACTCGGCCTTGTTTCCACACCTCAATGTCTTTGAAAACGTCGCCTTCGGCCTCCGTCTGCGGGGTGGACGGCAGGTTGAGGAACAGGTACGCGCCGTATCCAGGCTGCTGGACATCGAGCATCTGCTGCTCCGCAGGCCGGAGAGGTTGAGCGGCGGGGAGCGGCAACGGGTAGCGCTGGCACGTGCGCTGGTCATCGCTCCCCGTCTGCTGCTCCTGGACGAACCACTGGGTGCTCTCGACCCGGCCAGCCGTGGGGCGCTACAGCGAGAACTGGCCGGCCTCCATGGCTCTCTCAAGACCACGATCATCCATGTCACCCACGACTTTGAGGAAGCAGTGGCACTGGGTGAGAGGATCGCCATTCTCCAGCAAGGCAGAGTCGTGCAGGTAGGGACGCCGGAAGAAGTCTTCAGGAGACCCAATTCCGAGTTCGTGGCCCGCTTTGTTGGGGCGAGGAACATTTTTAAGGGGGAATTGCGCCCGGCAGAGGACGGTTATAAGGTGCTCTCGGTTGGCGGGATAGCCATCGCCGTGGTGACCGGACTGGTCGGGCAGGTACATGGCTCGCTCAGGCCGGAGGACATCATTATCTCCAGAGAGCCATTCCGCTCCAGCGTCCGCAATTCCTTCCCCGGCCGTATCACCAATATCGCGGATAGGGGAAGTGTCATCTATGTCACGGTGTGCCTTTCCGAAGGCCCAGCGCCCCTGGAGCTTGCCTGTGCGATCACCAGGAGGTCGCTCGAAGAAATGGAGCTGCGCGAGGGGGAGGAGGTCTACATTGCCTTCAAAGCCTCGGCGGTACATGTGTTTCCCGGAGCATGAGCCATGACTCGTCTGGACGCCTACAATCGCCCGATCAGCTACCTGCGTGTCTCAGTCACCGACCGATGTAATTTGCGCTGCGTTTACTGTATGCCGCCCCAGGGCGTCCCCCGCCGGCCCCATGAGGAGATTTTGCGCTACGAGGAGATCGAGGTCATCGTGCGCGTCGCTGCCAGGCTGGGCATCAGCAAGGTGCGCCTCACCGGTGGCGAACCGCTGGCGCGGCTGGGACTGGTCGAGCTGGTGCGCATGATCGCGCGGATACCTGGCATTGATGACCTGGCGATGACGACCAATGGCACGCTCCTCGCCCGCTATGCCAGAGAACTGGCCGCAGCGGGCCTGCAGCGGGTTAACATCAGCCTGGATACGCTGCGCCCCGAACGCTTCCAGCTCATCACACGGCGGGGGCGCCTGGAAGACGTACTGGCCGGGATGGAGGCAGCGCACAGGGCCGGGCTGCATCCGGTCAAGATCAATACCGTCGTCATGCGCGGCCTGAATGATGATGAGATAGTAGAGCTGGCACGCAAGACGGTGGACGATGGCTGGCACGTCCGCTTCATCGAGCTGATGCCGCTGGTGAACGGCGATACGATGTATGCTCAGTGGCAGGAGCGCGTGGTCACAGCGCGGGAGATTCGCCAATCTATCGAGGCTGCGCTGGGTGCGCTCGAGCCGGCGACCTTGGACGCCGGCAATGGCCCGGCCCGCTACTATCGTCTGCCCGGAGCGCGCGGCACGGTGGGTTTCATCACCCCGCTCAGTGAGCATTTTTGCTACGGGTGCAACCGCATGCGCCTCACCGCCGATGGGCATCTGCGGCCCTGCCTGCTCTCAGACTATGAAATTGACCTGCGTACCCCGCTGCGGAGCGGAGCAGGCGCCGCCGCGATCGAAGCGTTGTTGCTGCGGGCGATAGATAGTAAACCCCAGAGTCACCACCTGGCTGAGCTGCTGGTGCCGGAGAGGCGGGTGATGTCGGAGATCGGCGGATAAACCTCCGTCAGTAATCCTGATCCTGTGATGTAGCACCCTGAACATCTGGTGTAACGGCCTAGCAGAGACGCAGGGCAGGTTATTGCCCCCGTGTTGGTGGAGGGTGGGCGTGGCCATGCGCGGGTGAGCGATGGCATTGCGCGGGTGGGCGATGGCAATGCCATCGCCCACCAGGTCTCTGACCATACAGGAATCCCTGAACACACCCTATTTGCCCGTCCCAGGGTGGTGGAGTATAATTCAAGCCGATGGCCGATTTCGTTCACCTCCATGTCCACAGCGAATACTCGCTCCTCGACGGCCTGAGCAGTTGCCGCGAACTTGCGGAGCGTGCCGCCGAGCTGGGGATGCCAGCGCTCGCGCTCACCGACCACGGCGCGATGTACGGGGCCGTCCAGTTCTACAAAGCCTGCCAGAGCGTCGGTATCAAGCCGCTCATCGGTATGGAGGCTTATCTGGCGCCCCGCAGCCGCCACGACCGCGACTCTCAGCTCGACCGCAAGGCATATCACCTGGAACTGCTGGCCCAGAACGAGACCGGCTACCGCAACCTGATGCGGCTGGCCACGATCGCTCAGCTCGAGGGCTTCTACTACAAGCCACGCATTGACCGGGAGACCCTCGCTGCGTATGCGGATGGTCTCATCGTCCTCTCCGGCTGCGGCTCCTCCGAGCTCGCCCACCTCATCCTGGAAGGGCGCCTCGAGGAGGCCCGGCGGGTCATGGACTGGTACCGCGAAGTCTTCCCCGGCCGCTACTTCCTAGAGCTCCAGGAGCATGACCTCCCCGACCTGACCAAGGTCAACCGTCAGCTCGTCGCTTTCGCCCGCGAGCTCTCCCTGCCGCTCGTCGCCACCAACGATGTCCACTACACCAACCGCGCGGACTCCGCCACGCACGATGTGCTGCTGTGCATCCAGACCGGCAAGACCGTTACCGAGCCCAACCGCATGCGGATGGACAACGATAGCTTCTACCTGCGGAGCGGCGAGGAGATGGCGGCGCTCTTTGCGGAGGTGCCCGAAGCGCTGACCAATACGCTGCGGGTCGCCGAGATGTGCGACCTGACGCTGGAGTTCGGCCGCTACCACCTGCCCGTCTTCGAGGTACCGCCGGGGCACGATCCGCAGAGCTACCTGCGCCATCTGTGCGAGCAGGGGTTGCACCAGCGCTACCCCGTGATCACCACGGAGATAAGACAGCGCCTCGACTACGAGCTGGACATCATCCACCGCATGGGCTTCGACACCTACTTCCTCATCGTGTGGGACCTGTGTCGCTTTGCCAGGGAACAGGGCATCTGGTGGAACGTGCGCGGCTCAGGGGCCAGCTCCATAGTCGCCTACTGCCTGGGCATCACCAACCTGGACCCCCTGAAACATAACCTCATCTTCGAGCGCTTCCTCAACCTCGGACGGGTGACCATGCCCGACATTGACCTGGACTACCCCGATGACCAGCGCAATCTGATGATCCGTTACACAATCGAGAAATACGGCCAGGAGCAGGTAGCCCAGATCATCACCTTCGGTACGATGGGGGCCAAAGCTGCCATCCGCGATGTGGGCCGGGCCCTCGACTACCCCCTCACCGAGGTTGACCGCATCGCCCGGCTGGTGCCCGCTGGCCCCAAAGTCACGCTGGAAAGCGCGCTCGAAGAGGTACCCGAGCTGCGCCAGGAGTACGAAACGCAGCCCCATGTGCGCAGACTGATTGATACTGCCCGGGCGCTGGAAGGGAATATCCGTCACGCCAGCACCCATGCCGCCGGCGTCATCGTCTCCGACGTGCCGCTGGTGAATTACGCCCCGCTCCACCGGCCTACCCGGGGCGGCGAGGGCGAGGACGAGATCGGCGTCGTCACCCAGTATACGATGGAAGAGCTGGAGGAACTGGGGCTGCTCAAGATTGACTTCCTGGGGCTGGCCACTCTGACGTTAATGCGTCGCGCCTGCGAGCTGATCCGGCAGCGCCATGGCGTGGAACTGAATCTGTACAACATCCCCACCGATGACCCGGCCATCTACGAGCTGCTCTCGCGGGGCGAGGTGATGGGCATCTTCCAGGTCGAAGGGGAAGGCATGCGGCGCGTGCTGATGAAGATGCAGCCCACCGCGTTCGACCATATCATCGCCACGCTCAGCCTCTACCGGCCCGGCCCAATGGAATACATTGACGATTACATTGACCGCATGCATGGCCTCAAGCCGGTAGAGTATCGCCATCCTGCGCTGGAGCCGATCCTGAGCGAGACGTACGCCATCATCGTCTACCAGGAGCAGATCATCCGCATCCTGACCGACCTTGCTGGCTATTCCGCCTCCGAGGCCGACCTTGTCAGGCGTGCGGTGGGCAAAAAGAAGAAGGCGGAGCTGCTCAAACACCGCGAATCTTTCATCGCTGGCGCGGCCCGTCACAGCAACATACCAGAGGACGTTGCCAGCGCCATCTTCGACGACATCGAGTACTTCGCCCGCTACGGCTTCAACAAATGCCTGCCAGGGGATGTGGAGATACTGGACGCAGCCACCGGGCGCCTGGTGCGTATCGAGGAGCTGGTCAACTCCCCTTCCCGCCTGAGCCGCGTGCTCACCTGCGACATAGCCAGCCTGAGGCTGCAGCCGGCCCCGGTGACTGACGTGTTCGACAACGGGGTACGGCCTGTTTTCCGCCTGACGACGGCCTCAGGGAGGCGTATCGAGGCCACCGCTAACCATCCTTTCTACACGCCCCAGGGATGGCGCCGGCTTGACGAGCTGAAACGTGGGAGTCACATCGCCGTACCTGCCCGCCTGCCCATTGACGGGACGGGCGAGGAATGGCCTGAGCACCAGCTCATCGCCCTGGCCCATCTGGTCACTGGAGGCGAACTGGAGCGCTCTGAGGCGGCGTATTATTTGCCCCGCCACGACGCTCTTCTGGACTCCTTCATCGCAGCGCTCAAAAAGTTTGAGAACACCGATTGCGCCGTCGAGCAGCGCAACGGGCAGAAGGTCGTCCGTATCCGTCCCATCCATCCCGGGGAAGAGCGCGGGCTGGTGCACTGGCTCAAACAGCTTGGCCTGTGGGGCACGCCTGCTTCTCAAAGAGAACTGCCCACCGGAGTGTTCACGCTGGGGCAGCAGCCGCTCGCACTGCTGCTTGGTCACCTGTGGAGCGCTGGGGGACGTGTGGGGATGCGCAACGGCAAGCCCTACGCCTGCTACGTCACCCCGTCGGAGCGATTGGCCGTACAAATCCAGCATCTGCTCCTGCGGCTGGGGATTGTGAGCAAACTGCAACGGCACGGGGCACGGAGCAAGTTTCAGGTGCATATCGCGGGAGAGGAAGGGATACGGCGCCTGGTCAATGCCGGAGTGCTACCACCCACGGCAGTCAGCGGCCTGATTACTGACCTATCGGCTCAGGACCCGCCTCAGAGCGACCTCTACTGGGACAAAGTCCTCACCATAGAGTACGCGGGTGAGAAACGTACCTACGACCTCAGCATCGCCGGAACGCACAACTTCGTCGCCAACGACATCCTGGTCCACAACAGTCACGCCGCCGATTACGCTGTGCTTACCTGTCAGACGGCTTACCTCAAGGCCAGATATCCGGTCGAGTACATGGCGGCGTTGCTCACCGTCGAGCGCAACAACACCGAAAAGGTCGGGCTGCTGATCGCCGAGTGTCGCCGTATGGGCATCGAAGTCCTGCCCCCCGACATCAACCGCTCCGAGCTGGACTTCACTATCGAAGAGCAGGAGGACGGCAAGCCTGCAATACGCTTCGGACTGGCAGCGGTGAAGAACGTGGGCGAGGGCCCCGTCCAGGCTATCCTCAATGCCCGGCGGGCCGGCGGGCCATTCCGCGACCTGGATGACTTCTGCCGCCGTGTGGATATGCGCCAGGTCAACCGGAGAGCACTGGAGAGCCTCATCAAGGTCGGCGCCCTGCGACCCTTCGGCACGCGCTCTCAGTTGCTCGCCGCGTTAGATCGCATCGTCGGGCTGAGCGCCAGCCTTCACCGCGCTAAAGACGTGGGCCAGATGAGCCTCTTCGGCGAGGCCACAGGATGCTACCTGGGGGTTGAGGACGTGCTGACATCACCACTGGCCGCAGTGCCGGAGGTGAGTCAACGGGACATCCTGGCCTGGGAGAAAGAGCTCGTTGGCGTTTACATCTCCGAGCATCCCCTGACTGGAGCGCTCAACCGGCTGCGCGATGTGATCACCGCCTACGCCGGCACCCTGAGCGCGGAAGCGAACGGACAACAGGTGGTCGTGGTGGGGATGGTACAGCACGTGCGCCGCCACACCACTCAGAAAGGGGACGAAATGGCCTTCGTGACGCTTGAAGACCTGCAGGGCACGTGCGACGTGGTCGTCTTCCCGCGTGTGTGGAAGGAGTCCCGGCATCTCTGGCAGCCGGAGCGCATCCTGGTCATCGGCGGCAAGGTTGACGCCAGCCGTCGGGACACGCCCTCCCTGCTCTGCGATTGGGTCAAGCCCCCAGAAGAAGTAATTGTCCCGGCCGACCACAGCCAGCAGCCAAGCGCTGCGACGCCCCCCGCGCCGCCGTCTCGCAAGGTCCACACCGTGCGCGTGACGCTGGTGCGCAGCGGCGAGCAGGCACGTGACGTGGAGGTGTTGCGCCGTGTCCACAGCCTGCTGGTGGGCAACCCCGGTCAGGATCACTTCGTCATCCGCCTTACCGGTGGCCCGCACAACCAGGCGGTCGAGCTGGCGTTTCCCAACAACACAACCCGTTACACGCCTGAGCTGGAGAGGCAACTGAGTGCCATCGCTGGCGTGGGTGGCGTGCAGGTTGAGGAGGGGATCGCATGAAAGGGCCGGAGCGTGTCCAGGCGGCCCTCAAAGCGGCTGGCCTGGACATCCAGGTGATGATGCTGGAAGAAAGTACCCGCACTGCTCAACTGGCGGCCGAGGCCGTCGGCGCTCCGCTGGGGAGCATCGTCAAATCGCTCATTTTCCTGGCCGACGGTGCGCCGATCCTGGTGCTGGTCGCGGGCGACCGGCGGGCTGACCCGGCCCGCCTAAAGGAACTCACGGGAGCGCGCCGGGTGATGATCGCCGATGCCGAGCGTGTGCGTGAGGAGACCGGCTTCAGCATCGGCGGCGTGCCGCCCATCGGCCACAGCCGGCCTTTGCCGACCTGGATTGACGCCTCGCTGGGGCGTTTCGAGACGCTCTACGCGGCAGCCGGCCATCCCAGCGCCGTGTTCCCTGTATCCTTTGCCACACTGGTCCGTATCACAGGCGGTCGCGTTGCCGACGTGACCGAGAAACCTGAATCTGAGACTAGATTAGAAAAGGAGGATAACGCATGAGAATTGGCATTCTTACCGGAGGGGGCGACGTCCCTGGCTTGAATCCCTGTATCAAAGCACTGGTGTACCGCGCGATTGACGAAGGCCATGAGCCAATCGGCATCCGGCGGGGCTGGCAGGGGCTGCTGCACTACAATCCCGATGACCCTGCGACCCACAGCGAGTGCGTCATGAAGCTGGACAAGCTGACGGTGCGCACCATAGACCGCACCGGCGGCACCTTCCTGCACAGCTCGCGCACTAACCCGGCGCGGGTACGCCTCTCCCAGGCGCCTGAATTCCTGCGTGCTCAGGTGGACAAGGAGAAGGTGCAGGCGAATGAGGCCGTGGACTTCACCCCGCATGTCCCGAAAGTGCTGGAACACCTCAAGATTGACGTCCTGATCCCCATCGGCGGAGAGGATACGCTGGGTTACGCCGCGCGCATCCACCGCGAGGGCTTCCCTGTGATCAGCATCCCCAAAACGATGGACAACGACGTCTTCGGTACCGACTTCTGCATCGGCTTTTCAACCGCTGTCACCCGCAGCGTGGAGTACATTCACCAATTGCGTTCCACGGTCGGCTCCCACGAGCGCATCGGCGTGATCGAGCTGTTCGGCAGACATTCCGGCGAGACCTCGCTGATCGCCGCCTACCTCTCGGGCGTTGACCGGGCGATCATTTCCGAGGTGCCCTTCGACATTGAGAAGCTCGCTCGCCTGCTGATGAAGGATCGGGAGGAAAACCCCAGCCGCTACGCGATGGTGACCATCTCAGAGGGGGCGAAGGAGATAGGCGGCGAGGTGATCGAGAGCGGCACGGCCGACCCTTATGGGCATAAGAAGCTGGGCGGCATCGGCGCGATTACGGCGCACAAGCTGGAGCAGATCACCGGAGTGAAAACCATGTGCCAGGAACTGGCCTATCTGATGCGCTCCGGGGCGCCAGACGCGCTGGACATTATGGTCGCGATCAACTACGCCAACACCGCGATGGACCTGCTCGCCATGGGAAAGACCGGCCGTATGGTTGCGCTGCGGGACGGGCGTTACACCGATGTCTCGGCCGAGTCGCCCACGCTGGGCGTCAAGCAGGTGGACGTGCGGGCACTCTACGATGTGGACAACTACCGGCCCAAGGTGTGGCACGTACTGGGTAAGCCGATGTTTCTGTACTAATACCCGTATCAGGTGACAGTCACTCTGGCAGTGACTGTCACCTTTGGGGAGGACCAATGAAACGCATCGGAGTGTTGACCAGCGGGGGAGATAACCCGGGACTCAATCCCTGCATCCGCGCTGTTGTGCGCTCGGCACTTCACCTGGGACTGGAGGTGATGGGCATCCGCCGGGGGTACGCCGGCCTGCTGGACGGCGAGATTATCGAGATGAACGGCCGCTCGGTGGGAGGCATTATCGGGCGCGGAGGCACCATCCTCGGCACCGCCCGCTGCCCGGAGTTCTACGAGCCTAAGGGTCGCAAAGAGGCTCTGCGTTCCCTGAACCGCTTCGGCATAGACGGCCTGGTCGTCATCGGCGGCAACGGGTCACTGACCGGCGCGCTGGAGCTGTGGCGTATGGGATTTCCGGTCATCGGCATCCCGGGCACCATTGACAACGACGTCAACGGCACCGACATCTCCATCGGCGTGGACACCGCGCTGAACACCATCCTGGACGCCATAGATAAGATCAAGGACACCGCCTCTTCTCACAACCGGGCCTTTCTCATCGAGACGATGGGACGGAACTCGGGGTACCTGGCGCTGGCCAGCGGCATCGCTGGCGGAGCTGAACTGGTGCTCTGCCCGGAGGTGGAGGTCTCCTTCGAGGAGATTTGCCAGACCATTGAGGAGGCATACGTCCTGGGCAAGTCCCACTGCATCATCATCGTAGCCGAGGGCTGGAAGCCGGGGACGCAGGTGTTGGCCCAATACCTGCTTGAGCGGGAGGATACCCTGGGCTTCTCGGTGCGCGTGACACAACTGGGCCACGTGCAACGCGGCGGTTCGCCCAGCGCCTTCGACCGTCTCCTGGCCACCCAGATGGGAGCGGCTGCGCCCCGCGAGCTGTTGAAGGGGAACGCCGGGCACATGATCGGCCTGGTTAAGAACGAGATCGCCCTGACCCCGCTGGAAGAAGCGGTGGCGTTTGATAAACAGCTCAGCCCTCAGATGGTGGAGCTGGCGGAAATAATGAGAAAGTAGCTTGCTGGCCGGGCTTTCCGGCCCGGCCAACAAGCTACCAGGTCAACGCAAGGCGCTGACGATTGCCGCAGTGTTGTATCTCATCAGTGCGATATAATTATCTGCCGGGCCGCCCGGCTCGCTGAGGGACCCGGTGTACAGGAAAACCAGCCTGGTACCGGTATCCCGGGCCACGCGCTCGGCCAGTGCGGGATTGACCGTCGTGCTGACAAAGATGGCCCTGACACCGTGCTCCCGGATAACTTCCTCCAGTGCAGCCAGCTCCCTGGCCGATGGCTCTGTGAGCGTGCTATAGCCTGGAAAGACCGCACCGACCTGCTCGAATCCATAGCGGCGGGCAAAGTAGGCTAACGCTTTGTGGTCCACAACCAGCTTACGGTTCTCCACCGGCACCTGTGCGACCATCTCCTCGATCCAACTGTCCAGCGCTCTCAGCTCCGCCCGGTACCTTTCGGCATTAGCCTGATAAGCTGCGGCATGGGCCGGATCCAGAGCACCCAGCACCTGCTCGATATTGCTCACCCACACTACGACATGGTTGGGGTCGAACCAGACGTGAGGATCCACCTCGCCGTGGTGGGGATGCGCCTCTGCCTCGCCTTCTTCCTCAAGCGTGAGCAGCTCGACACCATATGAGACGGGCACAAGCGCCACCTCTCCTCCGACGCTTTCCAGAAGGTCCTCCAGGAACAGCTCAAGCCCGGCCCCGTTGGCAAAGACAACGTGGGCGCCGGCCAGCGCCGCTGCATCCTGTGGGGTGGGCTCGAAGGTATGCGGATCCGTGCCCGCCGGCAGGAGGGTAGTAAGCTCGATCAAATCACCTCCGACCTGGTGCACCACATCGGCGACGATGTTCGTAGTAGCTACCACCCGCAGCTTTTCGCCCGCCTTGAGATCGGCAGGGCGGAGTTGAGGCATTTCGTCTGCCTCATGCTCCTGGTCAGCCTCGTGCGCAGGTCCGGGTCGGCATCCGCCTGCAACAAGCAACAAAACGATACCAAGCACCATCCCCAGCAATGCAAGTGATTTGCCCATCATCAACTCCTCCCAGCCAATATTGAAAAATTTTTTCAATACGCAGGATAAATTGAACCGCCAGGCGAGGCCTGACGGTCGCACGCGAAAAGCTATGCGGTCACCCCTGCATAAGCCGGGGTGCCGAAGACAGCCACGATCTCCCCTACGTAGCAGCGATGGTAATCCCTGAGCGGGTAGTTATCCGCAATCTCTGGCGCGAGAAAATGGGCCGGGTCCAGGTCACTCCAGTAAATCTTGCGACACTCGATGACCAGCTCAGCTTCGGCGAAAGCCGGAGCAGCGACTCTCGTGGCAGCAACAGGGGTCAGGCCGGATTGAGCAACCTTGTCTCCGTCGCGGCCAGAGCGGCTGCCGAGCAGGCTGAGCGCCCGGCGGTAGCGCTCGGGGAAGGCACATAACGTGAACGACTCGTAGCGCTCCATAAATGCATAGGTATAGCGGGTGGGACGCACAAAGACCTGCGCCACCGGCTTGCCCCACAGCGTTCCCAGCATGCCCCACCCGACCGTCATGGTATTGAAATGACCGGCCTTCCAGTCGCCAGCGGTCAGCAAGAGCCACTGGCGGGACCAGAGATCGTGAGGACGGACTACGAGATCGTCAACAGCAATTGGCTGAAGCATAAAGGATAGCCCTCCAAGCGCTTTACGATGGAAATTATGTGCTTGTGATGATCAACCTGTCGCATTCACTCACGCAACATGCTAAAATCGCTCCCCCGTCCCATCCCTTGCTGCTATGCTTCGATGGTCTGAAGACCTACATCCCGAGCCTACCGCGGGGTGTTTCGCAGCCCCCTGCTCATACGGTTAAATGCAGACTTGCCGCGTGTATCATACGACGCCCCTGCCTCAGGTCGTCCATTCATCATGAATTACCCCAACCAGATACCACACACCCCCCTCTTCCTGGAACACCAAACGCAGGCTTCTCCAATCCATCCCGCCTAAAGCCGGATCACGCCCTGGAAAGTGATACTCCACTACATGTCCTCCGGGGTAGTACTCCAGACTGTTGTCTATGGTGCTACCCTGCCCGATCCTCCTGTCATAGCTCACGTGTTCTGCGCTGGCGTAGTCCCGGTCGTAGACGAATCGTGCAAAATAGTCTCCAAATGTCATCTCGATTGGAAGCCCCGAGCCATCGTAAACTCCCCATATGTACTTTCTCTGATCCGCCAGGGCGCCGGTCAACTGCTCCGGCATAAGAACCAGATCTGAGTCTCGCACGAACGCATATGGAGAGAAGCGCACACCTTTCACCGGATGAACCAGAGCAGCGAGCCTTTCCATATCTCTATCCCTGAGCGCCTGCACAACTTCTCTCGCCCTGGCCATCACAACCTCTTGTGTCGTAACGGTGGCCGTCGGAGGCGTCACCAGCGACGCTGTCGGCGCGATATCGCCGCTGCATGCAGTCAATAAAAGACCCGCTATCAGACATAGAGCAAGCTGTTCTCTCTTCATTGTGTGCTCCTGAAGGCGGTAGCTACAGTGTCGGCGCAGGCACAGCAGCCTGACGGCGCTGTGCCTTAAATGATACCACAGTAGGTGCTATCCTGCCAGCCCAGCGCTTAGAAACTCTGAAGATGGTGCTGTATTCTAACATCTTGCACAATCTGCTGCAGACAGGGGATATATTCCCGGCTGAGCGACGGCAATGCTGTCGTGTTACGAGGTGTTCAAGATGTCAAATCACAACACACGGGATGGTTTAAATTCTGGGAAAAACTGGTTTACACTTCGGAGACCTGATATGTGGTTACGCAGTGCTGGGCGGGTATGGAGGCGCCTGGTGAAACACCGCACAGGCCGTGCAACGCACGAAATATCCCAGGTACCTTTGCATCCTCTGCATTCTTTGCGGTTTTTAAGTGTAAACCTGTTGTGAATCATCCCGCCTTGAGGTTTGACAATTACCCGAAAAGGGGTAAAATACCCCAGGCTAGGTTCTGCATTAGCCGATACACTGAGACGCGGACCCGGCCCGGTTCGCTCAAGGGAGCGACCTGGACAAAAAGTGGCGCTAACACCTGCAGTTTCTGCGGTTAACTATTGTTAACATACTACCTTAAAGGAGGTCAAAATGGCCGAAGAAATCACCCAGGACGACAAATTGTGGGCTCTGCTGAGCTGGCTGCTGTGGCCAGTAGCGATAGTAGCCCTGCTTCTCGAGGATAAGAGACAACGTCCCTTTATCAAGTATAATGCTGTCCAGGCCCTGGCTGTGGGCGTGATCGGCTATCTCATTGCCAGCATCCTTTCCGCTGTAGTTGTCGGATGCTTCATTGCCCTTGCCGTGCTGGGCTATACCATTTACCTTGGTATCCAGTCCTATCAGGGGCAGTGGGTTGTGGTTCCCTTCATCACCGACTTCTGCAAAAAGCAGGGTTGGATCTAGCGAGGAGATGTGCACGGTTAAGCGGGCCCTTTCCCGGGCATGCACCGGGGAAGGGCTTTTGTTTTTGTATAATTGTGGTAAGATTATCAGGACATTATCCCATCGTCCGGCGGCAGCTCCCAGGGTCTGCCAGGCTTCCTGTTGCAGGAGCTTGATATGGCTGTGGGTCCTAAACGCTGGATCGTCGCCCCGCCCGCGCCGGCCAGTCACCTGGCCCGTTTCCCGAACGTGCACCCTCTTGTCGTGCAGGTGCTGTACAACCGGGGCATCACCGATCCGGCAGACGCGGTGTCTTTTCTCAAGGGTGAGGGGCAGGAGGGTAACCCGTTCAGCCTTTGCGGCGTGGGCGAGGCCGTCACACGCCTGCGTCGGGCGATCCGGGCGGCAGAGCCCATCGCCGTGTATGGGGATTTCGACGCCGATGGAGTAACCGCTACTGCCCTCTTAGTACAAACGCTGCGTGAGCTGGGAGGCAATGCACATCCCTATATCCCCCATCGCGTGGACGAAGGATATGGACTGAACAAGGAGGCGCTGACCCACCTGGCCCGGCTGGGGGTGCGCGTCGTGGTCACGGTGGACTGTGGCGTCCGCTCGCTGGAAGAGGCAGCTTATGCCCGTAAACTGGGCCTTGATCTGATCATTACCGATCACCACTCTGTAGGTGCCCAGTTGCCCAACGCTGTGGCCGTGGTGAACCCCAGAATGCCCCATCGTCCCTACCCCTTCGGAGAGCTGGCCGGCGTTGGAGTGGCTTTTAAGCTGGCCCAGGGCCTGCTCCGCAGCAACGCCAGAGCACCGCTGAAAAAACAGGCGGTCTCTCTAGAGGAAGAAGACCTGCTGGACCTGGTGGCGCTGGGCACTGTCGCGGACCTGGTCCCCTTGCTGGGCGAGAACCGTTCCCTCGTGCACAGAGGGCTTGCGCTTATCAACCGCATGGAGCGGCCCGGGATCGAAGCGCTGTGTCGTCAAAGCGGCCTGCGGGATGGCGCGGTGAACACAGAGGCCATCAGTTATGCCCTCGGCCCCAGGCTGAACGCCGCTGGTCGTATGGACCACGCCAGGATTGCCTACCAACTGCTGGAAACAGCTTACCTGACCGAGGCCGAGATGCTGGCCGCCCAGCTTGACCACCTGAACCAGCAGCGACGGCGGTTAACCCTGGAGATGTACGAGCGGGCCCGTGAGATCGCACTGGCCGCAGCAGGGGGGGCCCCGCTGCTCTTTGCCGCCGCGCCGGATTTCCCGGCTGGTATTGTGGGATTAGTGGCCAGCAAGCTGACCGACGAATTCTATCGCCCGACCGTCATCGTCGAGACGGGCCCCGAATTCAGCCGTGGCTCGGCACGCTCCATCCCCGAGTTTCACATTACCGAGGCACTCGATGAGTGCGCCGACCTGTTGATCCGTCACGGCGGGCATGCTGCGGCTGCCGGATTCACCATCGCTACCCAGAAACTGGAGAGGCTAGCTGAACGGCTGCGGCACCTGGCTGCCGAGCGACTGGTTGGGCTGGAGTTAACCCCCCTCCTGAGCATAGATGCCGAAATCAAGCTCTCTCAGCTTTCGTGGGAGCTGGTGCGCCAACTGCTGCTGGTCGAACCATGCGGCTGCGGCAATCCCCGTCCCCTCTTTCTTAGCCGCAATGTGCAGCTTCGGGGACAAAAGTGTGTGGGAGGGGAAGGGCAGCATCTCCGACTGGCATTCCTCGACAACGGAATCACCTGGGACGGGATCGCGTTCAAACAGGGGGAGTGGGCTGGCAAGCTCCCGGACCGAGTGGACATCGTGTATCACGTTGAGATCAACGAGTGGAATGGCGAGCAGCGCATACAGTTGAACATCCAGGATATTCGACCGGCTAATATGGAGGGCTTTATACCCTGGCCATGAAGATTTTACTTACCGGAGCAGCCGGCTTCATAGGCAGTCACGTCGCCGAGGCTCTCCTGGCCCGCAACGACACTATCGCCGGCGTGGACAACTTCAACGACTACTACAGTCCGGCCCGCAAGCGGGCTAACGTCGAGGCACTGGCATCCTGGCCACGCTTCACCATCCACGAGACCGACATTCGGGATAGGGAGGGGATCGAGCGTATCTGTGCGCAGGGCCGGTTTGATGCCGTCATTCACCTGGCCGCGATGGCCGGTGTGCGCAATTCGATCACCAACAGCCCGCTCTACGTCGAAGTCAACGTGCTGGGCACGGTCAATCTGCTGGAAGCGGCACGCAAGACAGGGATCCCGCACTTTGTGTTTGCCTCCACCTCCTCGGTCTACGGGCGCTCCGCCCGCATCCCCTTCCGCGAGGACGACCCAGTGGGGCACCCCCTGGCGCCGTACCCGGCCACCAAGATCGCCGGAGAGGTCATGGGACACGCCTATCACAATCTGTTCGGCATCTCCTTTACCGTCCTGCGCTTCTTCTCGGTCTACGGTCCGCGAGGCCGCCCGGATATGATGCCCTATCACGTCACCGAATGTATCGTCCAGGGGCGTGAATTCACGCTTTACGAGGGCGGACAGATGCACCGGGATTGGACCTATATCGGCGATATCGTCACCGGGGTCGTGGCGGCGCTGGACCGGCCTATGGGTTACCAGGTCATCAACCTGGGGCGCGGGGAGCCGGTGTTGATGGCCGACTTTGTGAGGCTGGCGGAACACCTGGTAGGTAAGCCTGCGCGCATCATTGCCGCGCCGGCGCCACCCAGCGAGCCGCCCATCACCTATGCTGATGTCACCAAAGCCCGGGAGCTGCTCAGCTATAACCCCACAGTGTCAGTCAGCGAGGGAATGCAACGATTCTGGGAATGGTATCAGGCAGAGGTCATCGGTCTCCAGTCACGAAGTCGCTGATACTGTTCATCCTGGGGCTCTTGAGTGTCTTACCTGTGCGGGCCCAATCCTCCCCGCCGGACCTCCGTTTCGGAGCGGTCGAGGCCTTCTGGGATCACACCTCCGCCGCCGAGGCCGGTGTAGCCTGGGAACGTATCCTGTTCTACTGGTCGGAGCTCCAGCCTGACGGCCCCGACCATTGGAACGACTACCACGTGCAGGATGTCTGGCTGGAATGGGCCGCCGCCGAGGGCCGCGAAGTCGTGGGCCTGCTTAAACATACCCCGGCCTGGGCTACCGACGGGCCGCCCGGCTGCGGCGTTCCCAGGGGGCTGGAGTTGCCCATAGAGGATCCCGCTAACCTGTGGGCGACCTTTGTGCGCCGCGCGGTAGGTATGTACGCTGGGCGGATCAAACACTGGGTCATCTGGAATGAGCCGGACATCGCCCCCGGTACCTATGGCCATGAGTGGTGTGGCTCGGTGGAGGAGTACTACCAACTGCTCAAAGTGGCCTACCTGGCTGCCCATCAGGCTAACCCGGACGTGATCATCCACCTGGCAGGCCTGACCTACTGGCACGATCGAACTTACCTGCGGCGCTTCCTGGCCGTCGCCACGCAGGACCCGACGGCCCCGGAGCATGGCTATTACTTTGACGTGGTCACTCTGCACATCTATTTTCAAACCGAGACGGTGCCGTATATCATCAATGAAACTCGCGCCGCGCTGCGTGCTTACGGGCTGAATAAGCCGATCTGGGTTAACGAGACCAACGCCTCGCCGGACAGCGATCCACTCTGGCCGCTGGTGCGTCCGCGCTGGCGGGTGAGCCTGGAGGAGCAGGCCGGATTCCTGCTTCAGAGCTTTGCGCTGGCCCTCAGCGCAGGGGCGGAGCGTGTGGCGGTCTACAAATGGATGGATGCCGGATTGCCGCCGGGGGGAGAGCCCTTTGGCATCCTGCGGCCCGACGGCTCCCGCCGACCGGCCTTCGAGGCGTACCGGCTGATTACTACTCATTACGCCGGTACCATCACCGCCAGGGAAGAGCGTCATCCTCTCTACATTATGGTGACGCTTAACCGGGGTCGTGCTACCACCCGCGTCCTGTGGGCGCGTACCGCTGCTGCGGCGACCGTCTCGGTGCCCGCGCTGGCCGAACGGGCCAGGCTAATTGACCAGAGCGGAGCAGAGCGGATCATCGAGCCGGTGGGCGGCTTCTATGCCTTCACCCTGCCGGGGGCACGCTGTGCCGATGAACATGCCGGCTGCATCATCGGCGGCACCACCTACTTGCTTGTCGAAGGCGAAAGCGGCCCGCCCTTGAGCGCTCCAACCCCGACGCCCCACGAAGCACATAGCGGTACCGTCGTCGCGACACCAACGCTTTCCGGCACAGTCGCCCTCCCCACCGCAACTCCGCTGCCGACCGTTACCCCGGCTCCCACACCGACCGCTGTCTCTTATACACATCTGACGCTGCCGACGAGCGA
>JAOAAG010000398.1 GCA_026418995.1 Anaerolineae bacterium
ATGAGCGTACACGGTGCTGCAATAAATGGTCTCGCCTCCGGCCAGCCGGTCGAACCACACTTTGATCGTCATCAGGTCGCGCTGGGTCCGTCGGGCATCGGCGAGGAAGGTGGCCACCACGCCGGATCCGGGTGGAGCGGAAGTTGATGTAGGGGTAGTCGGCACAGGCTTCGGCCTGGCAGGAGTCCGGGTGGGAGTGGGCGTGGGACGGGCAGGCGTGGAGGTGGGAGCAGGCTGTGTCGGAGTGGGACTTGGGAGCGGCGTGGAGGTGGGGCGGACACGCGTAGGCGTGGGCGTCGGTGTGGGGGTGAAGGTCGGGGTAGAAGTCGCCGGTTTCGGAGATGGCGATGGCTGGCCGACCGCGCTGCTTGCCGTACTGTACACCACCAGATTGTCAAAGTGTATCTCCGTTCCCTGATCCTCGTAGGTGGTAGCGGTCAGGGCGATGTCTCCTGTGGTGTAGGTGCTATCCCTCGCGCTTGCCAGTGGCTGACCGTTAACGATAAGGACGAGCCCGTCCTCGTTGCATATGGCCTTCAAACGATTGTCCGCGTTTCCACGCCGAATTACGCTCGACTCGCTCCAGTCCACAAGTGGCGTAAACTGGTTGCCCACGGACTTAAAAATGGCATAGCTTCCGTTGCCGGAGATGAGGAAATAGTATCCGTCACCATTTCCCTGCTCCCGGCAGATCACGCCGTAATCGTTATTATTCTGTGGACCGGCGGAGACCTGCGCAGTATCCACTTCGAGGATCAGGTTATCGAACGAGCGATGAGCAACGCCCCAGATCGTGGCACCGGAAGCGGAGGAGAGTACAAAGTAGGTCCCATCGGCATAGCCTACGCTACCGCTCCCATAATCCCCGATTTCCCAGCCTGAGGTCGGGGAAGCGAAGTCGTCCTCAAAAATGACCGTCCCTGGCTGAGGAATGGTCGCTTCGACGGAGGGAGAGGTTGGTGTTGGAGTGCCATCCTTTGCCGGCTGGGCCCTCAGGTACATAAAAATCCCGATCCCCAGCGCCAGACAGACCATAGCGCATAATATCAAGCCCAGGCCTCCCAGCACCAGCCATGCAGCAGGTCTGTGGCGACCGCCGGTCGGTGCCCGTTCGGAGGCATAGGTCGGAGGTTGGGGCTCCGGCGTAGCACGGGCAGGGGTGATTACGGGGCGAGGGAGGAGGGCCTGTGCCATCTCCCGTGCGCTCTGGAAGCGGCGCTCCTTGGCTATTTCCATGGCCCGCACGATGGCTGCCTCGGTGTTGGGGGAGATGGAGGTGTTGAGCAGCCGTGGGGGCGCGAGCGAGGAGGGGATCACCAGACGCTGGGTAGCCGTGGGCGGTGCTTTGCCGGTGAGTGCATGGTAGAGTGTGGCTCCCAGGCTATAGATGTCAGAGCGCGGATCGGTGTGGCCCGCGGCCGTTTCATACTGCTCTGGCGGGGCGTACTCCGGCGTACCTGCCCCGCGCATCACTGTCCGTGTCTGGGGGTCGTCCGGATTCCACAATTTGACCAGCCCGAAGTCTACCAGAACAGCCCGACCTTGTGGGGTAATGATGATGTTGTGTGGCTTAACATCACGGTGAATGACACCACGGCTATGGCAGTAAGCCAGCGCATCGAGCAACTGAGCTGCCCAGACCAGCACTTCGCCTTCCGGCTGTGCTCCCTGGCGAGCAATGCGCTGCATCAAGCTCTCCCCCTCGACAAAGTCCATCACCAGATATTCATTGTCCATCCACGAGAAGTAATCGGTCACCCGCACCAGAGCGGGGTGTCTCAGCGCAGCCAGTACCTGTGCCTCCTGCCTGAACTGCCCGCGCAACTGAGCTAGCATCTCGCTCTCAAGGCCTGGCTGAGGGAGCATCTCTTTCAATGCGACCGGACGGTTAAGCTGCGTATCCCAGGCGCGGTACACTGCTCCCATACCGCCTTTTCCAAGCAGATGGACGACGCGGTAGCGCTCCCCTACGATTACCCCACTTGCGAGTGTCATTCTGTTACCCTCCTTAAGAGTGTAGGGCAACTCATGCGAGTTTTCCTACAGCAGGTATATCAGCGCCAGCACCGCTACCGTCAGTATGGCCAGCTCTATCATGACGATCCCGCCAGTAGCAAGCCATCCCAGAATCCGGGCTCTCTTCGATGGACTCAGCGTTACCCTGACCGGGACCTGGCGGGGAGGAGCGATGTGGTTATCTATTTCCAAACAGGCGTGGAACTCCCGCTCTGCCGGCACGAGGAAACGGGCCGGCCAGAGCAGGAGATGAATAAGACATCCCTTTAGATGGACCTTTCCCGGCTTAAGCAAAGAGAGGTTTACTATTAGACTGGCTTCCCTATCGCCACCGCTTATGGTCTTGGGATGCACTGTCAGCCAAGGGGCGGTCGTCCGCAGCTCCACATCCTGGCCTGAGGCCTGGGGAATCGTGATGGTCATCTTGTGAGCCAGGCTTCCAGGGTTCACCCGCCCGAAATCTATTGAAGGTAACGGAGAAGCTCCCTGTTTAGCCTTGGGCAACGCAGCGACTCTGACAGCCGGGCGGCGATCCGCTCTCTTAGGTCTTCCAGCCATAAGCGCTGTACGCATCTCAGCAATGGAGGCGAACCTTTTCCCCTTATTCACCTCGACCGCCCTGGCGACAGCCTCTTCGACCTGGCGGCTTACCCTGGGGTTGAGCATGCGCACGGGAGGAAAATAGAACGGTTTATCCCGGGGGTCGCGCAGGGTGAGCAGATGATGTAAGGTTGCTCCCAGGGCATAGACATCGGCCAGTTCGTCGGTCTGAGCGCTGCCGTATTGCTCCGGCGGTGCGTAGCCCTCGGTGCCGAACTGGATAGTGTCCCTCTCCCGGCCAGGTTTGTAGAAGCGGGCGATACCGAAGTCAATCAGCTTCACCGTATCGGTATCGCGCACAACCATGACGTTGGAGGGCTTCATATCACGATAGATAATCTTGGGATTCTGGCTGTGGAGATAGGAGAGCACGTCGCACAACTGATCGGCCCAGGTGAGGACCTGCGCTTCGTCGAAAGGCTCTGTGCGCGTCTCTATCATCTTCTGCAGGGTATGGCCGTCAATATACTCCATCACCAGATAGTGGCACTTCCCTTCCTGGAAGCTATCGGTAACGCGCACCAGATTCGGATGTTCCAGTGTGGCCAGCAGCGCCGCCTCGCGCTGGAAGGCTTCGATAACCTCCGCCCGCTCGATCGGTGTGATAGCCGATTCGTCCATCTCTTTCACGGCGACGATTTTATTGCCGAGGCGGCGATCATGCGCTTTGTAGACGGCTCCCATCCCTCCTCTGGCGATTCGCTCGATGATAGCGTAGCGCCCGGCCAGCAGAGTAAGCGGGACAGGCTCCCCAGCCGCGGATTCGGAGGGAGAGGGCATGATCGAGGGGAATGCCACCATTTCTACCTGTCTGTGGACGGCGGGCAGGTAACGCTTGCAGCCTGGGCACAAGTAGGTATGGCCGAAGATGGGGACGCCGCAGAAAGGGCACTTCACGCCCGGCTGCTGCGCAACCGCTGGAACAGGCCGGCCGCATTGTTTACAAAAGCGTGCCCCCTGGCGCAATGCGATGCCGCAGGTTGGACATGCTGGAGTGAGGCGGCTCGCAGGGGGCAGCAGGCTTCTGCAACGCCGACAGAAGCGTGCTCCCGCACGATTGTCCGTACCACACACAGCGCAGATGTTCACTCGCCCTTCCATATCAGATCAGCTTGCGTGAGAGCATTCTGGTCTCGTAACGCAGCTTTTTGGTGTACGTGGGGTCGGCCTGACCATGCAATTCCAGAGCTGTAGCCTGCTGCATGAGCTGCCCCGCCAGCATGGTTTCCCCCATGTCAAGCAGGCGGGTGGCAGCAGCCCGTAACCTGCGGGTGGCGGAGCCGATATCTCCTGAGCGCAAATCGGCTACAGCGCGCTGATGCAGTTTGTAGGCGCTCACCACCTCCACAGCCCGCATGACCTGTGGGTCAGGCACGGAAACCTTGGTCCAATCAGAGGTATACTCCACCACCAGATTGGCCCTTGTCTTGAAGCCACTCTCAACCCCGGGCGGCAGGTCGCAGGCCAGGAGGGCCTGGACCAGCATATGGGCGCCGGGGGGACGCGGTGGCACAACCAGCTCTGCCAGCAGCGACATCTCCTCACCGGGGGCCAGGCTGCCCAACTGGAAACTGTAGCTTCCCCTCTGATTCACGGCTTCCAGTGGAGCGATAGCAGGGTGTAACCGGTGGACATCGCGTATCTCGACGCCCGGTAAGAGGCGCAACTTCAGCTCCACGTTAGAGTAATGTGCGCTCTGGGCACGCTGCAGCTCTTTAGAGAGAATAGCAGGAAGGACTTCAAGCTCCTCCACGAAATGAGCCTCACCGCCGGTCTGATCGGCGATGGGAATCATCAGCTCCTCGTTAAACTCTCCCCCCAGTCCCAGGGTGCTGATAGGGATACGGTGGTTGCGTGCATAGACGGCCCATAAGCGACAATCGTTCTCATCCCTGGTGAACCCATCTGTAAGGACGAGAAGCCGCCTGGCCAGGCCGTTGGCCCTGCTCCGCATCAGCTCCTCCAGCCCGAGCTTCAATCCACGCCCGATATAAGTATCGTTTCCAAGTTGCAGCCCATCTAGTTGACCAAGCAGCTCTAGGATGCGACGCTTCTCGGCGCCCGCAGTGGTAGGGATGAGTAGAGCGGCCTGGCCGGCAAAGACAGTGAGTGAGAAACTGTCGTCCGGGCGGAGGTGTTCCACGACGGCGCTCAATGCTTCCTTGACGCGGTCAATCTTGCGCGGCAGGCGCGCCAGTACCTCTGGAGGGATGGCGGAGGAATGCCAGGCTGGCACCCCGTCCACCAACAGCTCCTGGAGGACTCCACTGCGGGCCAGTTTCTTAAATTCCCTGTCGCTGACCACCCGGATGTTCATGGACTCGCTGACATCCACCACAAGCGCCAGGTTAACCGGCCGGGCTACATGGCTCGTTTCCTTTTCTCCCCGCACCTGGATCAGCAAATAGAGCAGCCTCTGGCTCTGGGTAACGGGTATGGCTGGCGTGTTAGTTTTCCACGTCAACTGCAACGTTTCCACTACTCACCTCTCCGGCAGAAGTCAAGCACTCCGCCGATTCCTCGTTTTTGTTCCAGTTTCAACATCTGACGCAACCCCTTGCCGTATACACCATCCTGCTGCTCCATCAGCCGCAGTTTCTTAGCTGCCCCCACAATCTGCAATGTTTTGTAGGCCACCCACTCGGCGAATCCCTCGCGCAGGAGCGCATCCTCAAGCAGAGGGCAGTTCTCTCCCTGCCAGGCGTGGGCCCATTCATGGGCAACGGTTTGTATAAAGAGCGTCCTGGGCAGGCCGGAAAGCACGTACATGACCCGCGATCGTCCTTTGCGGATGAACAGCCCGACGACCTGGCCTCTCCTGGCGTGGGGAATGAGGCCGGTCTCGGACGCCAGCCGCTCCAGATGGTGCGCATCGGCCAGCGTAAATTCGGCCCCGATCCTCAGGTGCAATCCCAGGCGAGCGGTGAGGAGATGCACCGTGTGGTCGAACAATGCTCTAGCCTGGGCCGTATCGTACACGGCTGTGCGGTGACAATGTCCGCAGATGCGCCTGCCGTCCGGCAGCGAGACCTGATACGCTCCCATAGGCGCACCGCAGACTGCACAGTGAGGGGCGGTCTTAGCACAATCGCGGCATACGACGAGCGATGGGCCGTCTGGATCCTCCCCCGGTGTGTAGACCACGCCTCCACTCCAGAGTCTTTTCCCACACAACTGGCAGTAGTTCATCCTCCCCACCGGGCGCATAACTTATAGATATCAGGTGCATTGGTCACGTTGCGCTGATTGGAGCCATCTGCACCGGCGACCCAGATGTCGTAAGCGCCTACCGTGCCCACCGGTTGCAGATACAGGATCATCGAGCCATCAGGCGAGAGGTATGGCTCATAGGCGATCGGGAGCACCGGCTGGTAACCAGGCACGGTAGGAGAGGCACGATGCAGCGTACGGTCTATGGTGAAGTAGAAATAGGAGCTATCAGGTAACCAGAACAGCGGCTCCTTGGAGTTGAGGGGTCCAACGTAGACCGCCTGCAACATGGCACCATCGGAGGTCTGGTAGACACTCAGCGAGTAGTTGTCTCCGCTCTTCCATATCGTGACCTTGTACATACCGTTGGGTGAGTAGCAGTCCTTAGGATAGCTAATGGCACAGCGGTCTCCATAGTAGATGTTGTAGGAGGTTCCCGAGAGAGTCGTCACCCGACTGCCGCCAGCGCACGTGGACTGATTGTAAGCCACTGCCTCGACAACACGTCCCTGCGTCCAGGATGGATCGGTGGTGCCCAGGTAGTAGGTTTTCTGACCTGCATCTATGGTGTAGAGGATGCGCCCCATCTGGCCCGGCGTTACCTGCGGCAGGGTGGGAGACGGGGATGGGGGTGGCGTGGTCGGTGTAGGACTACCTGAGGGAGGCGTGGGTGAGGCTCCATACCGGGGCGTCCCCTGCCAGGCCGAGATATCGTCAATGTATATTTGTCCGGTCTGTGGACCACTTACCCGGTCCAACACCAGCGCGTAGAAGCGGATCGGATAGTCCACGGTCCTGTTATCCGGGCCGGAAATGTGGCCGGAGGGCCAGGGCAGGGTGGTATCCACGTAGCCCACCATCTGTTGCCAGCCGGGCCCGCCTACCTTGCCCAGATGTACCGACCAGATTTGGTTCTGTGCATCCTGCACCCATACGTTCAGGTAGTGGCTTGAGCCATCTCCATAGACCCAGGCGCCAATGGTGTTGGGCTGCCCACTTAATCCCAACGGATTGACGAACACTACAAAGTCGTCCTCAACGGCCGGGAAGTTATAACTTAGTTTGGCTGCGTAGCTGCCGGAGTGGACCTGTTCCTGAGTCTGGGTCAGCTCGCCATAGGGCTGATCGCCCCGCCGCCAGGTGCCGAACCGTTCAAAGGTGATCAGCGCACCAGGGGCTACTGGAGCCTGGGTCGGTGTCGGCGTCGGAGTGTTGGTTGGCTGAGGCGTGCCGGGAGTCGGGGTACGCGTGGGTGTAGGTGTGAGGGTGGGCGTGGTTCCCTTGGCTGCCGTGGCTGTGGGTGTGCTTGTGCGTGTGGGGGTAGGGGTGGGGGTGCGTGTTTTACCTGTGCCGCCAGGCACACCTTTGGGAGTACTGGTAGGCGGCGGCGTGCTGGTGGGCCTGGGGACCGGAGTCGCGCGCGGAGTGGCCGTATTCGTGGTCGCGGCGAGAACCTGGGCAGTTGGTGACGGTGTGGGCGCCAGCGTGACGATCGCTGTGGGCGGGGTTCGGCCCAGGCTCGCCAGCCTGGGCACCAGCAGGATGCCCATCATTCCGAGCACCAGGAGCGCGACGACAGCTAACCCTCCCACCACCCAGACCCACGGCGCGGTTCGTCGCACGGGTGGTGCAGCGACCGCTGTGGCCGCTTGTGCACCTGGCATTAACCGCGTCTCGACGGCGGGCGTGAAGACCGGCGGTTTGATGGCCTTCTTCTCCCCCCTCAGCGCGGCGGCCATCTCCTGGGCTGAGCTGAAGCGCCTGGGAATGGCCAGTTCGGTCGCTCGCAGCACCACGCTTTCGGTCAGCGGGGAGATGTGAGGGACAAGCCGGCGGGGGTTTTTGAACGCATCGGGGTTAGCAATACGGATCGTGGCGGAGGGTGGCGCCTGGCCGGTCAGCGCGTGGTACATCGTCGCCCCCAGCGCGTAGATGTCGCTGCGTGGGTCGGTGTGGGCCATTTGGGTATCGTACTGCTCGGGAGGTGCGTACTCAGGGGTGCCCATGCCACGCATCACTGTCCTGGTATAGGGATTCCTGGGGTCCCACAGCTTCACCAGCCCGAAGTCCACCAGTACCGCTCTCGATCCCGCCCCCATACTTCCGGTGTGAGGAGTAATGATGACGTTTTGGGGCTTAATATCCCGATGCAAGACGCCCTGGCTGTGGCAGTAGGCCAGCGCGTCCAGCAACTGCAGTGTCCACCCTACCACCAGCGCCTCGGGCAAGGGGCCCTCCCGCGCAATGCGCCGGTCCAGTCCCTCACCCTCCACAAAATCCATCACCAGGTAGGAGTTCTCGCCTTCCTCAAAGAAGTCAATCACGCGCACCAGGTGGGGATGGACCAGGCGGGCCAGCACCTGGGCCTCCTGGCGAAACTGCTGGCGTAACTGGAGCAGGGTGTGCCGGTCCAGATCAGGTTGGGGAATCATTTCCTTGATCGCGACATAGACATTGAGGCGCGTGTCCCAGGCACGGTAGACGGCGCCCATCCCTCCCTGGCCCAGCATGGACATGATACGGTAACGGTTTTGGAGCATCTGTCCTGGCATTAATGGCATCTTACTCGTCCCTCGCACCAACTGTGAGCATCGCGCTACTGCACATCTTTCCGTTTCAACACCACCACTGTCCCCACTCCGCACGCGATGGCGAAACAGATCAGAATCAACCAGGTCCTGACAAGATGGCTTGCCGAGCGAGTGTAGTCAATCTCGAACTCCCGCTTGCTGGATATGGTCGTCTGTTCTGGTGTGACAGTGACCGAGTGGGTGATTTCCTCAGTGACTGTCACCATTTCGTGCACCGTCACCGTGGGCACAGAGATGGGGATGGTCTGAGTGACCCCGGGCCGTATCGTCACGGGTATCTCCTTCGTAGTCGTGACCACCTCCACTGGCTTCCAGTCCTCGGCTGGTTTCTCGACCGTGGTGGAGATAACTTTAGTGACCGGGTCGGGCAGGATGCTGGTACGCGTGAGCGAGTTAAGGTATTCCATATTGGCGGATGTGCCCAACCCCTCCATTGTCCAGCGTGTTAGCGTCAGGGCGGAGAGCTTGCCAGCTACTCCGGGCAGTTCAAATATGACACCGGCAAAGATGATTTGCGCAAAGAGGAGTATCAGCATGGCGTAGATAACAGTATTCGTATTCGGTACCAGCGCCGAGATCAAGAGCCCCAGCATGATCGAGGCTATGGCTCCGATGACCAGCGTCAGGTACATCTCAACCGGTGCCGGCAAGAGCAGTCCAGCAGTAGGCATCTTCACTTTCAAACGCACCACCAGCAGCAAGAGCAGACACTGGACAAGGGCAAAGGCACTGAGCACGGTGACCTTGGAGGCCAGGTAGGGCAACAGGCGGAGGTTGACCATGCGCTCCCGCATATACACGGAGCGCTCCTTGACGATTTCGTAGGCGGCCGCGAAGAGGCCCAGCAGTACCGCTGCCAGGGCAAGCATAAACAGCAGCGTCTGGCTTTTCCCAACAATGGCATAGGTGGCAAGCTGCTCGCCAGCCTCCAGTTTCTCCTGAAGCTGGCGCGCTATCCCTGCCTCGCTATCCCCAACCAGCCAGTTGGGGCCAGAGATGAGCAGGAGGAGCAGGCCGATGGTGGGCATCACCGCCAGCAAGACGGTCAGGAGTAGCTTATCGCGCATGACCAGCTCCAAGTAGCGTCTGGTCAGGACGATAAATTGCAGGAACGGGTTGGCACGGGTTTTCTGCCGCACCGGCGCACGATGGGCCTCCTGTTGCATCTGGGGCAGGGTGCTCTGTCGCGTCGCCACGTAGCGTTGATACTGTGGAGACTGACGGAAGCGTTGCTCCCAGGCATGAGCTTTCTGCCGCGCCTGTTTGGGGTCTGGGTCGTCCAGCCGGTCGTAGATGTCGGCGAAATCGTTGCTGGCTACGCCGAAGAACTGGAATGCCTCATGCGGCGGGCCGAAGTAGACCACTCTCCCCTGTGAGAGGAAACACACATGGTCGCACTGGGAAATGTTCGATGTAGCGTGAGTGACCAGCACCACCGTGCGCCCTCCATCGGCCAGGCGGCGCAGGGTATGCATCATTTTCTTTTCCAGGCCCGGGTCCAGTCCAGAGGTTGGCTCGTCCAGAAAGAAGAGCTTCGGTTCAGCCAGCAGTTCGACGGCGATGCTCACCCGCTTGCGTTGTCCACCGCTCAGGCTGCTCACCACCTGGTCCTTCTGTCCCACCATCTCCACCTGCTCCAGCACCTCATCAATGCGCTGCTCGATCTCCTGGGCCGAAGTGTCGGGTGGCAGGCGCAAGCGTGCCGCGTAGCGCAGTGCGCTCGCTACAGTCAGCTCCCGGTGGATAATGTCATCCTGGGGCACATAACCGATCATCGCGCGGTAGAGGTCATCGCCGTTGATCAGCACCTGGCCCTGCTGAGCACGGACAAAGCCGTTGAGGGCCATCATCAGGGTGGATTTCCCGGCGCCGCTGGTGCCGACTAGCGCGACAAACTCGCGGGGGTAGATAGAAATATCCACATCGTGCAGGATACACTTGCGTCGCGCCTGGCGACCTACCTCTCGCCGTAGCTTGACCCCGTCCAGTCTCACACCGCCCGTCACAGCATATTGCTGCAAACCGGCGGCCTCCCAGACCAGTCTGAACGGGCCTATCTGAATGACATCCCCCTGATTGATGACGCGCGGAGCAGTCACTCGCTGGCCATTGACGAATGTGCCATTCGTGCTGTTCAGATCGGTCAGTACGAACCCTTGGGAAGTGCGGTCAAGACGGGCGTGATGCCAGGAGACAATGGGGGACTGAAGCGGTATGTCCGCCTGGGGGTTGCGTCCTATGATGAGCGAGGGTTTGAGCCCCAGGGCCGTTGTCCCGATGCGAATGGTGCTTTCGGTGGGAGCGTCCGCTTGCCCGGATTCGCGCAAGGTGAGGCTAACCGAGTTGCCCAGTGGGTCGCCAATGCGCAGGATATCGCCGTCGCGCAGTGCTATACTCTGCACCCGTCGCCCGTTCACGAAGGTGCCGTTGGTGCTGCCCAGGTCGGTGTAGTACCAGGTTGCCCCGCGTTTTTCGAGGCGACCGTGGTGGCCGGAGACGTAGTCGGGTGTCAAAATAATGTTATTATCCGGCCGTCGCCCGATGGTGTAGACTGTCCTGTCAAGCGTTATCCTCTGTTCTGGCTGTCCCGGGACTCGGATAATCAGTTGTGGCGTGCCCGTTTCAACCGTGTCCGGCGCTTGTAGAGGGCGTCCGCAGGTGGTGCAGAAACGTGCCTCGGCTCTCTTAAGTGTGCTACCGCAAAAGCGACAAGTACAGACCATACCAATTTCCGCAAAGCTTCAGGCTGCCGGTGACGGTCACCTCCGAGGTGACCGTCACCTGATCCTCATGGTGGCGGCGGGGGCTCCGGTGGCGGCGGCGGGGGCTCCGTCGGTGGTGGCGGCGGGGG
>JAOAAG010000053.1 GCA_026418995.1 Anaerolineae bacterium
GAACGAGAAAGCCCTCTTCTTAACCCGTCGCGGGCGTCCTTTGACCCGCCAGGGGCTCTGGGCGCTGATCAAGGAATACGCCAGGGCTGCCGGCATCGAGCGCGAGGTCACGCCCCATATGCTGCGCCACTCCTTCGCCACCCACCTGCTCGACGGCGGCGCAGGACTGCGCGAAGTTCAGGAGCTGCTGGGCCATGCCAGCATCGCCACCACCCAGGTCTACACCGAGGTATCCTCTAGCCGCAAGCGAGAGGTCTATGACCACTCTCACCCGCGCGCCTGAGCGCCCGCTTGTGCGCAGCGACTCATATTGCTTGCCCGCTGGGAAGTGGGCCCGGCTGGCGCCGGTCTGTTTTCACTGGGGCGCACTCAGCCCCACTAAACAGGGAGCATTCCATGGCCGACTTCCTTTCTTACGCTCACATTGAAGCTGCGGCCTCAACAGTCCGCGAGCGGATTCATGTGCAGCCCCGCGTGGGCCTGATTCTCGGCTCCGGCCTCAACCCGCTCGCCGATGCCATCGAGGAGAGTGTCGCCATCCCTTATGCCGACATCCCCCACTTCCCCCGGGCGACGGTGGAGGGACATGTCGGACGGCTGGTCATCGGCCGGCTGGAAGGTCAGCCCCTGATCGCTATGCAGGGACGGGCCCATTACTACGAAGGCTATTCCATGGCCGAGGTGACCTTCCCGATACGGGTCATGCAGGTGCTGGGAATCGAGATACTCATCGTCACCAACGCAGCCGGCGGGCTGAATCCCACCTGGCAGGTCGGGGATGTGATGATCATCACCGACCATATCGCGCTGGTGTGTATGATGGGAGCTAATCCCCTGCGCGGCCCTAACATTGACGAACTGGGGGTGCGCTTCCCCGATATGTCGGAAGCCTACGATGCCCATCTGCGCGCTCTTGCCAGACAGGCCGCACTGGGAGCAGGGGTGCCGGTGCGCGAGGGGGTTTACGTCGGCCTGGCCGGCCCCAACTTCGAGACGCCTGCCGAGGTGCGTTTCCTCCGCCTGATCGGAGCGGACGCGGTGGGGATGTCCACTGTGGCCGAGGTCATCGTCGCCCGCCACGGCAACACGCGGGTACTGGGACTCTCCGGCATCAGCAATGTATTGCCTGCGGAAGGGGCACCCACAGCCAAGACCAGCCATATCGAGGTCCTGGAGAGCGGGAAGCTTTTGGTGCCCCGTTTGGAATCGGTCATCAGAGGTGTGCTGAGAGCTCTATGACGGTCCTCCTGCGGCAACTGATCGAGTATGCCTGGATAATCTACCTCCTCTGTGCGGCCGGTATTCTCGTCTATACGATCCGCGCTATGGCTGCCCAGCGGGAGCGTAGCCTGGCCCTGTTCACACTGGAGCGGGAGACTGCAACCTCCAATTTTGTCCGCGCTCTGGCCATGATTATGGTCTTCGTTGCCATAGGCGTAATGGTCTTCGTCAGCACGACCTTCGTGGTGCCCAACATCTCCATCGGCGGAGAGGCCCTGTACCCCACCTCCACGCTCACTGCCGGCCTGGAGCTACCAACCGCTACCCCTACCAGTACGCCCCTCCCCACGATGGACTTCGCGTTACTGACCGCTACCCCCACCCCCTCGGAGACCGTACAGGCAATGCCCACCATGACTCCCCCTGCCGAGCCAACCGAGGAGCCCACCCCAGAGCCGACAAGCACTCCGGCGGCAGCCCTGTCAGGGGAACTGTATGTCCGCTTTGGGGATTTCGCAGAGCTGGTCGGCTTCAGCATACCCGCAGCCGAGATCACCAAAGAGCAGCCCTTCGCCCTCACGCTGTACTGGCGCGGCACCGGAGTCGCCAGCCCGATTGACTACGCGGTCTTCACGCACCTGATATCGGAAGACGGTCGGCTCATTGGCCAACATGATGGCCATCCTGCCGCAGGCAACCGTCCCACCACCACCTGGACAGCGGGAGAGATCATTGTTGACGTCCATCCGATGACCTTCTACGACACCCAGTACATAGGCGCTGCCAGGATCGCCGTGGGCCTGTACGACCCGGGTAGCGGCCGAGTCACCACGAATACCGGCAGCGATCACGTGGTGCTCCCCGTCACCATATTCGTGCGATGAAACACGCCTGGCTGGCCCTGGCCGCTCTGAGCCTGCTCCTTGCACCTCATCAGATCAACCTGCTTCCCAGGACGGAACACCCGCTGGTACTGGAGTGGACCACCCCGCCAGTGACGGTACACCGCCTGGGGGATGGTCTCGTAGCCGTAGACGTAGTAGGCTACGAGAAAACGACCATACCTGGCCAGCCTCAGCTTCCCTTTACCTCAACGCTCATAGCCATCCCGCCAGGAGTATCCCCTGAGCTGCGTCTCCTTGCCATAGAAGAGTCCTACATCCCACTGCCCGGCCGGGTAGTCGCAGCGCCGCAGCCATCCGGTATCCTCTACGATGGGGAAGGCCGTCCCATCGGGGGTGACTTCACGCCTGCCACAGAGACGAAGCCTCCCCCCTCCACCCATATCACATTAGAAGAGATCGGCATCGTGCGCGGGGTACGCCTGGCGCGTATCTCCTTCTATCCCGCCGTTCCCCAGGGCGCTCGCCTGCGGGTCATCCGGCACATCAAGGTTGCCCTGGCAATTCCCGGCTCGCCCCAGAGCCCGCAGGTCACCGATCCTCTGGTGGAACGGGTGCGCGAAGCCGTGCGCAATCCTTGGCACATTGTCCCCTCCCCGGTGAAGCAGACCGGC
>JAOAAG010000124.1 GCA_026418995.1 Anaerolineae bacterium
GTGCTGGCCGGTTTTGACTATGAATTGGGACAGGGCATCAACACGGACGGGGTCGTGGCCAAACTGGAATACACCCGTTTCACCCGTCTGGGCCTGCGCCGCTTTGTCTTTTACGACGAGTGGGAAAAGACCCGCCATCCGTTCGATGACGCTGCGCGCAAGCGGTTGGAGGCGGTGCTCCGTCAACTGTGCGATGGAAACATCAAGCCGGATGACAATCCGTTGACGCTGGCCCGTTCGCTGCTGCGCGCTTTTTCGGCGGTGGAGGAAAGCCGCTCCTGGTTCGCCAAGTCGCTTTTCCCGGCCCATCACAACCTGCTCTTTTGGGAGGGCCTGCGCAAAGGAGCGACCAAGTACGAAGCACGGCGCTCCGCAGAGGGTTTGCTACCTCATCAACTGGATGACGGCCTTGACTTTGACGCGCGCAACTTTTTCGCCCGTGGCGGCGAGGTCTATTACTTGATCCTCTCTGCCGGCACGCGCGATGCACCCGCTCGGCGTCAGGCCATTGCCGAGCGTCTGCGTGCTCTGTTGACCGAACGCAACGCCGCGCTGGGCGAATTGGCGGCGGTCATTGACCAGACCTGGCAGCAACAGGTGGGCAACCGGGCCAACCATACCCCAAAAGCACGCCTGGGCTGGATTCCCGACCCCGACTGCCCGCTCTATGCCCTGATTGCCGAGGACGTGGCGACCTTTCTACTAGCCGACATGGACCCGTTGGAGACGCTGGACCTGCTGGCGCACCTGGTCGGTTTTCACCTGACGTTGTACATTTACCACCGCGCCCACCCGGAAGCCTTATCCGCGCACGGCGGCAGTGATTGCCTGGAACGCTGCCGCCCCTGCCTGCCGATAGACGCGCTGGAGGGCGCAGACGGCGGCATTGTGCGCGCCATTTCCACGGCGGCTTTCCGCGAGCAGGAAGCGCATATCATCCGCCAGGCTGAAGCCTACATTCGCGCGCAGGTTGCGGAGTGGGTGGCCGCATTGCCGCCCGGCGCCGACCCTTATCCGTTGTTAGATTCGGAAGCCCGCGTGCATTTTGACCTGTCGCGGCTTTCCAAAGGCCGACGGGACGCCTTTGCCAGCCGCGTCAATGCGCTCATCCGACGTTTGGGCGCCAATCCCGACCCAACAGCTCTGACTGAGGGCTATGCTGAGGTGTTGATTGAGGTGTTGCGGGAAGACTTTGACAAGAATTTCAAGGGCGTCCACCGCAAACTGGCCAAGGCGGTGGGCCTGGCCGCGCCGCGCAAAGGGCCGAGCGCGCGCCTGGTCCTGGGCGACAACCTGCTCAAAGCGTTGACCCTGGCCAACATCTCGCCCGGCGATGGAATGACCTATGACGAATTCCTGCAGCGGCTTTACCGGCGCTATGGGCTGGTGATAGGCGCCCGCGAGGCGCGCGAATCGGGCCTGCTGGAGCGCCATCGCGTGAACGGCGAATACTTTGAGCGCAACCGCGCCGCGCTGCTGGAGAAGATGAAACTCGCCGGCCTGGCAAAAGAGTATTCGGATGCGACGGCGGTGGTGGGAGGGTATTGATATGGACGGTGCAGTTATGGTCAAGATCATTGCTCAAGCCCTCCACACCTTCCTCACCGCCCCATCCGGCGGCGCGGTCCGTCGCTTCTTCCGTTTGGACGGCTTTGAGGAGGCCGTCTATACTGCGCTGCTGGAACGCCTCCGCGCCGAGGGCGATACGCTCGCCGGCCGGCCGCTCTGGGTGCGCACCACCGCGCCGCTCCCCGGTCTCGAATCCTATACACTGGAATCCGACAGGTCTGCCACCTGGTACCGCAACCACGTCCCGTCCGGCTACGCGCTGGTGCTCATCTTTAACCGGCCCACCTCCGACGCGCAGAGCATCAAGGACATCTACCCGGTCACCGAGAGCCTGTTGGCGACCGAAGGGCTGGAACACCTTACCCGCGCGGCTTTTGCGACCTATCAGCCCTCGCCGGAACAGGTGGGCGTGTTGCGCGAGTTCTTGGCCCGCCTGCGCCCCTCCCCGCAACTGCGCGACCTGGCCGAGTTCCTGCGCGACCTGGACGCCTACCTGCACGCGCACGCCAGTGCGACGGTGGAGCTGGCGATCGCCGAATCCCTGCCCGCGCTGGGCCTCTTCCGCTGCCGCGAGCTGGCCGACGTGCTCAACACGACCAAGGGCGACGCACTGTTGCGCAACGTCCAACGCGCCGCCCGCCTGGGCAGCGAACTATTGGACGACCGCCAGCGCGACGACTATCTCACCCGTCTGGAGGAGGCCGAGTTCGATGACGATTCCGCTTACGGCAGCCTGGCGGCGGAGGAGAAACGCGCCCTGCTACGCTGTTTTCTCACCGAGGTCGTCACCGACCGCTGCAAATTGCTGGACATCTTGCGCCTGGATTGGCGCGAGGTCGCGCCCGTGTTGCACAAGAGCCGCCGCAAGAGTCGCCCGGAGCAGTTGCAGACCCTCGCCGCCGCGCTGCAAGAGGCCCTTGCCACACAACGCATCGCGCCCGAGTCGCTGCCCGAAGCGGCGCAAGATATGCTGAGCGACCTGACCGCCGGCGACGAGCCGGAGGACGAGGCCATTGAACGCTTCCTGGCCGATTACGGCGACAGCCTGCCCCGTGCAACGCAAAATCAACTGCGCCGGCTGCGCAGCATCAAAAAACACCAGACCACCGATTTCATCGCTGGCGTGACCTACCTGGGCGTTGAATTTCTCACCGCCGCCCGCGAGGACATATCATCCGGCGCGACCCTGACCGTGCGCTGGGAGGGACGCGAGGTGAGTTCCAAAGAAGTCGAGGCGCTGCTGGCCTTTCGCGCCCTCTATGGCGGCATCGAAACCGCGATGCCGGGCATCCGCTGGGAATTGGACGAGCTGTGGGCGTTGGCGCAGGGACAAGAACCCACGCCGGATGAGGAAGAAGCGGAGGGCGAGCGCGAAAAGGTGGTCAAGATCAACCTGCCTTTCCGCGTGACGCTGACGGCTGGCGAGGGACAGCCGCCGGCGACCGCCGAACTCATCTGGCACTATCGCTCCGATGGGCCGGCGGCAGCAACGCTGGCGCACCTGCAGGCCGAAGCGCAACTCCTGTCTGATCAGCAGGGCGGCGGCCCGCTTTTCCAGACCATTGCGCCCCATCTGCGCATTCCCATCTACAACACCTGCCCTGCGCCCAACGAGGTGAGCGACCTGGACCTCAGCCGCCCTCTCGCCAGCCTGGGCGCGTGGTATCGGCAGGCGACCGATCTGGGGGCCGAATTGCGCGCGTCACTCCAACGCGCCGCGCGCAGAGAGGCCCTGGCGGCGATAGACGCCGCCCTGACGCGCCTGGAAGTGGCCTGGGCTGCCTTTGTGAAGACGGCGCACGCTCGGGGTCTGTTGGCCGCCGACCTGGACGCTCTGCTCTCCGCCTATGAAGGATTATTGACTACCGCCGGCCAACACCTGCAACAGGGGCAAGAGGTGTTGCACGGCTTTCGCTGGTTGGCGCAGGGCTGGATGGTCGGTCCGGAGACCTTTGACGAATGGGCCGTGATGCCGCTTTTGCATCCGCTCAAACTGCACTGGCACCGCGCCCGTGCCCGCCGCTTTGCGGGCTTTCTCGCTGCGCTGCTTTCGGCTGAACCTGCGCCTATCGTGGACGTGCGCCGTTTCCGTCAGGAATTGACCGTCACCTACAGTTCGGCGGGCTACCCGGCGCTCGTCGCCCTGCCGGGTAAGGACCGCCGACCCACCTATTTCTTGCCCATCCACGAGATGCAGGGCTACGAACTGTTCCGGCAAGAGGGGCTGGCCGGCCTGGCGTATGGCCTGGACCCTGACCTGGTCTCCGAAGATGAAAGCGAGCAGGCCGCCGAGGTCGCGGCGACGGAACTGGCGCGCGTGGCGCAGGATTACATTGAAACCTATCCCTTTGCCGATGATGGCCTGGAAATCTACCTGGTGCAGTGTCGCAACGGCGCATTGCCCGGCTTGCTAGTGGAGCGGCTGGACAAACTAGCCCGTCGTCGACGGTGGGACTTGCGTCTGACCGTCGTCGTCCACAGCACCGACCGCGGCGCGCCGCTTTACCGACGGGTCACGGAATGGCTCAAGGCCCACGAAGAGTTCCTCGCCCGGCCCGACGGCGGCTATTTCCCGCCGGTGGCGCTACGTGTGTTGGAATGTGACTATGACCACCTCTTCCGGCAAGTGCGCGACACCGACTTGGTCATCCTGCCCGATGTGTTGGCCGAAAAGGGGCAGGCGGTGGAGGCGGAGATGCGTCCCGCTTCGTTCACCGCCGGTGAAAACGAATGGCCGCTCTATCGTGCTCAACAGGCCCCCTTTGAACGCGGCGAGTTCACCCGCACGCTGTTGCTCACACCGCAGCCGCGGCCCACACTGTTGCAACACTTTTATCGCCTCCAATGGGCTGCGCTGGAACGCAAAGCGCTGCCAGCCGACCAGGCGCCGCACTTTTTCCAACGCGTCTCGCTGCTGGATTGGGAACAACCGTTGACCGAACTGCACCGCCGCTTCAACTGGGTGGCTTGCTACGATACGACCGTGGATCGTTTCCTGTTGGAGGCCACCTTCCCGGAGACGATCGAGGTCATTCGTTACTCGTTGGGACTAGGAGCCAAGCGACGGCACAACCTCACCGTCTCGTCATCCTATCGCGCGCGGGATATTGTGGCCGGCCGCCTCACCGCCAACCTGGAAACGCTCTTGCCCGGTACGCCCGACGAGTTCCGCCGCGAGGTAGCGCAGCGGCTGGTCGCACAGGCCAAGCAGGTTTCCGGCGACATTGTCCTGCGCGCCGCCGGCCCCGGCGCGTACCTCAACGAGTTGATCGGGATGGTCATCGCCAAACACGAGACCGAACGCCGTTACCTGACGCAACACCCCGGCGCGCTGACGGCCTGGATTTACCTGGACGATTTCGCTCATTGGTTCGACGGGCGCATCCCCGACCTGCTCTTTGTTGCTATCCCGCCGGAGGCAAACGGCGAATTGCCGCTGCACGTCGAGTTATTGGAGACCAAGTGCGTGGGCGAATCCAACTTTGCCCTGGAGGCCGCCGATGCGCAAAAGCAGGTCGCGCAGGGCGTCAATCGTCTGGCGCAGGCCTGGGCGCCGGGCGCAAAACACCTGGACGCGCCTTATTGGTACGATCAACTCTACCGCGCCGTGGTGGGCAATTTGGCGTTGGAGCACGACCAGATGCGCCTGTGGGAGGCTTTTCGCCGCCGTCTGCCGCAGGGCGACTTCACGCTGGAAATGAGCGGGCACACGTGGCTGTTCTGTCACGACAGTTCGCTGGGCATCGCCGGCTTGGGTGATGAGGGCGACGCTGCCGTGGTCGCACCGAACGCGCCGCACGTGCCCCATCGTTACCATCACTTTGGCCGCGCCGGTCTGCGCTGCCTGCTGCGCGGCCTGGTGGAAGCCTGGGCGTTGCCCGTTCCTGCCGAGACCTGGGCCCCGGCCTACGACGTGCCGCCCTCGCCGCCTGTGGAAACGCCTGGATCGCCGTCGCCCGTCGTGCCAACAGCCGTAGCAGTGCCCGCGCCGCTCGTTCCGCCAACCCCAGAGGCCGCCGGTGCACCGCCGCCCCCACCGCTGGCCGAGTGGCGCGAGCAACAAGCGCGCAACCTGGCCCGCGCCCTGCGCGATTACGGCATTCAGGTCTATCCCATTCAGCCGGACAAAGCCGATGTCGGTCCCGGCGTGGTGCGCTTCAAGGTGCGCTTGCGCCCTGGTGAGAAACTGAACCGCCTTCAGGCCATCGCCGCCGACCTGCAGCGTGAACTGGCGCTGATGGCCCCGCCGCTGATTGACAACGTGCGCGGCACCAACTTTGTCGGCATTGATCTGCCGCATCCGCAGCCCGAGATTCTGCCCTTGCTGCCCGCGCTGGGCGAATTGCCGCCGGCATCGGTGGGACGGCTGCCGTTTCTGGTGGCAAGACGCCCGCCGGACGCACAGTCACCGCCGACCTGGCCGAGTTGCCGCACCTGCTCGTGGCCGGCAGCACCGGCTCCGGCAAGACCATTTTCCTCTATAGCCTGCTGGTCAGTCTGATTCACCGCCACGGCCCGCAGGCGCTCTCGTTGCTCTTGATTGACCCCAAGCAGACCGATTTCGTCTACTTTGAGGGGCTGCCCCACCTGCTCGGTGGACAGGTAATCATCGAGGCGGAGGCCGCTATCGGCTGGCTGGACCAACTGACGGCCGAAACGCTGGAAGCGCGCTCGCAGCAACTCCGTGCTGCGCGCTGCCGCGACATCCACGACTACAACGCTCGACATCCCGGCGCGCCACTTGCGCCTATCGTCGTGGTGGTTGACGAATACGCCGATCTGGTGCAGGTTCTGGACAAGGCGGGTCGGCAAGAATTCGAGCGCCGTCTGGTGCGTCTGGCTCAGCGGGCGCGCAACGTCGGCATCCACCTCGTCATCGCCACACAGCGCCCCAGCGCCGACATTGTTACCACTAGCCTCAAGACCAACCTGCCGGCGCGGATTGCCTTCCGGTTGCCCTCCCACCACGATTCGATGACTATCCTGGATCAGGCGGGGGCGGAGAACTTGCTAGGGCGCGGCGATATGCTCTTTGCGTTGTCACAGGGGAATATCGAGCGGTTGCAGGGGTTCTACGTAAGCTCAGATGAATTGAGTGATCGCTTGGAAGGCTACCGATAAGCGAATATCACCCCCCTGCCCCGCCCTTGCCCTCGCGCCCCTTCCGGTGTAGACTTGACGCATCCCAACCCAGGAGCACGCAATGAGTGAAACACCTGCCGCCATCCGCCTGCTCGCCGAGGAGCGCTGCGTGCAAGAGCTGACCGCCCTGCACCACAACAACCCGCGCCTGCCCGGTTGGCTTCTTTCGCCCAAACGGCCGGAAATCTTTTTATCGGCTCCGGCAAGGAGACCTTTCCCACGCCCGACGACCAACCGGTCACCATCCGCCCCAAATACCTGGGCGACCGGCGGCTGATCCAGGTCGGCATCGCTACGCTGGCCTCGGAGCGGGCGCTCTTGCTCGTCGGCGAACCGGGCGCGGTCAGGCGCTGGGTCGGCGAGCACCTGAGCGTCTGGCCCGGCGCACCCGCGAGGAATATCCTCTCTACGTCGTTGTCCATCGCTTCTTCGAGCAGGCGGCTGCACTCTCCTCTTCCTCTCCTCTGAACGCTCTGCTGACCAGGCAACGAGCAAACGGAACGGTGGACGAGGCCGAAAAAGCGCACCCGATCCATCCTC
>JAOAAG010000126.1 GCA_026418995.1 Anaerolineae bacterium
CGCCATCACCTATCTGCAGACTATGCTCGGCCCGCAGGCCGCATTTCGCGCCGGACAGTGGGAAGCTATCGAGGCCGTGGCTGTTCACAAAAAGCGCGCCCTGGTGGTGCAGCGCACCGGTTGGGGCAAGAGCCCGGTCTATTTCCTCGCCACCCGCCTTTTGCGCGATGAGGGCGCCGGCCCCACCCTACAAGGAGTGCACAATGAGCGAAACACCTGCCGTCATCCGTCTGCCTGCCGAGGAGCGCTGTGCGCTGGAGCTGGCCGCCCTGCGCCACAACGACCTGCATCCGCGCCCGCCCGGCTGGCTGCTTTCGCCCAAACGGGTGGAAATCTTTTTGCTCGGCTCCGGCAAGGAGACCTTTCCCACGCCCGACGGCCAACCGGTCGCCATCCGCCCCAAATACCTGGGCGACCGGCGGCTGATCCAGGTCGCCATCGCCACGCTGGCCTCGGAGCGGGCGCTCCTGCTCGTCGGCGAGCCGGGCACGGCCAAAAGCTGGGTCGGCGAGCACCTGGCCGCGGCCATCTCCGGCACGAGTCGCCTCATCATCCAGGGGACGGCGGGCACGACCGAGGATCAGATCAAATATGCCTGGAACTACGCCCTTCTCCTTGCCGAAGGCCCCAGCGAGCGCGCGCTGGTGCCCGGCCCGCTGCTGCGGGCGATGCGCCAGGGGAAAATCGCCCGCTTTGAGGAGCTGACCCGCTGCGCCTCCGAGGTGCAGGATACGCTCCTCTCCATCCTCTCGGAAAAAGAGATCGCCATCCCCGAACTGGGCCAGGTCGCGCCCGCTCAACGCGGCTTTAACCTGATCGCCACGGCCAACACCCGCGACCGGGGCATCAACGACATGTCCAGCGCGCTCAAACGGCGCTTCAACTTTGTCACCCTGCCGGTGGTGGATACATTGGAGCAGGAGATGGCGATCGTCGAGACCCGCACGCGCGAGCTGATGGCCGACTATCAGGTGCAGGCCGAGACCCCCCCGACCTGCTCAAGCTGCTGGTGACCGTCTTCCGCGAGCTGCGCGCCGGCCTGACGCTCGACGGCCAGACCAAGGTCAAATCGCCCTCGACGGTGATGAGCACGGCGGAGGCGATCTCGGTGCTGCTCAACAGCGGCATCCTCGCCCAGCACTTTGGCGACGGGCGGATCGGCGCGGCGGAGGTGGCGCGCTCGCTTGTCGGCGCGGTGACCAAAGAGGATGCCCGCGACCTGGTTTGCCTGGAGGAATACCTGGAAAACGTCGCCCGCCCGCGCAAGGGCGGTGAGTGGCAGGCGTTTTACCGCGCCGGCAAGGACGTGCTGTGATCGTCTTTCCCGTCCGCCACCATTCGCCCGCCGGCGCCCTGCGCCTGGCTGAATCGCTCCGCGCCGCCCGCCCGCGATTGGTCTTGGTCGAAGGGCCGTGTGATGCGACGCCGCTCATCCCGCTGCTGCTGGCCTCTGACACCCGCCCGCCGGCGGCGATCCTGGCCTATCTCCCCGCCGACGCGCTGGCCGAAAGCGAAGCGCCGCGCTCTTCCACCTGGCCGTTCTGCGCCTACTCGCCCGAATACGTCGCCCTGCGGGTGGGGCGCGAGGTGGGGGCCGAACTGCGCTTCTTCGACATGCCCGCCGGCGCCTTCCTGGACGCGCCGCAGACGCCCGACGCGCCGGAAGAGACGCCGTCCGACGTGTGGCGGGCGATTGCCGCCCGCTTTGGCTTTGACGATTACGAGGAATTCTGGGAATGTCGCTTTGAAATGTCCACCGGCGACCTGCGGGAGGCGCTGCTTGAACTGGGCTTGCTGGTGCGCGCAGGCGGACGCGACGCCCGTGACGCGGCGCGCGAGGCGTGGATGCGCGCCGAGATCGCCCGCGCCCTGGCCGAGGGGTACGGCCTCGATGAGATGTTCATCGTCTGCGGCGCGGCGCACGCCCCGGCGCTTACACCCCCTTTCATCCCCCCCGAAAATGGCGGGGACGGTGGGGGGGCGCGTTCCGCCAAATTGACCCTCGTGCCCTTTTCCTACCCGCGCCTTTCCGAGCAGTTGGGCTATGGCGCCGGCAATCGCGCGCCGGCCTACTACCAGATGGTGTGGGAGCACGGCGGCGATTTTGCCCGCGCCACGCAGGAAGCCCTCATCCGCACCGCCGACGCGCTCCACCGCGCCGGTTACGCCGTCAGCCTGGCCGACGCCATCGAGGCCAACCGGCTGGCCTGCACGCTGGCCGCCTTGCGCGACAAGCCCGCGCCGGGGCTGTACGAGGTGCGCAACGCCGCCCAAGCCTGCTACGGGCGCGGCGCGCCGTCGGCTTCGGGCTGCTCGGGCCAGAGGAGGGCCGCGAGGGCCGTCCGTGCGAAGGCGACGCCAGCGTGCATCGCCAGGTAGGCCAGCAGCGCGCGGGCCGAATCGGCCTCAAAGTCGGTGATCGGCTCGCCATGTTTGGTGACCTGAAAGGCGCCCAAAAGCGCAATGTTCAGTCGTTCCATTGTCGCCGTGACGTTTCCGTGACGTTCAGTTGGTATAATGTCAGAGAATCGCGGTCAATTATACCCGGCGTAGGACAAAACGCCAACGCTGAGAAGAAAAACTAAGGATAAATCGGAGGTAAACAATGGCAGGGAAAAAATCTTTTGTTATTCTATGCCCTTACTGCATGGGAGAAATTGACGAGACCACTGAATTCTGTCCACATTGCAAACAGGATACCCGGAATGATGCACCGCTTGAGATGACCAGGGAAGAATATGCGCAGGAGACACGGGTACCCTGTATCTTTTGTGGAAAACCGATACTCGAACTGGCAACCACGTGCCCCTTTTGTGGCAAGCGTCAGCAGTAGACATCATGAGCTATGCTCTCCACCCAGGATGAAAATGAGAAGATAGCTGATTCACCACAGAGAGCACGGAGAGTTTCTAAGATTTCTCTGTGTCCTCTGTGGTATTTTCGGCATAGTGTTAACAAGACAATGGATGGCTCACATATGCGTCATATCATCTGGATGCGCGTTGCCCTGTTGCTGGCGACGCTGTTCATCGTGAGCGGCGGGGTGATGACAGCGGCGCAGGGGCCTGGTGTCGGCGGCGGCGAGGGCGATGAGTTGCCACTCCTGGGCGCCGCTGATTGGGAGGTCGTCTATCCCGTTCAGCAGAACGGCAAGGCCGTCCAACCCGCCGATGCCCCGGCGGCCTGTACACGGATCGGCTTTAACGGCTCGCTGGAAGGGTGGACGGTTC
>JAOAAG010000218.1 GCA_026418995.1 Anaerolineae bacterium
AGATGTGTATAAGAGACAGGTATAGTGGCGCACCAGGTCCGGTTCACTGACCTCCGGCAGCGGCAGGTCGTCACGCAGCAGGTGTGTCGGTAGCTCAGCGGGTGGCACATCCAGCTCTGGCAGCGAGGCCGCACAGCGCCCGGGACGGGACAGCTCAAAAATCAACGGTTCGGGCATCAGGAACTCCTCATTGGGTGACTCAGGCAACGGTCGCCTGCAGCGCCTGCACCAGTGCCTCTATCTCCTCGCGCGTGTTCATCTCCGTCACGCACAGCAGCATGTGGTTCTGGAGATGGTCGTAGTCGCGCCCCAGGTCATAGCCGCCGATGATGCCATGCTCGTCAAGGAGGCGCGCGTTAATCTCTGTCACCGGGCGCGGACAGCGCACGACGAACTCGTTGAAAAAGGGCCTGTCGCATATGACCTCGTAGCCGGGCAGCTCAGCGATGCGAGCAGCGGCATAGTGTGCTTTGTGGTAGCACAACTCGGCCAGGCGGCGCAGCCCATGGCGGCCCAGGGCAGCCATGTAGACCGCCGCCGCCAGCGCCATCAGGCCCTGATTGGTGCAGATGTTAGAGGTGGCCTTTTCGCGGCGGATATGCTGCTCACGGGTGGAGAGCGTGAGCACAAAACCGCGCTTCCCTTCCATATCCACCGTCTGCCCGACCAGCCGGCCGGCCATCCGGCGCACGTATTCCATGCGGGTAGCGAAGAAGCCCAGGTAAGGCCCACCGAAGTTGAGGCCAAGCCCCAGGCTCTGCCCCTCACCGACGACGATGTCCGCACCCATCGCGCCCGGCGGCTTGAGCATCCCCAGGGCGATGGGGTGCGCCACCGCAATCAGTAACGCTCCGACTGCATGGGCCGCGTCGGCCAGCGGGGCCAGGTCCTCGATACGGCCCAGGAAATCGGGATACTGGACGATCAGGCAGGCGGTGTCCCGGTCGAGCTGCGTGGTAAGCTCATCGCCAGGCATGTCTCCAGCCAGCTCCAGGCCCATCCCCTGGGTATAGGTACGCACCACAGCGCGGTATTCGGGATGCACCCACGGCGAAAGGAGCACTTTCCGCCGTTTCAGGCGGTGCACATTCACAGCGGTGATGACCGCTTCGGCTGTTGCCGTTGCCCCGTCATAGTGGGAGGCGTTGGAGACCTCCATGCCGGTGAGGGCGCAAATCATACTCTGGTATTCAAAGATAGCCTGGAGCGTCCCCTGGCTGATCTCGGGCTGGTAGGGAGTGTAGGCAGTGAAGAATTCCCCCCGGCTGATCACCGCATTCACCACCGCCGGGACGAAGTGACGATATGCCCCTGCTCCCAGAAAGCAGGGGCGATCAGTGGTAAGATTGAGCCCAGCCAGGCTTTCAACTTCTCGCCGCACCTCCATCTCCGAGACCGGAGAGGGCAGGTGCAATGAGGGAAAGCGGGCATGCGCGGGCACATCGGCAAACAACTCCTCAACGGAGCGGACGCCGATGGTGTTGAGCATAACGGTCCGCTCCTCGGCGGAGTGGGGTATGTAAGGCATATCACTCCTCGGAGATAAATTCCTCGTAAGCGTCGGCGTCCATCAGCTCATCCAGCTCTGCTGGGTCTGAGGGGATGAAACGGATCATCCAGCCCTTGCCGTAGGGGTCTTTATTCACCAGCTCCGGCGCGTCCTCCAGCTCTTCGTTCACGGCAGTGATCTCGCCTCCCACCGGCATGTAGAGATCGGAGGCTGCTTTGACCGACTCAACGACCCCAAAGACATCGCCTTTGTCGAAGCTTTCTCCCACGTCCGGCAGCTCTACGTAGACGATGTCGGAGAGGGATTCTTGAGCATGATCGGTGATGCCGCACACCAGTTCTCCGTTAGCCCAGCGTACCCATTCGTGACTCTCAGTGTAGCGTGCTTCGGGGTCCAGTTTCATCTTTGTCCCTCCTTCTTCGTAAATTACACTGACTGCTGTATAGGCGCTGGCCAATCACTGATTGGCACAAACAATTATATGCAACTAGTGGACAATGGCAAACAGCCATTGCTCAAGGGGAGCACCAGTTTGACACCTGTCCGGTTAAAGGTACAATATCTATCTTGTAATAATTTAGCACCTTGAACACCTGGTGTAACGGCTTGGCGGAAGCTCAGGGTAGGCTTGTTCTCCAGTGTTGGCGGCTTCGGGCGCGAATGCCGAGGCGTTCAGACTCTATGGGTGGGCGACGGCAATGCCGTCGCCCATCCGGCAATGCCGTCGCCCATCCGGCAACACACCCCTGCCTGCAGCAGATTGTTCAAGATGTGAGGATACAGCACATAACAATATCAGGACGCAAAAGGGAAGAGACAAGACTCCGGTCTTCTGCTATCTTTTTGAGGGGCCAGAAGTGTCCTTTGATCTAAGTGAAGTGAGAAGATGGAGCGCATGTTTGCCAGGCATGGCGTTGTGCTGGCCTATCTGTTTGGATCGCAGGCCGAGGGTAGGGCCGGGCCGCTTTCCGACGTGGACATCGCCGTGCTGCTGGGACCGCAGGTTCCAGAGGAACGCTGGACACAGGTGC
>JAOAAG010000333.1 GCA_026418995.1 Anaerolineae bacterium
GATGTGTTCACTCTTTTTCGCCGGCTCGGTCATCCACTACCTGGTGGCGAAAATCGCCGGCCCGCTGATTTTCAACCGTGGTTGGTGCGGCTGGGCCTGCTGGACGGCGATGGTGCTCGACCTGCTGCCCTTTCGACGCCATAAAACGCCGCGCCTGTCCCGGCCTTGGGAATATCTGCGTTATGGTCACTTTGCCCTCAGCCTGGGGTTGGTGTCGCTGTTGTGGTGGGGCTTGAATTACCGCGTGGCCGAGCAGAGCGTGACGGAACTCTATTGGCTGCTGGGCGGCAACCTGTTCTACTAGCCGTCGGCATCGCGCTGGCTTATGCCCTGAAGGATAACCGTGCCTTCTGCAAGTATGTCTGCCCTATCACGGTATTTCTGAAGCCACCTTCCCGGTTGGCGCTCCAGAAAATTGCCGGCGACGCCGAGCTTCTCCTGCTGCCCGGCTATGCCCGACTTTTGGGGTGTGTGTCGAACCCTTGTCCCCCTTTTGCTCAAGCCCCGAGCGGTCATTCCCCCTGGCGTACAGATGCTGCTGTAGGGGCGGGGTCACCCCGCCCCTACAGTCACGGCGTCCTCGATGTACCTCTCAGCGACCGCTTGTACCTAGGCGGTGAAACGTATCGCGCCGTCGGGGCTGTGCCCGTGGAAACCCCACACCGGCTGCGCAACGGCTGCAGTCTGCCGCACAGGACAACGCTTGCTGTGGTCCTGGCGCACGTGACCGTCACCTCAGCAGATGACGGTTACCTATCCACACATGCCGGAGCCCGGCGGCGCGGGCGCGTGCCTCGGCCTCCTCAGCATGGCGCAGCGAGGTGGTGGGCAGGTCGGGGAAGATAAACTGGGGAGCAAAGCCGAGCAGAACATAGGGGATGTCGGGATTGAGCCCGGCGATGAAGCGAGCGATACGGTCCACCTCGTCCGCGTCCACGTAGCCGGGCACCAGGAGGGTGCTGGCGACCAGTGGCGGAGGCGAGGGGCGTTCTTCAAAGCGGGCCGCGGCGCGGGCGAAATTCTCCAGCGTTTGAGCATTGCTTACCCCGGTGAGCACGCGGTGCAGCGTCTCGTCCCAGGCCTTGAGGTCATACTTGACACAGCCCCCGGTGGATAGCGAGAGGTCGAGCGCACGCTCCATCAGGCGAGGATGCGCCGTGCCGTTCGTCTCCCAGCAGACAACCACCCCGCGTGCAGCAAGCAGACGACTCGCTGCCAGAGCGTGAGCCATCTGACCGGCCGGGTCGCCTCCGAAGTAGCACACGCAATAGGTGCGCGCATTGGCCACCTCGGCCAGCGCAGCCGCGGAGAGGGCAGGGGAGCGCAGCGCATCGCTCTCGCGGAAGTGCCAGTTCTGGCAGTAGAGGCAATCGGCGGTACAGGCAGCGTAGAAGACCGCCAGATTGTGCTTACCGCGTTGATTGTGGCCGGCGCAGAAGGGATCAGCGACACAGTTGGTGGGCAGCGCATCACGGTACCAGTGCAACAGCCCCCGCTCGGGGGTGCCGGCCAGATGTTGCAGCCGACCTTGGTGCACCCGGCGCAGGCCACAATAACCGTACTCCCCTTCGCCAATGACACAACGGTTGACGCACAGCCCACAGAGCCGGCCGGCGGGGGAGCGTGGCGGGCGCTCAGGCAATTCAAAGATGCGCCGGGCTGCTGCATGCGCCTCGTCTGCCAGTGCCAATGCCTCGGCGGGGCGACTGCGGATACACGCCAGGCACAGCCCAAGTTGAGCCGCGATAAACCGTGAGCGTGTCCCGCACAGTCGGCACATCTGCTCCGGGAGCGGCTCGTCATCGCCCGCCAACCACATCCTGTACTTCATCCTCCCACACCCCACGCACGAAATCGCGCGCCCGCAGAAATACGGCGCCATCGCTGACGTATGCCGGTTCAATAATGAGCGGCCCACTGTACTGCACCTCCCGCAGCGCGCGCAGGATAGCGGGCCAATCCAGCACCCCCTCCCCAGGCGGCAAGTGACGGGGGGCGCCCGGCGCGTAATCGGCCAGATGGACGGTCATCAGGCGGCTGTCCATTGCGCGGATCATAGCGACCGGGTCGGAGCCACTCTCGCCGGCCTGGAAAGTATCAAAGGTAAACCCTACCGTCGGGCAGGCTGCCTTGATGGCCTGAACGTGCTCGGGGGTGCGCATGTAACACCAGCTCACGTTCTCGATGCACAGCGTCACCCCGGCGGACCGTGCCCATTCCCCGGCCTGGCAGGCGCTATCCAGAAAGGGAGCGAGCAGGCGGGGATCGTCTACCTCGTAACGTAACCCATGCCAGGTGAGGGCGACCGCGTCCAGCATCCCGGCGATCTCCAGCAGCCGCTCGAAACGGGCGCGTGTCTCCTGCGCCATACGTGGATAGGGAGCCCACAGGTCAAAATAGGGCGAGTAAAGGTGGAGGGAGTGGACAGTCAGCCCCAGCGCACGCCGACGCCGGTCGAGCTCGGCTCCGAAAGCGAGTGAATATTCCTCCTCGGTCTGGAGGAAGATTTCGACGACGTGGAAACCCAGCCTGGCAATAGTGACCAGCGCATCCTCGGTCAGATGGTGGGGATACAGGGCGGCAGTGGAGAGGCCGATTTCTGGTGGCGTCATTTCGTGTCCGTTACAATGGGCAGCAGCAGCCTGAATGTGCTCCCCTTGCCGGGGCCGGGGCTTTCGACGCTCGTCCGGCCGCTATGGACGCGAGCGACGTACCCGACAAAGGCCCAGCCCACTCCCAGCCCTTCACGACCGCGGCGCAGCGAATCGGCAGCCTGCTCGAAGGGCTGTCCCAACAAGGCCAGGCGGTCAGGCGTCAACCCAATGCCGGTGTCTTTTACTTCAATCACCAGCCATCCGTCTTCCTGAAAGGCCCGCACCCAGGCCCGCCCACCTGGCTTGTTGAACTTGACCGCGTTATGGGCCATCTGAAACACCGCCTCACTCAGCAGGCTCCGGTCAGCGAAAACAGGGGGCAGGCTCGACGGGACCAGGCAGCGAAAGTCCACCCCGCGTGCCTGTGCCAGCACAGCGACCGGCTCCACGGCCGGGGGGATAACCTGATCCAGTTGATGAAAGGCCAACTCTGGCTCGCGTCGCTTGTGCAGCAGTTCGGCGAATTTGACCACCCCGTTGATCATCCGGTGCAAAGCGGCGATCTCCGTGGAGAGATTATCAACGGCCTGGCGATACTCTGGAGACAGCTCCCTGCTTTGTTGCTGGAGCACTTCCAGTGCCAGGCCGACGGCGCCAAAGGGGGTCAGGAGTTCGTGAGAGAGCACGCCGACAAATTCCATCTGCAACTTGTTCAGCCTTTCTAGCCTCTTCTGAGCTTCCTCCAGTGCCTTGCGTGTGGCCCTTTGTTGGGTTACGAGTTCCTTTAGCTCATAGGCATAGATCAACCATTGGTCCGCGTGCGCAGCGGAGGGAGGCGGCCAGCGCGAGGGAGGCCCAACAGTACGGCCGGCCAATATCTCGTTCACCAGGGTAACCAGATAGACCGGGCTAAACGGCTTGGTCAGATACACATCCGCTCCGGCGGTGACGCTTGCCATCCTTCCCCTGAGGTCCGCTCTGGAGGTCAAGATAATGATACGGATAGAGGCCGTCGCGGGGTCGCGCTTGAGCGCGGCACAGACCTCGAAGCCCGATTTGCCGGGAAGCACCACCTCACTGATGAGCACCGACGGGTGAAGGGTACCGGCCAGTTCCAAAGCCCTATATCCGTCATGGGCAAGCGCAATCTGCACACCTTCCCGTGCGAGCGTTGCGGCCAGTATCTGTGCCAGGGCCCTATCCGCATCGGCGATCAGGACGACCTGTTGTTTATCCTTTTCAGTTGCCTCAGGGCCGGCCATACCCGCCCCCTTCCTTTGCTGCCGGCTGTAATGCAGGTGGTAGGTGACTGTCACCTACATGACGACCACAATGCGAGTCCCCTCTTCGGCCTCCGCCTTCCTCTCGTATTCATCGTAGCGCACGATCGGCTCCGTCCAGCGGAAGATCCATTGCGCCGCCTGGTTGGTCACGTTGATACAGCCGTGGCTGTGTGGACGCACGAAATCGTTATGCCAGTATGTCCCGTGTATGGCAATAGCCGATCGGGTGAAGTAGACTGGGAAAGCTACCCCGGGCAGGTCATACCTGTCGTCTCCCTCCCCGCCTATCATGCGCCTGGTATGGCGCTTGTAGAGCACGCGGAACTCGCCACGCGGGGTCGCTCCCCTGGCTCCAGAGGAGATACCTGTGCTGAAGACAGCGTGCTCTCCCTCAAAGCAAGTCAGCCGTTGCGCTTTCAGCTCGATCTTGATCCATTTATCCGGGTGACCGGGCGAGATGGGCAATAGCTCCTCAGGCGGGATACGCCGCACCGACCAGGTCGGCACATACGGGCCGGGAGCGTAGGTAATGCCGTCCTGCAGCCTGTACCACCACCGCTCTTCCTCATCCTTCGTGGCCTCGATGACCCGGTAGACGGTGCCGTAATAGAGCTTAAACCACACCCGCTCGCTATTGGGCCTGGGACGCGCCTCGGCGTAAGGGACACATACCTGGGCCCAGAAGCCGGGTTTCCAGACTCTTGCGATCACCTCGGAGCTGGGGTTGTTTTCCACCGGCTGTACGTAGCCGCTGTGAATGAACCCGCCCTCAGTTTGGTACCAGATGGGGTTCTCCGGCCAGGGAGGGTCCCCCTCCACGGCCGCGTAGAGCGGGATGATCTCGTCTTTTGCCTTCCAGGCCACCCGTTTGCTTTTCGCAGACGGTTCTAAATAGACTCCCTGTCGCCACCAGGAAGCGATGCGGCCCAGGGGGGCAGGGGGAGGCATCGGGGTTGCACCCCTGGACAGGCCGGGAAAGGCCGGACATATCAGGCTCGCCAGACTGGCGGTAGCGTACTTGATAAAAAGGCGGCGGTCCATCGGATACCTGTTCAGTTGACAGTCACCTTAAAAGGTGAAGGTGACTGTCAACTACTACCCATTCTTGCTCGCGCCAGTCGCACCCACTCCTGCTCTGCCTCAAAGGTCAGCGCCTCCAGGGCCTCGTCCCAGGGAAGCCAGAGTGGCTCAAACTGGTCTTCATGGGCTCCCTTCGCTGGCTGAGGTGTCCGCTCATCCGCCTGATCTGTAAGCGTGAGCAGGAAATACCGTTCGGTGCGGATAATATGACGTCCGTCCGGATGAGTGAATTCCACCGTCCGCGTGCCCAGGTCGTCCCTTACGGTAAGGTTTCCGTAGCCGCTCTCCTCCTGAGTTTCACGCAGGGCGGTCTCCACGGCGGTCTCTCCGCGCTCTACATGCCCCTTGGGCAGTCTGATCTCGCCGCGTTTAGGCCGGCGCAGCACCAGTACATAGCCATCACGTGTCACAATGCCGCCCGCTGCCAGGTAACGCACAGCAGGTGGCTCGCTCAGTAACTCATCCAGCGAGGCGGCAACCTCATAGAGCGACGAGAAAACCCTGCAGCCGCTAAACTCCAGAGTGGCCGTCCAGGCCGTTGGCACAGCCACGGGGAACATCCCCGCCGCGATAGCCGCCTCGATACCCGGTGGCGAATCATCCAGCGCCAGGCAACGGGGCGGTGGTACGCCCAGCCGTTCTGCAGCGGTAAGATAGAGGTCGGGGGCGGGTTTGCCTTTCGTCACATCGTCGCCGGTCGCGATGGCTCGGAAGCGCTCAGCCACTCCCAGCACCTGGAGTGAGAGACGCGCGTGGGCCAGGGATGACGAGGTGGCAAGGCCCAGCGGTAACGCGCGTGTCTCCAGTTCGCTCAGAAGGTGGTATAGTCCGGGCTTAGCCTGTAGCCGGGCCGGAATCGCCTCCAGCACCAGTCTCTCACGCTCGGCCTGTGCCTCTTCCGGGCTGATAGGGAGCGCAAAACGTGCGCAGAGAAGGGCAGCGGAATCGGCCACGCGCAGCCCCTGGATGCTCTGGAAGGTGTGAGCGTCAAGCTCGTGGCCGTAGCGAGCCAGTATCTGCTTCCAGGCCCATTCGGCTAGCGGCTCGCTATCAGCCATCAGGCCATCAAGATCGAAAATCACCGCCGCAATGTCACCCATCGCTAAGGCTCCAGGGCACTGAAGTAGTCTCTAACGTATTGTTTCAATCCTAACGGAATGTAGGCGCTCTCCAGCGCCGCCCCGGCCCGGGCCGCGTACTCGGCGTAGACCTGACGGTAGGGTACGCCAGCCTGCCCGGTATCGGGGAAGGGAACCGGTATAGTGCCGGCAGGGGGTTCACCTTCCCCGGTGCGCCCTATGTCCAGTTCTACCCCCTCCTCACCCAGCCGGTACGGCACATAGACCTCATCGTATGGAGCGCCGCTGCCGGTATCATCATGACTTCCGGTCCCGGGTTGGTCAACTTCTGGTTGCTGGACATGTCCCGCTCTGCCCGGTGCTTGCCCGCCGGGCCTTTCCGCCCCGGGCTGCCCTCCTGTCGCTCCTCTCCGCACCGCTTCTGTGGGACCCGGCTGCGTCCCGCTGGCTTCCGCGAGCTGGCGGCGGCTCTCCTGTAATCGGGCTTGTGTCCTTTCGACCGTCTCTTCCCGCGCGATGCGCTCTCCCACTGCACCCATCTGTTGGGCTGCCCGGCGGATTGCCTCCCGTGCACGGGGAATATCGCCTTGCCTGATGGCTTGAGCGGCCTGGGCCAGCTCCTGGGACAACTCGGGGGCCGTGTCCGCAAGCTCCTGCGCGGCCTGCTCCAGCTCGTGGGCCAGCTCCAGCTCCTCCTCACGGGTCAGGGGGACACCTTCCGTGCCGCTGTAGGCCGCCAGGGCCTGTGCGGCCCTCCGGTAATCACCCTGGGCCAGGGCCTCGGAGATACCGCGCGTGAGACGAGAATCCGCCATTCCAGCAGCAGCGCGCTCCATACCGGCCCGTAAACCCGCTGCGCCGGGGTCGCGTAGCTCCGCCAGCTTCCGCTCTACCTCAGACAGGGTTGCCACAGCCTCCTCCGGCGACGGCCGCTCTTTGTCCAGCGCATTGATTGCCTCCTCCAGTGCCTGCAGGAGAGCCTCCCGGTCAGCATCGCTCAGCCCCTCGGTCTGGACTATGGTCTCGCGCAGAGCGTCCAGTTGTTCCCGCTGCTCTTCGATTGTCTTAGCCAGGGCAGCGCGTTGCAGAAGCACCTGTTCCTGAGGGTTGGGCAGCCAGAGGGAGAGCATTAGCCCCAGCAGCAGGATGCCCAAGGCAGCCAGTGCACCTCTGGAAGCCTGCAGTGGGAGCAAGGTCTGCACATCAATGTTCCTGGCTGCCCGCAAGGTATCGGCCATCTGTGCGCGTGCCATTTCCTGCGTCGTCCTGATGCGGCCTGTGCTCAGTTCCAGCGCTGTGGTAAGACGCTCGGCCAGCCCCAAGCGGCGGTCGAACAGACGGGCCAGGCGCAGCGGCGGACGTGGCCGCAGCAGGGGTAGCGTCAGGCCGACTGCGGCGCCCGTCAGTATCAGTGTTCCAGCTAGCGCAATCAGCCCCCGGGTCAGCAGGAGCGGCCATATCCGTGCTGCAACGGCCATAAGCAGCCCCGCGCCGGCTCCCCCTATCGCACCCCATAGCCCCCAGTTGATGCTTTCGGCCATGCGTAGCCGTAGCTCCCATTGTCGGAGCAGCCTTAGGAGCGCCTGCCCACCTGCCGCCGTCATCGCTCCGGCCTCCGTACCCGTGCTATGGTTATGGCGAGCAAGATAAACGCTGTCGCTGTCCACAATACCACGTATATGATCCAGGGAGAGGGGAGGGGAATACGCTGGATGGGAGTCGAAGAAGCGGTCAACTCATACCAGAAGTAAAATATGGCATTGTCCTCTAGAATTAGCTTGGTAGCGACAGCCGTGCTGAGAGGACTCAGGCTGGCAACAAATACCACCAGACATGCTAAAATGACTTCGCTCCTCCAGCTCAAGCTCGAATCATCGGTGAGCCACGAAGAGGTGACGTTGGGGGCAGTTAATGCGACCAGGATGAGCATAAGTACAGGCAAGCCCACTGTAAGTAGCAGCGCTGTAACGTTGCTGAGCACAGTTGAGGCCCGTGTGGTGCGCACCAGGCTGGAAAAGAAAAGCCCGAGGGTCGCGAAGAACAGAGTGGTCACCGCTAAGAATACCAGTACCAGGATGAACTCTTCTACCGTCACGCCTCCCATAACAAAGGCCAGGCCCTTCAGGGGCAAGGCAGCCAGGATAAGCAGGGACATATAGGTGAGCGTGGGGAGTAATTTGCCGTAGACCAGTTTACGTGCCGGCAACAGCGTCGTGCGCAGCAACGCGTAGGTCTGGCGCTCTCGTTCTCCACAGATCGCTCCTGCGGTGAAGGCGGGTGTGACAAAAGTAACCGCAAATATCTCGATGAGGACCACACTGGCAAAGATGATCTTACCCAGCTCGGACATTGCCGTCCATGTTCCTGGCGGGTCGGTGCTCTCAGTATGAGCGTAGTAGATGAAGAGCGTGAAGCAACTGAGCAGGAGCAGGTGAACGGTAAGCACGGTAAAGGCCCGTGCTCCGCGCATACGCCCCCGCAGTTCCTTGACCAGGACCGGATTGAGATTACCCCCCAGGAGGCGGCGAGACTTTGTCTGAAGGGCGTCTTCCATAGCACTCCTGTCTCAGGTGACGGCCGCTTTTGGACGTGACCATCACCGGTACTCCAGGCACTCCGGCTGCGGGCAGGGAAGCGGCCTTAAGCCGCTGTTGCTCACTTTTGTGACCACGCCCGCAGGACAGTCTTAGTGGACAGAGCACGGTGTGCGCTATCCACAGCTCTCGCTTTCGACTCTAGGAGACAATACCCTCTGTCAGGCGGAGAAACACATCCTCCAGCTTACCGGTTTCCTCGCTGAAAGCGAGCACCGGGAATCCCGCCCCGACCAGCTCTCGCAACAGGCGGACAAGCGAGTCATCATCCCCCGCGACGGCAGCGCGCAGGGAAGTACTGCTGTTATCCGACACCAGCTCGACCTGGAGCACGGCGGGGTGTGTTGTCAGCCAGGCATGAGCCTCTTCGAGTTGGGAAGTAAGTTGCACTCTGACGACACGCTGGGTGCGGAGACGCTGGCGCATGTCCGCCATCGTCCCGGCGGCCACCAGTTGACCGGCCTCGATAATACCGATATGCGTACACACTTCCTCGATCTCAGCAAGAATGTGGGAGGAGACAAAAATGGTCTTGCCCATAGCCTGCAACTCGCGCAGCAGCTCGCGCATTTCAATCCGGGCCCGTGGGTCCAGGCCGGCGGCCGGCTCGTCGAGGATGAGCACCTGGGGATCATGGGCCAGCGCCCGTGCCAGGCACAGGCGTTGCTTCATTCCCCTGGAGAGGGTATCCACGTAATCATCGCGCCGATGGGAGAGATCCACCAGCTCCAGCAGCTCATCAGTCAGGCGGCGCCGGGTTTCAGCGGGGATGTCATAGCAGGCAGCGAAGAAATCCAGATACTCCCACACCTTCATATCTTCGTAAACGCCGAAGAAATCGGGCATGTAGCCGATGACACGACGCACCTCCCGCCTCTGGGTGAGCACAGAATAGCCCGCTACCCAGGCTTCGCCTGCTGTGGGGAGCAACAACGTCGCCAGGATACGCATAGTCGTTGTCTTGCCTGCGCCATTGGGTCCAACGAAGCCGAAAACTGTCCCTTCCTCAACTGTCAGGTTCAGCTCGTTCAGCGCTGTAATGCGCCCGTACTTTTTGGTCAGACCCCGCGTCTCGATAATCGCCACCCCTTACCTCCGGCCCGCGAGAGAGACGGTTACGTCCCCGATCTCTACTTGTTGCCTGACACCGGTCTCCAGTTTCACCATGATAGTGCCTGGAGGCTGGACATATGTCTCTCCTTCGGGAAAGACGTTGCTTCCCCAGCTCACAGACACCACTTCCCAGGTAGCAGTATCCTTGTTCCAGAGCGAAACGGTCGGCATACCGTTACCGCTGCCCTGGATATTCAGCACCAGACGGCCGGCCTGCTGTACCACCAGCCATGGCCATAACGAGAAGCGCAACACGAGCTGGGAAGACTCGTGCATAGAAAATCCGCTGCCCCATGTGAACACTTCTCCTGACTGGCTGTCCACCTGGCGTTCAAATAGCCATGGTGGAATGCTCATCTCCTTTCCTACCTGGAGTGCTTCCAGTGACAGGTGATAGATGTACAATACCTCGCTTGTTGCCTGGTAAGGTCTTGCCACGACCTCGACAGAGAAAGGGGAAGGATCGGCCCAGCCCAGGAGGTAGATTTCGCTGCTCTGTGAGTCGTGTTGCAGGATCGCCTGAAGGAATTGAAGATGTCGGTGCAAATCCTGATCCTCTTCCCACTGATAACCTGGCCCCAGGATGGGTGACGGCAACGCGCTATGGGCAAGCTCATCGTATAGAATAGAGACCTGCGCGGTGTCTCCGGCAGGAAGCTTACCCAGGTATTGTTTGTTCCTACCGGCAAGCAGGATAGCATCGCTAAGGGCCTGCTCGCCGTTAAGGATACTTCCCTCTATCATCAAGTTTCCTGTGGAAGAGATCACCTTGAGATCAGCCCTGACCTCCGAAACTGCCACGTATTCCTCGGCGACGAGGGGTCGGATACCGCCGATATCTACAAGCAGGCGCCTCACACGCGAACCATTCTGATCCTGGTAAATATGGAGGGGGCGGGCTATCTCACCTGTCTCGGGTAGCCGGCGGATCAGTGCATCAGCAACCGCCACCTCATAGGCTGCTCGCCGGGGCGAGAAGAGGGCTGTGACGCTACTTGCGCGCCCCGTGTCTGCCCCCTGCGGCACATAGATGATCACTGACTGGTGCGCCACTGCCTGATCGCCCCGCAATCGCAGCCCGGTGAGGTACGCAAAAGCCGTAAAGCCAAAGATCAGAGCCGGTATGGTGAACCAGGCCAGCTCTCTGCGATTCAACTTGCGCAGCACCAGGTAGTTCAGCGGGCCGATAAGGAGGATATAGCTCAACAAAAAGATAGCGACCTGTGCCACGGATGGCAACGCCAGGCCAGGAATAGCGCTGGCAGCAGCACTATAGACAGACGGGGCATTGTGGAATGTAATGGGTGTTTGGGCCTTGTGTGGCTGAGCGAGGATAGCGCTCCACAGCCGCTCCTGCCCGCTCCACTGAGTAAATGGGTTCAGGGAGGCCTCGAAAGCCAGAAAGTCCACCCGCCCCGCACCGTGAGAGCGGCGTGCCCAGAGGATACAGTCGCCTTGGCGCACGACGACCTCACCATCGCGTATGGAAGCGGTAGCTACCGCATAAGGGCCGGGCTGGACGGCGGTTGCGGTCCACTCGCCGAGTGCTTCCAGACCCTCCACTGTCTGTGTGCCCCCCAGCGTCACCGGCAAAAGATGAGCAATGCCTGCTGCCGTGCGGTATGCCCCGGCACCGCCCCCCACAATCAGACGCCCACCATGAGCTACCCAGGTCTCCAGCGCCTGCCGTCGTTCCTCGTCCAGGGCCGCAGTGTCAGTGTCGTCGAGGATCAGCACATCCAGACTTTCCCACCCTAAGGGATTGGGCGGCAGAGTCGTCAGGTCAAGGTGGGCCACCACTGCCCGTCCACCGTCGGGCGCAATACTACTCAGGAAGTTGAATGCCGAAGGTCGGCTGCTGGCGATGCCATAGAGCAGCTCGTCCTGAGCTAACCATGCTGCCACCGGGACCTGCTGGGAAAGCACTTCCTTATTTCCGTCATAGAGCCGGACGGAGAGGCGGGAAGAGGAGTGATCAGTGGGGATGTAAATGTAAAACGCTTTACGCGAGTGGCTTGGCAGAAGGGCGGGAACGGCGTATACGTCGGCCGACGGGTCTATAGTGGAGACCCTGATTTCCCCTTCGATATCTGTTCCCTCATTTGAGACCACGATGCGGAGTGGACACCAGCCCCATCTATCGCTGGCGTGACAATAGCCGTCGAATCCTACCCGCACATCCATAGCGAGGTCAGCGGACTGAGCCAGCACTGGGGAGGGTGCGTGAAGCCGGGCCAATCCTATGGTCAGCGTTGCCACTAATGCCAACCAGACCCTCACAGTACGGAGCGGTTGTGTACACTCTGCGACCATCTTGTCCCTGGGTGCTCCCTCAAGACATCGCCTGATGTCCTGCAGACGTCTGACCATCCTTCGCTGTTCCCGTGCGGCGCAGCTAATTATAACATGTCCTGAGACAACTTCAACCGCTCATACGGACGACGCTGAGTGAACCTGCCGGTTTAACTCCTTCGTAACCCATTTGTAACCTCCTTGCGCCGGGAAGTGAGGTAAATTAAATGTAACTGCTCAGGTGTCTATCACTGTTTCTTACACAAAGGATGCCAGGTACACGAAGGAATCGAATGTAGTGAAAAAGCGGCCGGCCTGAGGGGATGGTTCAAAAAAAACAGGTTTACACTTCGGGGGCCTATGCGGTCACGCAGTGCTGGGCGGGGATGGGAGCGCCTGGTGAAACACGGCACAGGCCACGCAACGCACGAAACATCTAAGTACCTTTGCGTCCCTGGCGTTCTTTGCGGTTTTTAACATAAACCCATTGTGAACCATCCCGGTCTGAAGAATAACAATATAAGGTTGCGCTGTATTTGACTTTGCTGGGGATTGCAGTATACTCATCGTAGCGTTGGACCGTGTTCCTCGCCTGGAGTTGCGATGTCCGAGACCGGAAAAGTAGACGCGAAAGAGTTCCTGCGCCCCATTCTCTTTGGCCTGGCGGAGGAGGACCTGGAGGAACTGGCGGCAGCGGCCGTACAGCGTTTTTATCCGCCCGGTGCCACCATCATCAGAGAGGGGGAGGAAGGCAATGCCGTCTACTTTATCGTGGAGGGGAGCGTCGAGGTCGTCAAGCAATTTGAAAACGGCACCGAGCGCTTCCTGCATACCTCTGGCCCAGGGGAACCATTCGGTGAGATGGCCCTGCTCCAGGAGGGGGGACGCACCGCAACCGTCCGGGCCATCGAGCCACTGACCGTGCTGGAGATCGGGCGGGAGCCGTTTTTGAAGGTACTAGCTCGCAGCCCCTCACTCAGTGTGCGTATCCTGGTGCGCCTGACCGGCCGGCTCCGGGATGCTGACCGTCAGGCCATCGAAGACCTGAGCCGCGCCAACGAAGAACTGACACGTGCGCTCAAGCAGTTGAAACGTCTGGACCAGACGAAAACCGACTTCATCCAGGTCTCGGCGCACGAATTGCGCACGCCTGTCGCTGCTCTATTGGGCTACGCTCAGATGATGCAGCAGCATCCCAAGGTGCGAGAAGACCCCGAACTGAGCATGCTGGTAGACGGGGTGGTGACCAGCACGAGGCGCCTCCATCGCGTGTTCAACAGCATTCTGGATGTGTCGAAACTGATGGCTGGCGGTCTCAGGGTGATCCGCAACCCGATGAGTGTGGCCAGCGTCTTTGAGACACTCCAGATAGAGTTCCAGGAAGTGCTGGAGGAACGCCGACTCTCCCTTGAGTTGGTCGGATTGGACGCTCTTCCCCCTTATTCAGGCGATCCGGACCTCCTGTATAAAGTCTTCTACCACCTGGTAAATAACGCGATCAAGTATACGCCGGACGGAGGGCGCATCACCATTAGCGGGCGGACGGTGGACGTGGACGACTTGGGGAAGTGCCTCGAAATCGTCGTGGAGGACACCGGCATCGGCATAGCGCCCGAAGATTTGGAGCTTATCTTCGAGAAGTTTTACCGCACCGGTGAGGTGGCACTGCATTCGTCCAGCACCACCAAATTCAAAGGAGGCGGAGCAGGACTGGGGCTTGCGATTGCCCAGGGCATAGTGAAGGCCCACGGAGGGCGCATCTGGGCTGAAAGTCCCGGCTACGACGAGGAGACCTGCCCGGGTAGCCGTTTTGTAGTCCAGTTGCCTTTGCAACAAGAAGCAGTGGCGTTACCAGGGGGCTGACAGGTCACACTTGCTCAATCCAACCTTCCGCAGGTTCTGGACCTGCTGGGGATATCTAAACCAGGCTTCGCAGCAAGCCTGGTTTTTTTATTTGTAACGAAGCTGTAACCCAGAAGCGGCAAAAGATGTGCTAAACTTCAAGTAGCGTCATAGCACTCTATTGAAAGCTTACTGGAGATGGCTGCGTTGGAGCTCGGCAAGGATACATCCTCCTTCAGTGGCTACATATGCGCTCCGGCCCCTGTCTCCACAGGGGGGCAGTCCTGCGCAGCCCTCGGGAAGACGATCAGCCGAGGAAATAAACACTTAAGGAGTATCATCACGATGGCTGCTTTGACAGGAGCGACGAAAAGTTTCTCACCCCAGCTAGAAAGCATGTCCATACTGGCTCGCTTGCGCTATCCGCTCACCTTGCGGTGGTGGGAATGGGGGAAAATACTGGGGTTCTTGGGCCTGGTATGGCTTGGCGGCTCTTTACTTCTGGGGCATATCCCCTCACCCGTGGTGATAGCGCTGGTGTTGCACTTCGCGATTGACTTCACCCTGCAGTCTCCGAAGATGGCGCTGCGCAAGATCGAGCGAGGCCCATATCTGGTGATGCACGCCCTGATCGCTGGAGGACTTCCGCTGATCATAGCCGGATTGTTGGCCGGGAAACCTCTCCTTGCGCTCATCTGGATGGTGGTAGGAGCTGCCACCCACTGGGCTGTGGACTGGACACGTCGCTTCGGCATCCGCAGTCCGCTCCTGGCCGCATTCGCGGACCAGATTTGTCACCTGGCGGTAATATTGTTGCTGACCGTAGTCTGCTCCGGCTAAACCCCACCCGACGATGCTGAGCATCGGGCCGTGCCCATCAGCTTAAGTGATGGGCACGGCCGTTTCCTCCAGCCATCCCTTCCACGGTGACCTCCTGCGTCTCCTGTGCCAGGGCGACCTTCAGCACCTCGTCTAGGTGCTCGACCAGCACAAACGAGAGCTCCTCGCGCACCTCCTGTGGCACCTCGTCCAGGTCAATCTCGTTAGCCTTAGGCAGAATCACTGTCTTGAGACCATGGCGATGCGCGGCCAGCACCTTCTGCTTAACCCCGCCGATGGGCAGCACCTGTCCTTGGAGCGTGATCTCGCCTGTCATACCCACATCCCCGCGCACAGGCCGACCGGTCAGATACGACACCAGGGCCGTCACCAGCGTCACACCCGCTGATGGGCCATCCTTGGGAATGGCGCCTGATGGCACGTGCAGGTGTACCACCTTTCCCTCTAGAGCATCCTCGGGGAGGCCCAGCCGCTCCAGCTCACCCTGCACGTAGCTGAGCGCGATACGGGCCGACTCCTTCATCACATCGCCGAGCTGGCCAGTGAGGATCAGCTCGCCCTTGCCCTTCATAGCCCGGGCTTCCACGAAAAGCACCTCGCCTCCGGTGGGCGTCCAGGCCAGGCCCGTAGCCACACCAGGCAGCCCGGTACGCAGTGCGGCCTCATCGCGGAAGCGTGGTTTACCAAGGAATTCACGCACCTTCTCCGCGTCCACGACAATGCTGCAGGCTTCGTCGCAGGTAGCGATTTGCGTGGCTACCTTGCGCAAAGCCCGTCCGATCTCGCGCTCCAGGTTACGTACCCCGGCCTCGCGGGTGTAATCGCGGATAATGAGCTTCAGGCTCTCCGGTGTGAACTGGACCTCGTCGGGACGCAGGCCGTTTACCCTGAGCTGACGCGGCACCAGATAGCCCTGGGCGATCTGGATTTTGTCATACTCAGTGTAGCCGTCAATCTCGATCACCTCCATCCGGTCACGCAGGGCCGGCGGGATAGTGCTGAGCGTGTTCGCCGTGCAAATGAAGAAGACCTGGCTCAGGTCAAAATCCACGTCCAGGTAGTGGTCCCGGAAGGCATGGTTCTGCTGTGGGTCAAGCACCTCGAGCAGTGCGCTGGCCGGGTCGCCGCGCCAGTCGGTGCCGATCTTGTCCACCTCGTCCAGCATAAAGACCGGGTTGCGAGTGCCGACCCGCCTGAGGGCCTGGATGATGCGGCCGGGCATCGCGCCGATGTAGGTGCGGCGATGACCACGGATCTCGGCCTCGTCACGCACACCGCCCAGGCTCATCCGGGTGAACTCGCGGCCCAGGGCGCGGGCTATGGAGCGCCCCAGGCTGGTCTTGCCCACACCTGGCGGCCCGACAAAGCACAGGATGGCTGCCGAGCGCTCGTCATCCCCGTCGTCAATCCCGCGCTCCAGGCGCAGTTTACGCACCGCCAGGAACTCCAGAATGCGCTCCTTGACCTTCTCTAGCCCGTAATGATCCTCGTCGAGCACCTGCCGGGCATGCTCCAGGTCAAGGTTGTCCTCGGACAGCTTATGCCATGGCAGGTCAAGCAGCCAGTCCAGGTAAGTCTTGATCACCCCGGCCTCGGCCGACTGGAGGCTCATGTGGGCCAGCCTGTCCAGCTCCCGCTCAGCCTCTTTACGCGCCTCCTCGGGCAGGTTAGCCTCCTGGATCCTGGTGCGGTAGGACTCGATCTCCGATTCCTCGTCCTCCTCGCCAAGTTCCTTGTGGATGGCCTTCAGTTGCTGGCGCAGGAAGAACTCCCGCTGGACCTTTTCCATCTCCGACTGTGCCTGCTCACGGATCTGTTTGCCCAGTTCCAGGACCTCCAGTTCGCGTTGCAGCACACCCAGCAACGCACGCATTTGCAGGGAGAGGGTCTCGCCGGCAAGTATCTTCTGAGCATGCTCGATCTCCATACGGATATTGGAGGCGATGATGTACAGCAGCAGGCTCAGATCGGTGACCTGCTCCAGCATATCCACAACGCCATCCGGGACCTGAGGCAGAAAGACGACCAGACGACGGGCAAGACCCAGCAGCTCGCGCCTGAGCGCCTCCATCTCAGTGGGGTCGCCTTCTACTTCTGGCCACAGTTCAGCATGTGCCCTGAGATAAGGCCCTTCGGTGAACCACCGGGTAATGCGTACCCGCGCTAGGCCACGCACGAGGACCTGATAGCTCCCATCTTCAACACGCATCGCCCGCTCCACCTGGGCCAGTGTCCCTACCTGGTAAACACCATCAGGGCCAGGCTCTTCGACCGTTGGGTCTATCATCGCCACCAGCACAACCAGCCTGTTGCTGTCGAGAACGTCCTCTACCAGGCGCACGGAACGTGGCAGCCCCACTGAGAGCGGCATAACCGAGTAGGGAAAGGCCACCACATTGCGCAAGGGCAGCACAGGCAGCTCTGGCGGAAGTTCACTGGCTTCCTGTTTACCTTTTATCTGAATCAAAGGCATTAACACGTCTATCACCTCTTTGAGACTTAGTTTGCCCACATTATCACACCTCCACATTGGAAATGTATTTCCATTATGTTAGATTTCTATTAGAGACGGCAGAAGCACCAGGGGATACCGGGGGAAAAGTGTTCGGGCGGGGGAGTGACTCACACCCCACACCTCATCTCGCATCTCCCGAAGTTACCGGCCCTGAGACCAGGGTGTATAGTCCTTCAGAATGGAGCCACCGATGAATTCGCGCAGGATGGAGTTATCGGGGACGACGTCAGGGGGGCAGCTTTCAAACCAGCGGAGGAAGGAGAGCAACCGTTTGGCCTCTACCCGGCGCGGGCTGGAGGGCTCTACCTGGAGCAACAGCGGTTCAACCAGCGGCTTGAGCACCGCCAGCTCGTAGACCAGAGCAGAGTTAAACATCACATCCGCGTGTTCCTGGTACGGGAAGATGTACCGTTTTTCACCGCGCCTGACGCTTTCCCAGCGGTTTAACGTCTCTTCGGCCGAATATCCGCGATATGTGGCATCGCGCATGATGCGCCGGATCAGGCGCGTATCCGTCGTGGGCACGCGGTTGTGGCGATCTATATTGAGCTGCGTCAAATCCGAGACGTAGATGCGGAATATACACTCGTGAGGTATGGACGCGGCCAGGCGGGGGTTCAGCGCGTGGATGCCCTCCACGATGATCACGTGCTCGGGCGTGAGACGCACTGTTTTGCCGATGCTACGCAGGCCCGTCTTGAAATCGAACCTGGGGAGCTGTACCTCCTCTCCCCGCATCAGGGCCAGCAGGTGCTGGTTGAACAGGGGAAGGTCAAGGGCCTCCAGGGCCTCGAAATCATAATCGCCATACTCGTCGCGTGGGGTATACTGGCGCTCGACAAAATAATCATCCATCTCCAGCGGAAAAGGGCGCATCCCATGGGCAAGCAGTTGGATGGAGAGCCGTTTGGAGAATGTGGTCTTGCCGGCGGCCGAGGGGCCGGCGATGAGCACCACCCGGATACGGTGGGGGTGGTGAGCGATCTGCTCGCTGATGTAAGCGATGCGCTGCTCGTGCAGCGCCTCCGACACCAGGATCAGCTCCTGGATGCGCCCGTTGGCGATAGCATCGTTCAGGTCACTTACCGATTCCACGCCCAGCAGGCGCAGCCATTCGCCATATTCGCGGAAGACCGCCGTCAACTGGGGATAGTCGTGCACTGGCAGCAGTTCCGTCGGGCGATGGCGACGTGGATATTGGAGCACGAAGCCCGGGGGCCAGGGGCGCAGCGCAAAGTATTGAAGGTAGCCCGTTGAGGGCACCATGTACCCATGAAAGTAGTCGCGCAGGTCACCTAACCTGTAGAGCGTAAGGTAGTCCTTGCGCCGCCAGTTCAGCAGGCGCACCTTTTCCATTTCGCCACGGGCGCGGAACATCTCGATCGCTGCGTCCAGAGGGACCTCTTCCCGCGTGATAGGCAGGTCGGCAGCAACCAGCTCTCGCATACGCGCTTCCAGACGCGCCAGCTCCTCCAGGCTGAACGGCTGCCGGCCACGTATCTGGCAGAAGAAGCCCCCGAAGGGCATGGTGTGATCTACGTATACCTGCGCCTCTGGGAAAAGCTCCCGCGCTGCGGCTACCAGGAGGAACGCCAGCGAGCGCCGGTAGATGCGCACGCCATCGGAATCAGAGAGGTAGATGGGGACGATGGAGGCGTCCGTCTGCACCGGATAGGTCAATTCACGCAAGTTGCCGTCGAGCAGTGCCGCTATGACGGGCACTGCGCTCTCTCCCAGAGCAGCTCTAACGTACTCCTCTATCGGAGTGCCTATGGGAGCCTCAAAGACGCGGCCATCGGGGAAGCGCAGTTGGGCCGTCTCCCGAGGGGGCGCGGGCCAGACTGTGGGGTTAGAGGTGCGCATGTGCGTCAATCCATAACGTGACGGTCACTTTCAAAGTGACCGTCACGTTCAAAGTGACTGTCATCAGGGTAGCGCTACCCGGCCGGTCACTAGCAGGGCCAGACATCCACAGATCGCCACATTCAGGAACAGCATTAGCGCAAGCACAAACCGCTGCGCTGGCGGCAGGTCCAGAATGGCCTTATAGAACGGTCCCTTCTCGGCCTGTGCGTAATACTCCTCGCTGGCCTGGATCAACTGCTCGCGCAGGCCTTCCAGTTCGTCCTTGGGCCCGGCCTCAGACTCCTGAGCGGGCTGTGGTGACACCGGTTGCTGCAGGTCGTCTACGATACGCTGCGGCCTCCACTGGGGCTGTTGTCTGGCCTGCTCGCTCAGTTGCCGATCGCGTATCTCGGCAAGCCAATCGGGCAATTCACCGCTTTCCATCATCCTCAGCTTTCTCCTCCGCCCGCCCTGAACACGACGAGGTAGCCAAAAAGCCCCGGCAGCTTGATATGCCGGGGCTGGAGAGGCTTACATAGTTGTTAGGCGGGGCCGGTTATCTAGTCAAGCCCTACGACGTCTACTGCCTGGGGCCCCTTGGAGGTATCCTCCATCGTGAACTCTACCCGTTGACCTTCGCGCAGGTTGCGATAGCCTTCGCCACGGATGGCGGAGTAATGCACGAAGACATCCTCCTCCTGTCCATCTGGGCGAATGAAGCCATATCCCTTTACCCGACTGAACCACTGCACGGTTCCCAACGTACGACCATTGTCCTTCATCTGTTTGCGTTCCTCCTGACTGATATTGCTGTGTCACTCCGGCCGGGTACCCCACTGCCCTCTCCATACAGGGGCTCGCAGCCGGTGTGAGCTGGAATGCAAGATACCATAATTCGGGCAAGTTGTCAAGGGCTTGAAACGTAGCGGAATACGCAGGCTTGCCAGTTGCTCTTCTCCATGTTATAATCCAAACCACCAATATCAACGTTGTCGAGAAGTGGGCTTGTCCCACTTCTCTTTGTATACGTCGCCGGAAGCGGCCAACTGGAAAGGTCGGCAGGAGTAGAGATGAAGTCCGAGTTTTCACTGGCATTCAACCAAATCTGCAACGAGCGAGGGATCTCGAAGGAGACCGTGCTGGAAACTTTGCAAATGGCACTGGTCTCTGCCTATCGCCGTGATGCAGAGGTGGGGCCAAACCAGAACGTGACGGCTCAGGTGGACCTGGAGACCGGTAGGGCGCGCATTTTTGTCGAAAAGCAGGTGGTCCAGCACGTGACCAACCCGGTCAGCCAGATTTCCCTGAGCGAGGCGCGTGCGATCCAGCCTAACGTCCAACTGGGAGACACCATAATGGTGGACTGCACCCCCAAGGACTTTGGCCGGATCGCGGCACAGAGTGCCAAGCAGATCATCCTCCAACGTATCCGCGAGGCCGAGCGGGAGGCACGCTATACCCATTATATGCAGCAGGAGGGGGAGATCGTGCATGGCACGGTCCAGAGCATTAAGCCCCACGGGATTACGCTTCATCTCGAGGGCACCGAAGCGTTCCTGCCACGCGAGCAACAGGTACCGGGAGAGCACTACACCCTCCATCAGCGTTTGCGTGCCTATGTGCTGGAGGTACACAAGACCGGCCGGGGGCCTCAGATCATCGTCTCGCGCAGCCACAGTAATATGCTGCGCCGCCTGCTGGAGCTAGAAGTGCCGGAGATACTTAACGGCACGGTCGAGATCAAGGCGATTGCCCGCGAAGCCGGCTCTCGCTCCAAGGTAGCCGTCGTGGCCCGCCAGCCAGGCGTGGACCCGGTGGGCTCGTGTGTGGGCATGCGCGGCGTGCGCATCCAGTCCATCGTCAACGAGCTGGGAGGCGAAAAGATTGATGTTATCGAATGGAGCCCTAATCCGGCCGTCTTTATCGCTAAAGCGCTCAGCCCGGCCAAGGTGCTGACCATTCAACTGGAGGACCTGCCAGGCGAGGGGCAGACTGCCAGCGTGGTCGTGCCGGACGATCAGCTCTCCTTGGCTATTGGACGGTCGGGACAGAATGCCAGACTGGCGGCCAAGTTGACTGGCTGGCGCATAGATATCCAGAGCGTCACCGACGCTGCCAAACAGTCCTTGCGCCAGGCGAAAGCAGACCATAACCTCACCTCCGCCGTGAAAGCGGTGGCCGATGCCATCCCGGTGGTAGAGGGCATTCTCAGGCAACATGAGCAGGATAAGATGCCTTACACCGCCGAGGAGATGCTCACGCTCCGTCAGTTCATAGAAGGGGTGCGAGGCTATTACGCCCAGTTGCGTAAGGCGGAACGCTCCCGGATGGTGGTCGAGGAAAAGGCCCGCCTGGCAGCGCTGCGGGCAGCGGAGGCTCAGCGTCGTGCCTCGATCGAGGCAGCACGGGCCCGCATCCCGGCACGGGCCTACGTCATCCCGCTGGAGACAATCGGGCTCAGTCAACGGGTGTTGGACCATCTCAAGCGCAACGGCCTGGATTCCGTGGGAGATGTGATGGAACGACTGGCCGAGGGAGACGAGGGGCTGCTGAGGCTCGACGGCGTCGGTCCCAAGAACCTGGCGGAGATCAAACAGGCGATCGCTAATCTGCAGCTCACCGAGGAGCCACCGCAGCCCGTCGAAGAGGTGGCTGCCCCGCCTGCCGAGGTAGAGGCCGCAGAGCTGGTACCCGCTGCAGAAGAGCGCGCGGCTGCCCAGGTCGAGGACACCACAGCCGCACCGGAGCTGCCGGCCGTGGAAGCCGCGCAGCCAGTGCTGGAGGGTGTGATCATTGCCGAGGCTGAGCAGCCGCCGGCGCAGGAACTCCTCGTCCCGGAAGAGAAAGAGGAGAAACGCGGTGCCAGGAAGGCCGAGCGCTTTTATTTCGAGGAAGAGGAAGAGGAGGAATTCTTCGGAGGAAAGCCTCACGGAGAGCGCAAGAAGGATCGGCGCTCCCGCAAGCAGTTTATCTATGATGAGGAGCTGGGTAAGGTGGTGGCCCACCGTAGGCGTAAGCGCGAGGGTGGGCTCGACGAGTGGGACGAGTACCTCAGGTAGTCGTTGGAGTGTAGATGGCTAAAAAGTCTGGTCGGCGACGGCATATTCCTCAGCGCACCTGTGTGGGCTGTAACGCGGTACGGCCCAAGCGTGAGATGGTGCGCATCGTGCGTGTCCCGGAGGGAGATGTCCTGGTAGACGAGACGGGCAAGATGAACGGGCGAGGGGCGTACCTCTGTCGTCAGCGCACATGCTGGGAGACCGCACTGGCCCGCAGACGCCTGGATCAGGCCCTGAACGTGCCGCTGACAGAAGCTGCCCTGCAACGTCTGCGGGACTACTTGGAGCTGCTACCCACCAGTCTGCCCGCCGGGCCGGAGGTCACCGTGCCTTTGCCCAGGGAGTAACATGCGGGTTAAGCACAGATGGAACTGTTCCCGTCTGTGTGCTACCAAAGGGGGTGGGAGATGAGTGGACAGGTACAGACACGAGAAAAGCGGGTAGTGGAAATCCCGGACTTCGTGACGGTGCGTCAACTGGCCCAGTTGATGAACGTGACCCCCATCGTCGTGATTAAGGAGCTGATGAAAGCGGGCGTCATGGCGAACATCAACCAGCAGATTGACTACGAGACGGCCGCTATTGTGGCTCAGGAGATGGGGTTTGAGCCCAAAGAAGAGACTCCCATTGCCCCCGAAGAATCCCCAGAGGGAGGGGTGACAGCCCTCTGGGACCGTCTGTATGCCGGTGAGGACCCCGCGAAGTTGAAGCCACGGCCACCTGTAGTCACCGTGCTGGGCCATGTAGATCATGGCAAAACCTCCCTGCTGGACGCTATCCGTAAAACTAACGTGGCCGCCGGGGAAGCTGGCGGGATGACCCAGCATATTGGCGCCTACCAGGTGACGCACAACGGGCGCACGATCACCTTCCTGGATACTCCAGGCCACGAGGCATTTACCGCGATGCGCGCGAGAGGCGCCAACACGACCGATATCGCCGTGCTGGTCGTGGCTGCCGATGATGGTGTGATGCCCCAGACGATTGAAGCCATCAACCATGCCAGAGCTGCCCGGGTGCCCATTATCATAGCCCTGAACAAGATTGACAAGCCCTCGGCACAGCCGGAACGGGTCAAGCAGCAGTTGGCCGAATTGGGGTTGGTGCCAGATGATTGGGGGGGCACGACACTGTGCATACCCGTTTCGGCAAAACAGAAGATTGGGCTGGAGGACTTGCTGGAGGCCATCCTGCTGGTCGCTGATACGTCCCAGATCAGGGCAAACCCCGATCGGCCTGCAGTGGGGACGGTGCTGGAGGGCAAGCTGGAACGCACGCGTGGCGCTACCGCAACGGTATTGGTGCAGAACGGCACGTTGCGGGTAGGGGATGTGATCGTCGCGGGTC
>JAOAAG010000406.1 GCA_026418995.1 Anaerolineae bacterium
CATTTCACCGCCCACCGGCTAACCTTTGTCACGACCGCACAGGAGATCGTGGAACTTAACGAGCATCAAGGATCGGCGTTGCGAGGGGCGTTGTTTCACGCGCTCCGGCACAAGTTTTGCGCCTTCGCCCGTTACCCCAACGCGGAATGCAGCACCTGTGCGCTGGCGCAGACCTGCCCCGTGGCAACGCTCGTGAGCACCCTCGATCCCACCCACACGCGCGGTCAGGATCGGCCCCGTCCCTTTAGCGTACAGCCGCCAATCATGAACGGCGAATGGCGCAAGGTCCGTCATGAATCGCCAATGGTTAGGGGACATTACTGGGAACGTGAGGACGGCTCTGGCGTGTTTCGCTATGAGCCGGGGGAGCCGCTGGTCTTCGGTTTGACGCTCTATGCCAATGCAATGCAGTTGTTCCCTTACGTAGTGTTGGCGTTGCAGGACTTTGAGCAGGGGGGATTGGGGCGTCAATGTGAGCAGTACGATGGTCGTTGGCGGCGCGGACGGCTGGCGGTGCGCGAGGTGTGGGCGGAAAATCCCTTGACCGCTGAGCGGCGTTCGGTCTTACGGGAGGGGGAACGTTTGGTGCGGGTGCCGGATGTGCCGGTAACTCACGAGCAGGTGATGGCGTATGGGAAACGCATGATGGAGCGTGAGCCGGCTTCCGTGCTTACCCTTTACTTTCTCACCCCCACGCGGCTTGTCGAAGACGGGCGCCTCCTCAAGCCGCCCATGTTTCGTTTCCGCCCTTTTTTCCAGCGACTGTTGGAGCGTTTGGAAAGCTTGAGCGAAGCATTTTGCGATACGCCGTTGCCTGTAGATTTCCCGGCCTTGCTTGCCGAAGCGGAGACGGTGCAGGTGGTGGAGCGCGCGTTATGGTGGGACGATGTGTGCAGCTATTCCACCCGTCGCCGTGCCGAGTCACCCATCGGCGGGCTGGTGGGACGGGTGACGTTGGAGGCGCGGGATTGGTCGCCCTTCCTGCCGTGGCTGCTGTGGGGGCAGTTTACGCACGTGGGTAAGGATGCGGTCAAGGGGAATGGGTGGTATGAGGTGGAGGGTAGGGAGTAGGGGATAGGGTGAGGTGGAGTGCGGTTGCAGAGGTGGAGTACCACGTTGGGCAGTGAGTGCCATCGCTGCGCTTCGCAAGAGCGAACGGACGGCAGCGAATCGGTTAACCCCGGCTTATGCCAAGTCGGGCGAATGGAGCTTTCCGGAGCGCAGTGCGTTGATTACCGAACGGGCGCCATGGTGTGCGCTGAAAGGAGGGGCAAGAGGGACATATTGGCATGCAGACTATGAAGCCGTAGGAATGCACACAGACAACATCGGGAGTACCATCAACGCATTGCAGTAGGAGCGACTTTCGCGGTCGTCCGAAGGAGGTGAATATGCACGAGGTGAGAGTGAGGTTGGAGACGGTGACGCCGGTGTTTTTGGGCGGGGCGGACCCGTGCGGCGCGCCGGAGTTGCGCCCGCCGGCCTTTCGCGGCGCGTTACGCTATTGGTTGCGCGCGGCGATAGAAGCAGCGCGGAAGTGAGATGGGTAACGAGCGTGATGGTAGCCTGGAATCAGTGCTGCAGGTTTACAGGCTGCCCGAAGACGCGAGTTCACAGCAGCCGCTCATTGAACGAGCAGAGGAGGATCTTTTGTGCGCTGTGTCCTTATATCGCCGTGGCGCTTGTGGCTATTTGCCGCTCGTGACCGCGTGTTTCTTGGCGCACCAGGCTTTGGAGAAATGGCTTAAAGCATTCATTGCAGTCTGTGGTCTTTCAGTGTCTGCCAAAGGTCAGCATAACCTGTACGACCGGTTCATGGTGGTAGAGAAAAAAGTACCTGAATTCAAAGTTATTCGGGAGAAAGTTGAGGCCGTGGAACCAGAAATCTTGGATCACAAATTCCCCGGCAATTTGAGGTACAATGAAACGCCCGCCAACGTAGAGCGATACGTTGAGGTACTTATGGAAGCAGCCTTTTTAGTGCGTAAACTCGTCAAGCGACAGTTGAATAAAAGCCTCGAGGAGGGCAGTTATGAATCGTCTTGCTTTTAATTGTGAGGTTCTTACCCCTCTGTTCCTAGGTGGGGCCGAAACTCGTGTGCATCCCGAAGTGAGGGCGCCTTCCATTCGGGGAGCCATGCGTTACTGGTACCGGGCCATCGTTGGGGGGTCTACTTTTGCTTCGGATGATGCAGAAAAACACCTGAAACAGTTAAGAGAACTTGAAAGCGATGTCTTTGGAACAACCGAGCAAGGCTCTGCCGTTACCATTCGAGTTTGCATAGACCAACCGCCGGATATAGAGACTTTTCGCAAGGATCGGGCCATTCGTACGCCAGAAGGAGACTTTTTACCAACTGGCAAAGACTATCTGCTATGGTCAATGGCTGCTAGCGGCCAGCCGGGCACGCCTCGGTATCAGCCAGACCGGGAATACATCAAGCCCGGTGCCCAGTTCACAATCCGACTCCAGCCACGAACTCCACAGGATGATACCGCCTTAAACAAGGCTGCAGCGGCACTCTGGCTTCTGGCTAATCTAGGCGGGTTAGGGGCTCGTGCCAATCGAGGAGCGGGATCATTGGAAGTTACCAGAACAGATTCTGTCGCCGGCCTTGACTTCAAATGTTGTCCCTCGATAGATGAGTTATGTAACCACCTTTCTTCCGGGATTCGCCGGTGTAACCACTTGGTGAATGGTGTTGAGACTTGGCACGATGTTACCACCTTGCCCGAGTATGACATTCTTGCGCCGACAGTCGCCGAAGTATGGGTAGTGAGCACACGGTCGAATGGATGGGCCTCGTTTTCTGATGCCCTCAACGGCATTGGCGAAAAACTTCGCGATTATCGCAGCCATCGCTCCAGACTTGGCCAAGCAGATCACGACGCTGTTCTTGACTGGCTCGAAGGCCGCATACGCGGGCCACAGATCAAGCGGGCTGTTTTTGGATTGCCCATCCCGTTCCGATACTCAGAAGGCGGACCGAGCGATGTGATCATACCGGAACAGGGTGAACGGCGTGCCTCACCGCTCCGAATCCGCGTGACCCGGCTGGCGACCGGCAAATATGTAGGGGTTCTGACGTTGTTCAAGTCTCGCTTTCTGGAGGAAGGAAAGGGATTACAATTGCAGACCCGCAAATGGAAAGCACCTGCGCCAAACGATTACAAGGTCATCGAGGATTTCATCCAAACATTCGAGGTTAACAGGAGAGTAAACCTATGACCGACTGGGTACTCAAAATCATCGCCTTGCTTCACGATCCGCCGGAAAAGACGCTGGGGTTAGCAGGCCACCAGCGGCGTGCATTTCAATTGATGGCACAAGTAATAGGAACACAGGAATTTCAGACGCGGTTCAGGAAACCGGCGGCAGAGTTGACACGAAAAGACTTTGAGGCTTCGACAGAAGGCAAGCGCGTCAAACAAGCCGATCAGATTGCTTCGGCCATTGACCGTGCAGCGTTTCCCAGTTCGGTTCGTCTGGAGTCGGTCGAGTTTATGCAGAATCCGCAGGTCAGACACCCTTTTTCTGGTCAGCCGTTTCGCTTAGAGAGGGTGAGCGATGTGGGGGAGATCCAACGTCAGACCGGCCTCGTCGTAGATTATGTGAATCGGCAGACCGATCCACGTAAGAAATATCTAGCTCTGTGGCGAGCGATGCCACTATTGGTGCCGGATGCTACGACGCGGCTGTTGCCACCCGATACCCGCATTGTGGATCATCCACTCTGGGCGCATCTGGACGCCACAGCCGCGTTGGTGACGGCGCTGCCCGACGTGGTCATGTTGCATGTTGGCATTGGGCCGGTTCAAGGCTTTATCTACGAGGCGCGCCGCACCCAAGATTTGTGGATGGGGAGCTACCTGCTTTCTTATTTGACCTGGATGGGCATAAAGGCGGTGGTTGAACGCTGTGGGCCGGACTGCATCATCTATCCGTCGTTGCGCGGCCAGCCACTGATGGATGCATGGCTCAAGAACGAACTGAGGGAGCTGCCTCCTGGCGTGTCCCTACCCGACCTGACTATGGCCACTATCCCAAATAAATTTGTTGCTGTTATCCCCGCGACGGAAATGCAAAATGGCCTTCCAGATGGCATCGTGAAAGCGGTGCGGGGAGCCTGGCGCGAGATCACTCAGGCAGTATACAATGCCTTTCCCGGTGGCCCTCAGCCGGGCGAATGGGAGAAGATTTGGAATCGTCAAACGCAATCGGACGATTGGCCCGAGATATACTGGTCTGCTGTCTGGTGGCCGAATGTTGATGCGTCCCCGCAGGTGCAAGGTGCGGAAGAATCCCTGCGAATCGCCGAGACCTACCTGGGTGAGCAAGAAGTCTACCGTAAGTTGCTTGAGACCTATCGTCAGAGCTGGCCAGCAGGCACACACACCGGAACCATGTACGGCGCACTCTATCGTCTGTTGACCGCCGCCCTGGATGCCCGCAAACGCTCACGCGATTTTAAGGCTCGCGAGGAAGACGGAGAGAAATGTACGGTGATGCCAGCGCTTTCGGCGCTGCGGCTAGACAGCAAATCCAGACGTGCAGAAGTACGGGCATACTGGCAAAAAGTGGCCCAGGCCCTGCATGGGCAGAACCGTGCGCACGAAGTGAAAGCCGACGGCAGTGAACGCCTGAGCGCGGTGGCTTCCGTTAAACGTTTTGCCCCGCAAAGTTATTTTCGTCCGCATGGCATTCACCTGACGTTTCCCTCTACTTCGCGCCTGGCGGCTGTGCCGTTCTATCGGCAGTTGCTTGAACGCTTGCCGGAGGACTCTGCATTGCAACAACGGCTCCACGAACACTTGGACGCACTCGACCAACTAGGCTATCCAAAAGTCTCTGATGAAGCGGACGAGAAGGCATTGCCTGCACTAAAGTCTATGGTTGAGGCTCTGAAAAGTGAACTGCGTAGTCTGGCAAAGCGCTTGTTTCAGTTTGAAGCCGACGTGCTCTATCCCGAACGCCTGGCTCCTGACCTGTTGGAGCGAGAGTATGGGGGGACAATCAAACGCCAGGCTGCTGAAAAGGCTCAACAGACGTGTCGTGCCCTGAGACAGGCTGTGGGCGCTCCGCCGACCTATTATGCCATTCTCGTGATGGACGGCGATGATATGGGCAAGTGGTTGGCTGGAGAGCACGCGCAAATGCCCAACCTTCAGGGTGCGATGCACCAGGAGGTGTTGCCAAAATTCAAAGCGTTACCGGAACCCGAGCAAAGTAACTGGAATGCCCTTCTGAACAATCGGCATCCATTGGCAGCGAACTTGCACACTAGTCTGAGCAGCGCTCTGGCTACCTTTGCCCTCCGAGGGGTCAAATTTATCATCGAGGAGCGTCACTTTGGGCGGGTGGTCTATGCCGGCGGCGATGATGTGCTGGCATTCTTGCCTATGACCGAGGCGTTAGCAGCGGCTCGTGAACTATATATGCTGTTCACCGGTCAAGCCAGAGTCATAAATGAAAAACTCGAACCGGACCAGACGTTGCAGAATGGATATGTGAAATGGAATGATGAAATTCTGCTGATGCCTGGCCCGCGTATCACGTTGAGCGCCGGCCTCGCCATCGTCCACCATCTCTACCCGCTCGATGCGGCACTGGAAGCGGCGCGCGATGCCGAAAAAGCCGCCAAAGCCGTTCCCGGCAAGAGTGCCGTCTGCGTCCGCGTGCTCAAGCGCAGCGGCGAAACGGTGCAGATGTGTAGCAAGTGGGAGAGCATAGGCGAACGCTTCGACCGGCTTGTGGCCCACTTGGCTGCAGACCGTCTCTCTTCCCGTTTTGCTTACGATCTGAGTGAGCGGGCGCGCGGTGTCACAGCATTGTCGGCAGACGCTCAAAAAGCAGCCCTCAAGCAGCTTGTCGGGCGGCACAAGACCGACGCCTTATCCGATAACGAAGCTCTTGCGCTGATTGAAGACCTGGCGCAGTGGGCACAAGCATTGGATGGACAGATTCCACCCCAAAAGGTGGACGACGCCGAGATACCCCAAGGTCTGGCCGAACTCGCCCGCTGGCTGATTCTGGCGCGCTTTGTGGCGCAAGGAGGTGAGTTATGATTTCGCTCTTTCTGGAAGCGGTAGATGTCTGGCTCTTCCGCGACGGCAAGCCCTTTGACGCCAAAAGCGACCATCGCGCGCGCAGCCTCTTCCCGCCCTCGCCGCTGGTGATGCAAGGGGGGATCCGTTCGCATTACCTGACCGTCAAGGGGGTCAACCTATCTGACCCCAAGGCCATCGCCGACCTGGTCGGCACGGCGGAGGATTACAAAGGGTTGCGCCTGCGCGGACCGTTTGTGGCTAAACGTGAAAACGACCGTTTCGTGCGCTACTTTCCTGTCCCGGCGGACGCTGCGCCGTGCGACGACGGACATCTGCAAGCAGCGCGCCCGCTCCGGCCCGATGGCTCGGTGTTGACCAACGCCCCGGACGACCTGCTTCTGCTCCTCTGGTCGCCGGCGTGTGAGCCGACCAAGAAGGAGTTTGGGCAGTGGCTCACGGAGGACGACCTGCGCCGTTGTCTGAAAGGCGAAGCAGTCAAAGCGGTCAGGAGCAGCGACCTGTTCACCTTTGAACCGCGCCTGGGGATTGCCCGCGACGACGCGCGCCGCACCACCCAAGAGGGGATGCTCTACGAAGTCGAGTTTGTCCGTCCCACCAATGGGGTGGGGCTCTGGCTCGACCTGGAGGGATACGCCGACTGGCCCGCGTCCGGCGTGCTGCGCATCGGCGGCGAGGGGCGTGCGGCGCGGTTTGAGCAAGTGGAGAGCATTCCGTGGCCACAGGTGCCCGATCCTCTCCCATCGAGTTTCAAACTCTACTTTGCCACGCCAACATACTTCGACCAGGGCTGGCGACCGGCGGCCTGGAGCGATTTCTTTGACGGTGACGTGCAATTGGTGGCCGCCGCGCTCAATCGGTATCAGACGCTGGGCGGCTATGATTGGGCCGCTGGCGCTCAAAAGACCGCCCGTCGCTATGTACCCGCCGGCAGTGTTTACTATTTTCGGTGCAACGGCTCGGCGCGCCTCAAGCCGGGCCTGGTTCAAAGTGCAGTGACCCACTATGGAGCCGAAATCGGTTTCGGCCAACTTATCATGACCGAATGGAAGGAGTAAGTGCCATGTTTCAAGCCAAGCGGATGTTGTTCATTTACGTCGAGACTCCCCTACACGCGGGGACCGGTCGTAGCCTGGGCACGGTAGACCTGCCCATTCAACGCGAGCGCGCCACCCACTATCCGATGATTCAGGCCAGCAGCCTCAAGGGGCGGCTGCGAGCCGAGATGCGCGAGCAAAAGGGCTGGCTCGATGACCACCCCGAGTTGGTCGCGCTGTTCGGCAAGGCCGGAGATTCGGGTGAGAACTGGGCGGGGGCGATCTCGCCCGGCGATGCTCGCATCCTGCTCTTTCCGGTGCGCTCGCTGGCCGGCGTCTTTGCCTGGACGACCAGCGTGGACGCGCTGGCGCGCTTCCTACGCGCCGCCGAGATGGTAGGACTCAAGCCGGGCTGGACTTTGCCCCCTGCGCCGGACAAAGAACGGGCCTGGGTCAACGGCGACGCGCTCAAGGCCGATGCACAGAACATCGTGCTGGAAGAGTTCAGTTTTGCTGCAGACCTGAGCCAGGCTGAAACCGTTCGGAAAATCGGCCAATGGCTGGCAAACAACGCATTGCCGGAGGCCGGCTACGATTACTGGAAGCAAGCCTTGCCGAAGAAACTCTGCATCCTGCACGAGGACGCCTTTCGCGATTTTGTGCTTTACGGGACGGAGGTGCAGACGCACGTCCGGCTCGACCCAGACAAGAAAACGGTGCAAAGCGGCGCACTCTGGACGACGGAAAGCCTGCCGGTGGACACCCTGCTGTACGCGCCGCTGATGGCGACCCCCGCGCGGGACGGCAGCGGGATGAACGCCGAGAAGGTGCTGGAAAAGATTGCAGAGTTGAACCTGACGCGCACCCAACTGGGCGGCGACGAGACCACCGGCCAAGGGATGGTCGCGCTGCGCATCGTGGGAGGTGGACAATGAGCCGGCAGCAATCTCTGGAACAGAAACGGGCCGCGGCGGCGTGGGAACGGGTGGTCTATGTCCGCGATCATGGCCAGGGGTATGCCAAAAAGTATGGCCAACTGGCCAAAAGCGCGCCGGCCGACATTCAGGCGAATGGCTTGGGGCAAACTTTGGCCTTTTGGCGCGCCAAAACAAAGGAAGAACACAGTCAAGCCTTATTCAAGGACGTATCCGATTGGGTGAAACAGCAGTTAGGCTTGCCCGCTCAAAAAACGCTTCTGGAGTGGATCATGCAAGACGCGCGCACCGACGAATACCGTCGCGCCACCGCTGAAGCCATCGCCTTCCTGAACTGGCTCAAGCGTTTCGCCGAGGCCGAATTGGGAGGTGAGTGATGACCTACCCCATTCCTAAAGCCAGTGCGGAGGCCTGGCGTGCTTATCAGAGCCAGTCGCCACAAAATCCCGGCTTGGTTTTCGAGCGGTTTGCGCCGGATTGGAGTGCACAGGCCACGCGCAAAAAAGAGGGCCTGGAAGCGGTGAGAGAAGCCGCAGAGAAGGCGGACAAAGCCCTGTTGAAAGCCTGGCAGGATCGCTGGGAGGCCACGGTGAAGGCCGCCCACGCCGAGCCGTTCTCCCTCAAAACCGACTGGCGTTTCATTGCCGGGCTGGGACGCAAGGGAGCGCTGGAGGTAGGGTTTACCTTTCACCGCGACGGTTTTCCCATCCTGCCAGGGAGCAGCGTCAAGGGCGTGGCGCGCGCCTGGGCATTGATTCAGATCGCTGAGAAACTCAAAACCTCCGCTCTAAAGAACTTGGACGACGCCTTGAGTGCCGACGGCGACAAAGACAGTAAGGAACGCAAAACATACGAGGATTGGAAGGCGGAACAATCGGAAGAGGTACAAAAGTTGGCCGAAGACTTTCGCGCCATTTTTGGCACGACGGCGGTGGCCGGACAAGCAGTGTTCTTTGACGCTATCCCGGCTGACCTGCCCAAACTGGAACTGGACATCATGAACCCGCATTATCCTAACTATTACAGCGGCAGCGAATATCCCACCGATTGGCAAAGCCCTGTGCCCATTTATTTTCTGACCGTCGCGGCCAAGACCGCATTTCGCTTCGCCGTCGGTTGGCGCGGGGACCCTGACGTGGAAGGCCAGCGATTACAAACGCAAGCGCAAGGGTGGTTGACCGGTGGGCTGATCCACCTGGGCGCTGGGGCCAAGACCGCCGCCGGATATGGCTACTTTCTGCCGCCCGAGTCGGCATTGTCATCCCAGCCATCCACCACCAAGAGGGAAAGTGCCCAGGCGGCGACGCCTCCAGCGGCCTCCGTGCCGACACAGGAAGTTCCGATACCTGCCGCAGAGCCCGAACCGATGATCTGGCGCACTGGTATCGTCAGGGAATACCGGCCAGACAAGGGCACGGGACGGCTGACAGATGCGGAAAGCGGAGAAGAACTCCCATTCCGCCGGGAGGCGATCGAAGAAAAAGGCTGGTCTCCAGGGAAGAAACAGAAAGTCCGATATGCAGTGGCGCAGCGTGAGGGACGTACCATCGTGGTGAGAGTACAGCGAGGATAGGAGGCAGGATTGTGGGCGTCTACCACCTCATGGGCCTAGGCCGCTCCGTGGGTGTGGTCACCGGGCCGCTGACCTACCTGGCCCATCGCTATCAACGTTGGAACGCCGACGATCAGCAGTTCTTTGCCCGCTCCGGCGAGGTTCGCCAGCGACAGGCTGGTCAGAAAGTTGGCGACGTGCAGGCACTGATCCTGTTCACCACACGCGAGGTGCTTAAGGGCGAGGTCGCGGCTTTTGACTATGTGGACAATCCACCCGGGTGCACTGCCGAGGGGCCGATAAAAAAGGGCGGCCCTATGAAAGAAGTGCTCCGCCGTCTGCTCCGCCGCGAATGGCCCGCCATCAGCGGTGGACGGCAGATAGGCGAAATCTTCTGGTGCGAGGTGGACCGCCGCGACATCCGCACCACCTACGAGCGGGTGGTATGGGTTGTGGCAGCGCTGGCCGGCGTGGGCGGTCAGGGCAAGGAAATGTGGGTCAATCTGACCGGCGGCAACAATGTCATCAACGCTGCCCTGGAACTGGCGGCGATGCTCTCCGGCGATGTGGCCCGTATGTACTACATCCAGGCCGAGGACCCGGCTGCAGAAAAGTGCGCGCGCTACACAGGAGAAAACGGGTATTGGGTGGAACTGCCGGTGATGCCCCTGGCCTTGGGCCGGCTGAGCCGGGCCATTATTGATTTGCTGGCACGGAATGGGTCCCTACCCCTGGGCACGATGTACAGCATCTTACAGAACGAGTATTGGGACCTGAGCCGGGGGTTGATTTCAGCAGAGGTGTTGCGGGACGAGTATCTGGCCCCGCTCTGGAAACAGGGGTTGATTGCCGAATCCGACGGCGGTTATGTCGTCGGCCCGCAGTGGGAACTGGTTCGCACTTACCAGGACATCTTGGAGAAGGCTCGCCAGGCTGGTCTGAATATAGGGGACCTGGCCCGACAGAAATCCTGGCTGGAGAGAGAAGACCTGTAATGGGGTTAGCAGACAAAGGTATTTCAGGTAGGCCCAATGGGTGGGCGGGCGAAGGCATTGCCTTCGCCTGATGCCTTCACCCACCCTGAAAAAGATCACAGAAGAAAGGCTTCTGCTATGACTTTTAGAACTCATCTACCCAAATCCACCATCGGCGCGCACTTTCGGACCACCAAGACATCCCTTTCTTCCGGGACCCGGTGTGCGCGCTCATCTTCTGCGAGGAACTGGAAGCTGCTCGCGTGCGCTAGGGTTTCTCTGTTTTGGCCTTTGTGGTAATGCCTGATCCTATCCATCTGCTCCGTTGGTGGGATACCGATGGCTTGCCCGACTTGACCGTTTCCAAAGTAGCCTAGGCAGTGAAGGCCTCTTGGCCCGCCGCATTCTACGATCTGGAAGGGGGGACGACAGCAGGGCCGTCGCTCACTCAGTGAGGATGGCGTCACTCCCGCTAGTTCGGGAGCCCTGCGATGAGTTACACTACCGCAACGGCTGCTACAAAATTTGGCAGCAGGGAGCTGGATATGATTTTTCAAGGTCTATATCCCAAACTGATGGAAAAGATTATATCCATGCTAATCCTGTCCGGGTAGGCCTGGTCTCAAGTCCAGAGATTTATCCCTGGCCCAATACAGTCAAGGATTCTGGGGTAGTCGAAGGCCATCGGGTAGCCGAAGGCACGGCCTTGGATTACCTCGCTCACCCGGTGCAGGTTATTTTCTCCATGGAGGTGATTTGATGATTCTGCTCAACTTTTCTCATCCATTAACCCAGGAGCATATTGCCCAGACCGAA
>JAOAAG010000416.1 GCA_026418995.1 Anaerolineae bacterium
GCCCCAGGCGCTGCCGCAGGTACGCCTCGATAAACCCATCCAGTTGTCCGTCGAGCACGGCCTGGACATTGCCGGTCTCATAATGGGTGCGGTGGTCTTTAACCAGTTGGTACGGATGGAGCACGTAGGAACGGATTTGATTGCCCCATCCGGCTTCCACATGTTCCCCCTTCAGCTTAGCCAGCTCGGCCTGGCGTTTCTCCTCTTCCAGTTGGAGCAATCTGGCACGCAGGACCCGCAGAGCAGTCTCCCGGTTCTGAGTCTGGGAGCGCTCGTTCTGGCAGGAGACAACGATGCCGGTTGGAATGTGAGTGATGCGGACGGCAGTCTCGTTTTTCTGAACGTGCTGTCCTCCGGCCGACGAGGCACGGAAGGTTTCGATTTCAATATCGTTGGGATTGATGGTGATTGCAATGTCCTCATCCAGGTCGGGCCATACCTCAGCGAGGGCAAACGAGGTGTGGCGACGGTGGGCCGCATCGAAGGGCGAGAGCCGCACCAGCCGATGCACACCACGCTCCGCGCTCAGGTAGCCGTAGGCATAGGGCCCGGAGACGGCGATCGTGATGCGCTTAAGACCGGCCTCCTCGCCGGGGAGCTGGTCCACGATCTCGGTTTTGAAACCCCGGTTTTCCGCCCAGCGCAGGTACATGCGGGCCAGCATCTCGGTCCAATCCTGGGCATCGGTACCACCCGCGCCGGCATGGATAGCCAGGATCGCGTCCGCACGGTCGTAGGGACCGGAGAGAAGCAGCCGGAATTCGGCCTGCTCCACATCCTGTTCCAGGGCAGCCGCTTCAGCGACCAGTCCGTCATACAGGCTGTCGTCGCCCAGGGCAGCCAGTTCCAGGGCATCCCGCACGCGCCCCTCCAGCGCCGCCCAGTACTCCACCTCTTCACGCAGCTCCGCCAAGTGACGGACCGTTGCCTGTGCCGTCTCCGTATCGTCCCAGAAATCGGGCGCAGCGATACGCTCCTCAAGTTGAGCTATCTCTGCCTCTTTAGCGTTAAGGTCAAAGATGCCTCCTGATGAGTTCCAGTTTCGCTTGAAGGTTGGTCAAACGAGCGTGAAGTTCCTCCACTATACCTCCGAATCGTTTCAGGTCTCATCGAATAAGCCAGCGATGAAGGCATCGGGGTCAAAGGGCGCTAAATCTCCTATCTTCTCCCCGGTGCCGACAAAGCGTACCGGCAGGCCCAATTCGCGGGAGATGGCGAACACCATCCCCCCCTTAGCGGTGCTGTCCAGCTTGGCCAGGATCACACCAGTCACCTCCACGGCCTCCAGGAAGTGCCGGGCCTGCGAGAGCGCATTCTGGCCAGTGGTCGCGTCCAGGACCAGCAATGTCTCGTGAGGAGCTCCGGCGACGTTTTGTGCTGCCACGCGACGCACTTTGCGCAGCTCTGCCATCAGGTTGTACTGGGTGTGCAACCGGCCAGCGGTGTCGGCGATGACCATGTCCATACCCCGCGCCCGCGCGGCCTGGAGTGAATCGAAGATCACGGCGCCGGGGTCGCCTCCGGGAGCACCCGTGATGACATTCACCCCGGCACGCTCCGCCCAGATGGAGAGCTGATCGGTCGCCGCGGCCCGGAAGGTGTCCGCGGCGGCCAGGAGTACCCGCCTGCCCTGCTGCCGGTAGAAGTAGGCAAGCTTAGCAATGCTCGTCGTCTTGCCGGAGCCGTTCACACCGACGACCAGAATCACATCCAGCGGGCGATTTCCCAGATTCAGCGGCGACGGGCTGGGCAGCAGAGCACGCAACTCCTCGCGCAAGGCGGCCTGGAGCGCATCGGCCCGAATGATAGCCTCCGCGCTGGCCCGTCGGCGCAGCCGCTCGACCAGGTGCAGCGTCGTTTCCACCCCTACGTCGGCCTGGATGAGCAGCTCCTCCAACTCCTCCCAGGTGGCGGCAGTCACTTCGCTGGCCCCAAGTAACCCCGCGATGCGGCTGAAGATCGCGTTACGTGTACGGGTCAGGCCTTCTTTGATAGACTGAGCGATTCCCACAACCATAGCACTTACGGTAAGCGGTGCCAGAAGCAAAACAGCCCTGCATCCTGCGTCTCTCTTACCTGAGCGGATTATACACCGAAGTGCAGGATAGGGAAAGCTGTCGCATGGAGCACGCTATTTGCGTTCCCCGCTCCTCCTGTGTTATACTATGGACCAACCAGATGCGCCATCCTTAAGCCATCGGTACAGACAGCAGCCTGTGGTACAGGAGGTCTGGAGGGGCGTCTGATGTGTCGGGGAGCTGTGGGAGGATAGAGATGGAGATCGAACATATAGCCGTCGTCGGCGCCGGCACGATGGGCAGCGGCATAGCCCAGGTCTGTGCCACAAGCGGTTACCAGGTCACGCTGATTGATATCCTGCCTGCTCAACTGGAGCGGGCGCTGGCCGCCATCGCTCAATCTGTCGAAAAGCTGCACAGCAAAGGCCGTCTGAGCGATGAACAGCGCCAGGCAGCGGAGCGCAACATCGCTACCGCAAGCAACTTATCTCCCGCAGCCGAGGCCGACCTGGTCATCGAGGCTGTAGTGGAAGATCTGGAGGTCAAGCGACGGACCTTCACTGAGCTGGACGAGCTCACCCGGCCCGAGGTGATTCTGGCAAGTAACACCTCCTCGCTTTCAATCACTGCGCTGGGCGCGGCCACGAAACGCCCCGATAAGGTCATCGGCATGCATTTTATGAATCCCGTGCCATTGATGCAGTTGGTGGAGATTGTCCGGGGCATGGCCACCTCGGATGAGACAACCGCAACTGCGCTTGAGCTGACCAAAAGCCTGGGCAAGACGCCTGTGGAAGCGCGGGACTATCCAGGGTTCATCTCCAATCGCATCCTCTGCCCGATGATTAACGAGGCTATCTACGCACTGATGGAAGGGGTGGGCACACCAGAAGCCATTGATACGGTGATGAAGTTGGGGATGAACCACCCGATGGGACCGCTGGAGCTGGCAGACCTGATTGGCCTCGACGTGGTGCTGAGCATTATGAACGTGCTTCACGAGGGGCTTGGTGATAAGTACCGTCCCTGTCCGCTGCTGCAGCGCATGGTCGCCGCTGGCCATCTGGGACGTAAGACCGGACGTGGGTTTTACTCATATTAGACTCTGACCTTGAAGAGTCAGGAATAGAAAGGAATGTTGATGCTGAATGAGTGAGCAAGCACAGGTATGTATAGTTACCGACAGCGGCTGTGATCTGCCCCAGGAAACGGTGAAAGAGCTGGGGATCACCATTGTTCCCCTGATTGTGCGGATAGGGACGGAGGTGTACGAAGACGGGGAGCTATCCATAGATGAGTTCTGGCAGAAGGCGGCTGGCCCGTATCCCCCTCAGACCTCCCAACCCTCCCCTGGGGCCTTTGAGGAAGCCTTCGCGCGGCTGGTCGCGCGAGGTAAGCAGGTGTTGTGTCTGAGCATCACGAGCAAGCACAGCGGCACGTTCAACTCAGCGCGCCTGGCTGCCCAACGCTTCGGCGACGCGGTACATGTCTTCGACTCGCTATCTATCTCGCTGGGGCTGGGAGTACAGGCTATGGTTGCAGCTCAGGCTGCCCGCGCCGGCCAGTCTGTACAGGAGATCGTGAGCCGATTGGAGAACCTGCGTGCCAGGGTGCACCTGACCATCCTGCTGGATACGCTGGAGAACCTGCGCCGGGGAGGACGGGCCGATACCTTCATCGCCGCTGTTGACCATATGACGCGGGTGCTGAACATCAAGCCCCTCATCAACATGGTGGATGGCCAACTGCGCCTGGCCGGTGCAGTGCGCTCGTTTCAGGGCGGGCTCAAGCGCATTCTGGAGCAAGTCAGGCAGATTGATCCCCTGGAACATATAGCGGTCGTCCATACGCGCAGGGAGGAGACAGCGGTTGAAATGGCCGACAAGCTGGCAGCACAGATCGGTTTCCCCAGGGAGCGCGTGTGGGTACGGGAGACCGGCGCAGCGCTGGCCTCTCACGGCGGCAGGGGAGTGCTTGGGGTGCTGGCCGTGAGTGCGTTGCGAACATAGCCGGAATGCCCAGGGGCGTTTGGCTTCGTCAGGGTGAGAGCCTGGGCAAGAGGTAGCCCTCGAGGCGGACGACGGTGGCCTGAGGCCTCCTCTACCTGATGGCGCGCTGTTCCGTACCAGACTCCGCCCTGGCCTGCGCAGCACCAGTTTCTGACTTTAGGCTACCCCGCTCAACCGTGGTAACCTCAGGCGGACGATTCCGGTGACGCCGTGATAAGGCTCTCTGTCACCATTGTCCAGGTAAGCCACTTCGCGCCACAAAGATGGTTCAGGTGGTACCACCTGAACCACTGAGAGCCTGTCCCAGTCCTTTGAAAGCTTACCTGATGGAGAACATGATGTCGAAAACCCCCTTCTCTACATGCCTGTTTGTCATTGCGGCAAGTATACTGATGATGAGATGCACATTCACAGGCCGTTCGCTCCCGCCTGAGGTCGCCACGAGCGAGCGACCCGCCATCTCGCCGTCCGGTGAGTACGTGCTGGTCATTGTCTCTGGATACGATGGCGTGGCACGCTTCCAGAGTTTCCAGATCGTGCGCCGCCACGCCGCCGCAACGGGGGAACGCAGTGCGCTGCTGGGCGAGACGGTCTACGCCGCGCTGGAGCGCTTTGCCTCGCGCCATACGACGTACTTTCTGTGGGGACCGGGTGACCGCGTGTGGGTCTATTCCGGCGACGTGGGTACGTTCTTCTGGGAACGCAACGCTGAGACCGGTCTCTGGGAGAAGCACGGCTGGGCGGCAGAGCACGCGCCGCTGCCGGAGTTTCTTCAGCAACGGCTCGGCGAAGGGTGAGCGACGGGGCGGGGTATCGGCGCGAGCGTCGGAACATAGCCCCGGCGCGTATGTACAGGCAGCCCTGCAGACTGCTCGCAGGCTGGGTCGGTTTCCCCCATGCAGCCGGACTTTCCACCGGGATGTGAGCGCCGACAGGCTAAACTGCAGCACCTCTCGCCGGTCTCCGGCCTGATCCTGGCCGGTGGCGCCAGCCGCCGCATGGGGAGGGACAAGGCCTTCCTGGAACTGGGGGGGCGCGCGCTGATCGAGCTGGTCATCGTACAGATGGCGACAGTCTGCGCCGAAGTGTTGATCGTGGCAGGCGATGTCAGGCCGTACCTGGGGTTGGGCCTCCCGACCGTGCAGGACCGCTTCCAGGGGGCGGGCGTCCTGGGGGGACTGCACGCCGGGCTAGAGGCCGCTTCATATGAACTGACCATCGCTGTGGGCTGCGATATGCCTTTTCTCAACCCCGCGCTGCTGGAGGCCCTCATCAGGTGGAGCGAGGGGTTCGATGTGGTCCTGCTGCGTCGGGGCACGGAGGTGGAGCCCCTGCATGCAACCTATCGGCGCACCTGCCTGCAGCCGATAGAGGAGGCCATTCAGGCCGGGGAGCGGCGTATCATCTCTTTCTTCGACCGGGTACGGGTGCGCTACCTGACGCCGGAGGAGGTGAGGCCTCTCGACCCAGAGCTACGTTCCTTCTTTAACGTGAATACGCCTGAGGAATGGCAGATTGCACAACGCTGGTATAGCACTACAGACGCTCCGCCACCGCCCGCGCCATGTCCAGCGTAGTGCTGGTGCCGCCCATGTCGTAGGTACGCACCCTGCCCTCGGCGATTACCTGGGCAATCGCTCTCTCAAGCGCCTCGCCTCTCTCCTTCTCGCCCAGCCAATCCAGCATCATGCGCACGGCCAGAAGCATGGCGATAGGATTGGCCCTGTACTGGCCGGCATGTCTGGGAGCCGAGCCGTGGGTCGGTTCAAAGATGGCGAAATCATCGCCGATGTTCCCGCCCGGTGCAAAGCCCAGCCCGCCCACCAGTTGGGCCGCCAGGTCCGAGATGATATCGCCGAACATATTGCTGGAGACCAGCACGCCGTAGCGCTGGGGATTCTTCACCAGCCACATCGCCATAGCGTCCACGTTCACTTCCCACAGCTCAATCTCCGGGTAAAGGGCAGCGATATGGCGGGCCTCGCGTACCATCATCCCCGAGGTCTCGCGGATGACGTTAGGTTTTTCCACCAGCGTGACGGTAGGGTAGCCGTGTGTCCTGGCGTACTCAAAGGCGGCGCGGATGATACGGCGACATCCAGCGGCAGTCAGGATACGGCATGAGAGGGCTATCTCGTCTGACGGGGTGTTTCTGAAGAGCTCCATGCCCGGACTGTGCTTTTCCAGAGCGAGGCGCACTTCCTCAGGCAGCGGGTGGAACTCCACCCCGGCGTAGAGGTCCTGGGTGTTCTCGCGGAAAACCACCAGGTTAATATCGTCCCGGAAGTTAAGAGGATTGCCTCTGAACGCCTTACATGGGCGCAGGTTGATGTAGAGGTCGAACTGCTGGCGCAGGCGCACGATAGGGCTCTGGTAAACAAGCCCTTTTCCCCGCAACTCCTGCGCCAGCTCCGCCTCAGCTTCCGCTTTGGGTTTGGAAGTGATGGCTCCGAAGAGGGCACAGGTGCAGCTTCTGAGCGTCTCCAGCGTGCGCTGTGGCAGGGCGTCGCCTTCTCTGCACCAGAATTCCCAGCCAATGTCAGCGGGCACGTACTCAGCGTCGAGCGCGATGCGCTCAAGCACAAGCTGAGCGGCTTCCATCACCTCTTTGCCGATCCCATCGCCGGGCAGCAGCGCAATGCGATACCTGGCCATGCTCAGCGCTTCAACTCCACAATCAGATCCTCCAGCGCGCGCTTGGGCACGTGGTGGACGCCATCCTGGTCGCGGTAATAGCGTATATCGCCGTCCGGCCCCACCTGTTCAATCACGACCTGCTCTTTGGGCTTTCCCAGGGCCAGGATGAGCAGTATCTCGAAATGGTCGGGGATATGCAGGGCCTGGCGCAGGCCGTCCCGGTCAATCGAGCCGATCATGCAGCCGCCCAGGCCGCGCTCGGTCGCGCCGAGCATAATGGACTGGGCCGCTATGCCGTGGTCGCAACCGAAGGACTTGGTGATGGTCGTGTCGCCCAGGATGATGATATAGGCGGCCGGTCGCTCGCCCTCTGCCGGACCGGGCCAGTCCTTCAGGTAACCGGCCCAGCGCGTATGGGGAAAGATGAGCGCATTGGTCTCAGCATCGCAACTGAGGATGTACTTCAGCGGCTGCAGATTAGCCGCGGAGGGCGAGAGGCGTGCCAGGTTCACCAGTTCGCGCAATGTCTCCATCCCAACCGGCACGTCCTGGTAGAAGCGACGATAGCTACGGTTTTTGCGTATCAGCTCTTCTATCATAGTTGCTCCTCTCAATCTGCTTGTTTCCCGGTCCCTTTGTTTCCTTACCACTATTGCCACCTTTTGACTGCGGGGCGCTGGGCAGCAGGGTTGGAGTAGCGGAAGCGCTCGGCAAACCTGAGGCCAGCCGCGGCCCCATCGGCGCGGGCGCGCTGCCGCACCACCCAGGCCATTCCCCTGGCCCAGTCCTCGTCCCGTCTGCTTCCACCGCCCGCGGCGAGCATGCCCTCAATCCCCTCGCCGGTCAGCTCGGCCTGGCGTATCCAGTCCTCGAAGAGGAAGGCCAGTTGACTCTTGTGCTCCAGCAGAGCAGCGATTTTGACCTCCAGCGTCTCCTCAATGTCCACTGCCTTGTTCGCATAGGAGGTGTCCTTGGAGAAAAAGTACCTTTCGATGACATAATGGGGAGAGAGGCCCTCCTCGAGCTGCTCGGGATGGTGCAGCGGATAGGGGGCGAAATTGGCCGCCTCCAGTGCAGCAAAGGCAACAGCGCGGTGGTCCGGGTGGTCCTCAAAGGGGGCGAAGGGATCGAAGGTAAACAGGATGTCAGGCTTCCGCTCACGTATCGCGCGCATGAGCTGCGCACGCAGGTGGCCTGGCGGCAGCCGGTCGAGCTCTCCATCCGGGTGGTCCAGGAAAGAGACTTCCCGCACTCCCAGGACGGCAGCGGCCCGCAGTGCCTCGATACGGCGCACCTCTTTCAGACGTCGCGCGTCAATCTCGAAGGAGCCTTTCTCGCCACCGGTCGCGATAAGGATGGTGATCTCGGCACCGTCCCTGGCCATCCGGGCCAGCGTGCCGCCGGCAAAGAACTCGGCATCGTCTGGATGTGGAGCGATGACAAGCACTTTACGGGTCACAGCATTGCCTCCACCATCGCCAGCACCTGCTCCGGCGACAGATTTTTTACAGTGGTCGCTTTGTTGGGACAGGCCACGGCACAGGCCCCACAGCTCTGGCATAGCGCTGCGTTGACCGTCGCCAGCGCCTTCCACGGGTGCATAGCACGCGCGTCGTAGGGGCAGACCTCTATGCAGCGCCCGCAGGCGGCGCACAGCTCCTCGTCCACTGTGGCAACGGTCGGTTCGGCCACGATCTCCTTGCGGGCAAAGAGCTGGAGCACTTTGGCCGCCGCCCCTGCGGCCTGAGCCACGCTCTCGGCGATGTCCCTGGGAAACTGGGCGGCGCCGGCCAGGTAAACGCCCGCAGTGAAGCTCTCCACAGGGCGCAGTTTGGGATGGGCCTCGGCGAAAAATCCACTCTCGTCGGTAGCCACGCGCATCAGGCGGGCCAAGGCCTCGCTTCCGGCAGCCGGCACTGCTGCCAGTGCCAGGACCACCAGGTCAGCTTTGAGGCGTACTGCCTGGCCGCTTAGCGTGTCCACACCCCATACCTCCAGCGCACCATTCCTCTCGACGAGCCTGGAGACCTTCCCGCGCAGATAGACGACTCCATACTCCTCCATCACCTGCCGAACGAACTCCTCATACCCCCGTCCCTGGGCGCGGACATCAATGTAGAAAACATAGGCCTGCCCCTCCGGAACCAACCTGCGATAGAGAGCGGCCTGTTTGGCCACGTACATACAGCAGATTTTGGAGCAATAGGCACGATGAAGCGTAGGGTCACGGGAGCCAGCGCATTGTACCCACACCACCTCGCGCACCGGTCGGCCGTCGGACGGGCGGCGTATCTCGCCGGCCTTCAACATGGCCTCGAACTGCAAGCCATCAACCACATCAGGATAGCGTCCGCCGCCATACTCTGGAAGGTGTTGCTGCGCATATAACTCGAAGCCGGTAGCCAGGATCACCGCCCCGACGTCCACCGGAGAAGGCAGACCGCTGATCGTAACGGTGAAATGGCCTACCTGTCCCTCCCATCCCACGACTTCGGCACCGGTCAGCACTTGAATCAGAGGATGAGAGGTGACAGCCTCGACAAGCGGCGCCAGGTGGGCCTCGCTACCCTCAAGGGTCGGGTAGAGGTGGGAGAGCTGAGCGACATGTCCCCCCAGACGCTCCGCACGCTCGACCAGGAGCACCGGGTACCCGCCCCTGGCGATTTCCAGCGCGGCGGTCAGCCCGGCCACGCCGCCGCCTATGACCAGCGCGCGCCGGGTGACGGGAAAGGTCAGCGGCTCAAGCGCCTCGTCGTAGCGCACCTTCTCCACGAGCGAGGCGATCGTCTCGATCGCTTTCTCGGTGGCCCGCTGCGGCTCCCCCTGATGCGGCCAGGAGACCTGCTCGCGGATGTTGGCGATCTCCACGCGGTAGGGATTCAGACCAGCGGCTGCAGCCGCCTGGCGGAACGTGGACTCGTGCATCGCCGGCGAGCAGGCGGCGACAACCACTCCATCGAGTTCGTGCTCGGCGATGGCTCGCTGGATCAAGGCCTGGCCGGGGTCGGAGCACATATACCTGTAGTCGGTGGCGAACACCACACCTGGATAGCCACGTATGGCCTCGACCACCCGTCCCACGTCCACCGTGCCAGCGATATTCAACCCACAGTGGCATATGAACACCCCGATGCGAGCCATCAGCCGTCCCTTTCCTCCGCAGCTCTGGTCAGGCGTGAGAACAGGCTGAGCACCATGGCCGCCGCGCCGCTGGCATGGGCCACCGTCTCCGGGATGTCCATCGGGCCGACGACCGTGCCAGCCAGGAAAACGCCCGGTCGGATGGTCTCAACCGGATGAAGGTTCGGCTCCAAAGGAAGCAACCAGCCGTGCTCGTCGGTGGGCAGGCCCAGCATCCCGGCCAGGCGACGTGTCTCGGGGCGGGGCACAAGGGCCGGCGCCACGACCACCATATCGGCGGCGATCTCAACCTGGCGGCCGCTCAATGTATCGGCTCCCAGCACGATCACCTTGCCATCCTCACGCACCAGACGGGATACCTTGCCCCGCAGGTAGACCACGTGCTCGTCCTCCATCGCCCGCTGGGTGAACTCATCGTAACGTTTACCCGCGGCACGGATATCAATATAGAATACGTAGGCCTGGCCCTCGTGGACGCGATGGCGATAGAGCATCGCCTGCTTAGCAGCGTACATGCAGCAGATTTTGGAGCAGTAGGAGAGGTGTCTTTCCGGCTCGCGGGAGCCAGCGCATTGAATAAACACGACCTCGCGCGGCACCGTCCCGTCGGAGGGGCGCAGCACTTTGCCGCTGGTAGGGCCGGAGGCGGACAGCAGACGCTCGAAGGCCAGCCCGTCTATCACATCCGCGATCCGACCGCCGCCGTACTCCGGCATCCGGGAGAGGTCGTACAGCTCGTAGCCGGTCGCCAGCACCACTGCCCCCACCTCCACTTCAACGAGCTGCGCTTCCTGAGCATAGTCAATGGCCCCGGTCGGGCAGAAGCGCTCACAGGCGCGACATCTGCCCCGCTGGAAGAAGGTACAATGCTCCTGATCAATCACCGGCTTATTGGGCACCGCCTGCGGGGAGAGGGTATAGATGGCCTTGCGTTTCCCCAGCTTGCGCTCAAACTCGGCGTCCACACGGGTAGGGCATTTCTCCTGGCAGTAGCCGCAACCCGTGCACAAATCCCAGTTGACATAGGCTGGGTGGCGGCGGATGAGCGCGCGGAAACCCGTCCCCTCAGGGACAATGGCCTCTACTTCAGCATAAGTGAGCAGCTCAATGTGAGGATGATGTCCCACCTCAACGGTACGGGGGGTGAGAATGCACTGGGCGCAGTCCAGGGTGGGGAACGTCTCTGAGAGCTGGGCCATCCGGCCGCCGATGGAAGGCAGCCGTTCCACAAGTACCACGCCATAGCCTGCGTTGGCGATCTCCAACGCAGCCTGCATGCCGGCAATGCCAGCTCCGACGACAAGCGCGCGCAGGGGGAAGCCGTGTTCCACGACTGGAAGTATAACCCGTTTTGGGCCCTGAGTCAATCCGCAGCCAGCGCCCTCCCGTGCCACACCCTAGCCCTGGCACAGGATATCAAGCAAGAGTGGATCAACCACTTGACCGGTGTGATCAACCAGGCCAAAGCTCATTTGCTTGTACGACCAGACTGCCCAGCCTATCCCGTCCTCTCTGAGCAGGGCCAGCAGATCGGCATACCAGCGCCTGCGGCTGCCGGGATCCGCATGCCCGATGACTCCGAACTCACCGCAGTACAACTCGCGCCCGGTCTCGCGGACAAAATCGTGGGCCGGCCGCAGAAATTCACGCAGCAGGTCGCGGTCGAGAGGGCGGTCGGCTAGCCATTCGTATGCCGCGCGGTACTCAGGCGCACGCTGGAGGAATTCCCTTAGCCCGGTGAACGTGCCCGGATACTCCAGGGGCTGGTTGTACTCCATCGCTACGCGTACCCAGGGAGCTCGCTGATGGGTGAAGAGCAGCGGTTCGTAGAAATGGAAGGTGTAACAGACCTCATGGTCATCGAACAGCTCAAGGTTCCTCAGCTCGGCGGCGGCATTATACTGGTTGCTGCCGATCATCACCCGTGCTCTGGGCGCGATGGAACGGATAGCCTCCAGTGTGCGCCGCACCAGCCTGTTCCAGGGAGCGCTGTCGGGCAGGACAACTTCATTGAGCAGCTCGAAGATGACGGGCACACCGGCGTCCTGATAGCGGGAGACGATCGCCTGCCACAGCGAGATAAAGCGCTGCTGATCGGCCTCGACGGTGAACAGCGTGTTCAGACGCTGAGTCTCGTGGTGCAGGGTGTGAGCAAAGGAATAGCCTGGAGCACGATGGAGGTCAAAGACCACACCCAGACCTGCGGCCTGACACCATTCCATACACGCATCAACATATTGGAAACCCTCCTCGCGGTAGACTCCAGGCCAGTCATCCGACTCCAGTACCGGGTAATCCACCGGCAAGCGGATGTGATCGAAACCCCAGCCCGCGATCTGCTCAATATCTCGCCGGGTGATAAAAGTACGGAAGTGCTCGTGGTCATCACTTCGATACTGAGAAAGCCATCCGCCAAGATTGACGCCTTTGGTAAAGTGGTCCATAGTACTCCTCCTCTTGGGGTTATGATAACCCAACCTGGAAGCGCTGTCAAACATTACGTGTGCATAAATTTTTCCGATGCCTACTGCGGTGGTTTTGAAAACCGCACAGAACGCAAGGGGCGCAAAGGCGCTTGAGTGAGAGATTTCGCGCTCTGCGCGGCCTATGCGGTGTTTCACCAGGCACTCCCATCCTCGCGCAGCACCACGTCACCGCACCGGCCTCCGAAGTGTAAACCCGCTTTTCCCCGGAATTTGAACCAGCCTCTCAGTTAGCGTTCATCTTTGACGTAAACGAGCGCACGATCCGCAATTGGAGAAATGATGAGGCCGAAGGCCTCAAGGGCCTGTAAGAGACCCCGCGTCGTGGGCGACCGCGCAGCGCGACGCCAGCGCAGGATGAACAGATGGCCAGAACGGTTGAGCAGAGTCCTGCCGTGCTGGGCTATCTGGTCACTGCATGGACGGTGGTTAGTCTGTGTGCTCATCTTCTCGGAGAAGGAATCAGCATGACTCCTGCCACCTTGCGGCGGCGATTGCACGAATTGGGATTGCGGTGACTGCGCCCCTGTCTGGTCACAGGCCAGCGTGACCCCCGATGGGCACCGAGGAGGTGCTGTGGCTTACCTCACTGCTACCGGAAACACTTCTGCGTAGTGACTCAGAATGCTGGACAAGCAGTTTGTTGTCTGGTACAATATATCCAAATTATCCATTTTGGATAATACATGGAGGCAGTACGATGACAACGAGAAGCATAAGTTCCACAGTAGCCCAAAACAACTTCGGTCGAGTTCTGGACGATGTCACTCATAATCATACCCGATATGTAGTTGAACGCCGTGGTATCCCTCTGGCTATCATTATCAGTTTCGATGACTTTGCCCATTTGCTGGGCGATGAACAGGAGCGGCAAATTATGGATAAAGTGCTGCGGGAACTGCGCCCTGAATATCATCTTGGAGAAGCAATCGTCTCGACATCGCACACGTAGCTGTCGTGTAAGCGCTCGGTACCTGGGTGAGTGTACGGTGACAATGTTTACAGAGCTATCAGGCCAGCAACCAAGACAACTGAAACTCTTTGAGGTAGGGACGGAGCAGCAAGTCACGCCGCTGGAAGAGGGCGGTTCCTGCTTTAGCGATCCCTCATTTGCCAGCAACAAGACCCAGCCCGTACACAGGTGGGTACCCTGGATAGCAGGATTCTCGAGCAAATTCGTTCGAGATGCTCTCAGTAGGTATTTGAGTGGTAAAGGGATCGTTCTGGACCCATTCTGCGGTGTAGGTACTACCCTCGTCGAAGCAGTACTGCTTGGACACCGAACAGTGGGCTTCGAAATAAACCCATATGCCGTTCTAGCTTGTCGTATCAAACTCCAGGCTGGCCAGATTGCTCTTGACGAACTGTATCACGAGATAGCCAGATTTCAAAGCTTTTACAGCGACAGCATAGCGAGTGCTCACACCCCCAAAAGCACTCCTCCGGCGGGGTTCAAGACCCGCTCTGAATTCTACAGTCCTAAGGTACTGCGCAAAGTCCTGCTGGTTCAGGACTTCATTGCCACTATTGCGGATCCCCGTCTACAGGATTTGTTCAGATTGGCTTTTGCCTCAACCATGGTGCGTTACTCCAATTATTCTTACGAACCAAGCCTGGGCAGAAGAAAAAGCGCTGGCAAACCGGATATCGAGGATTTTCCTGTTGGCCGGGTGATTACGGAGAAATTGCTGGAGATGGCAGAAGATATAGCGTGGTTTCAAGAAGCACTGCCGGGCAAATCAGCCGATTGGCACGTATTCAACGACTCCTTCTTTGCTTACCACAAGTACTTGAGCCCCGAATCGGTTGACTTGATCATCACATCACCGCCTTACCTTAACAACTACCATTATAATCGCAACACGCGGCCACAACTGTACTGGTTAGGCTACGTTAAACACCCCAGAGATTTGAAGACCCTCGAGCACTCCAACTTCGGCAAATATTGGCAGACCGTCCGTGAACAGGCGAAGCTGGAGTTGGCTTTCTCTTTGCCCAACACAGATATTGAAGAGCAGATCCAAACCCTCAGGAAGATCAATCGGGAAAAAGGTATTTATGGCGGCAATGGATGGGCTAACTATGCCGTGGCTTATTTCAATGATTGTTACGCATTCGCAAAAGCTATCGACTTTGTTCTAAAGCCCAATGCCACGGCCCTGGTTGTCATTGGGAATAGTATATTGCAGGGCATCATGATACCAACTGACTACTACTTTGCCAAAATCGCCGAGTCTATCGGCCTTGAAATAGTCAGAATTGATGTGCCACGAGCTACACGGGTTGGTAATAGCATTATTCAGTCAGATGCCAGAGTAGCCGGGGACAGGGAGACACAACGGCTATATGAGGCTGTAGTAGAGCTAAGGAAGAGGCCTACCTGAAGCAGCGCTGAGTTTGGCGATAAGGTCGTCCAAGCGCGGAGCGGGGCCGGTCAAGCGACTGGCCCACGGCCTGCCGGGGTGCAGTACATCCCATTCCGAAACACTCCTGAACTGCGGCGAGCGAAATACGTGCAAATTGTAATCAAAATTCACGCCAGCTCTCTCTTGCAAGCGGGAAAATGCTGCCAGGGCTAACTAACCCACTCCCTCCAGCAAGGGCCTGTACGCTGGACCGCAGCCGACGCTCCTACGCCGATATCGCGCCGATAATGGGCGCCCTCAAAGCGAATGCGTCCCACCGCCTCATACGCCCGCTGACGGGCTTCCTCCAGGGTAGGAGCCGTGGCAGTCACCGCCAGCACCCGCCCTCCAGCCGTGACCAGCCGTTCCCCTGTGCCATCCGGGTTGGCCGGCGCAGTCCCGGCATGGAACACCACAACGTCAGGCAGGGCAGCCGCCTCGGCGAGGCCCGCGATCTCCCTGCCCTTTTCGTAATCGCCGGGATAGCCGCGCGAGGCCATCACCACGCAGACGGCACAGGCGGGCTTCCAGCGCAGCTCTATCTCCTCAAGCCGCCCCTCGACGCAGGCCAGGAGCACCTCCAGTAAATCGCTCTCCAGGAGCGGCAGGAGCACCTGGGTCTCGGGGTCGCCAAAGCGGCAGTTGAACTCCAGGACGCGCGGGCCAAGCGAGGTTAACATCAGGCCAGCGTAGAGGACGCCCACATAAGGGGTGCCCCGGCGGCGCAGCCCCTCTATGGCGGGCTGCAGGACGCGCTGGCTCACCTCGTCCACCAGCGGGGGCGGAAGGTAGGGGGAAGGGGCATAGCCGCCCATCCCACCGGTGTTGGGCCCTTCATCGTTGTCGCCGACGCGCTTGTAATCCCTGGCGGGGATCATCGGTGTGACCGTGATGCCGTCGGAGAAGGCCAGGAGCGAGGCCTCCTCACCAGTGAGGCAGCTCTCGATGAGCACCAGGTCACCAGCCGCTCCAAACGCACGCTCTACCATCGTGCGGTAGAGCGCTTCTTCTGCCTCCTCGAGCGTCCTGCACACGGCGACTCCCTTGCCTGCCGCCAGCCCGCTGGCTTTGATGACGATGGGGGCCCCTTGCCGGCGCAGGTAGGCACGGGCCGTTTCATAATCATCAAAGATGGCCCCCACCCCGGTAGGTATCCCTTCCTCTATCATCAAGCGTTTGGCAAAAGCTTTCGAGCCCTCGATCTGGGCGGCTGCGGCGGTGGGGCCGAAGACGCGCAGGCCAGACGCCGCCAAGGCATCTGCCAGGCCATCCACCAGCGGGGCCTCAGGCCCCACGACGGTCAGCCCTATACGTTCGCGGGTCGCGAAAGAGACCAGAGCCGGGATATCGGTGGCCGCGATAGGGATGTTGTGGGCCACGGCAGCCGTGCCGCCGTTGCCAGGAGCCACAAACAGCCGCTCCACGTGCGGAGATTGGGCCAGCTTCCAGGCCAGCGCATGCTCCCGTCCCCCCGATCCCACAACCAGTACGTCCATACGCTCGCTCCCGTTCAGAAGGAATCCACCAGGCTGCGCACCAACAGGGCGCGGCGTGCGTCCTCAACGGACCATCCCGCTGGCCTGGGGAACGTCACCCGCGCCGAGCGTCCCGCCGGCAGGTCGAAGTAGTTGTCGCTAAACACGACGTCGGCTCCCTGGAGGGCTAGCCAGACGAAGCGGGCCAACTTCTCCGCCCTGAGCTCTACCTCAAACTGATGGGCCTTTTCGGTGATCGTATACTGTAGCTCAGGGTCCGGCAGCTCCAGGTGCTTGGTGGGCACAAAGGGCAGCACCCCTGTGCTGACAGGCAGATGCTCATGCCATAGCTCGTACACCAGCACCACATGACGACGGTTCTCCGGGGTGACCTGGCCGGAGAAATCAAGCGTCTCCACCGACAGCGCACTGGAGGCCGGGGCCATCACCTCTGTGCTCCCGCTTATGAGCTGCTCCCCCGCTACCGTTTCCAGCGACCAGCGGACTGTTCCCTGCCACCCGGTGGTCAGGTCGTTAACCAGATAGAGGGAAACCACGGGTTTCCACTCCCCCTGAGGCTGTTGCTGCCCTACGCCCAAAAGGCGCATCACCGTGCCGATGCTCGTAGTCAGCTCTCCGCTTCCCAGCTCCTGGCCGTCCAATGTTTCCATGGACCAGCGGATGCGGCGCGGCTCATCTTCAGCGGAGACCGTTTCCGCCGGCCTCTCGCAGCCGGGCCACCACTCCTCGGCCACCAGCAACACCGGGGCGTAGAAGCGCTTTGCCGCGTAGTGGAGCGCTTTCCAGCGACCAAAGTAATCCAGGCTGGCCCACGAGGCCACCGGCCAGCAATCATTCAACTGCCAGTAGAGCGTGCCCGAGGTACAGCGACGGTTACGCCTCCAGAACTCGACACCGGTACGCACACATTCGGCCTGGAGCAACTGAGTGAGGTAAACCAGTGACTCAAAATCACGCGGCATACGGAAGTGATCGGTCATGTAGGTGATGATCTTCCCGTTGCCTGCCTCGTTACGCTGGTGATGCTCCATAATGTACGAGGTCATATTCCAGTCGCGCTCCTCGGCGTAGGTACGGATCGTCTCCAGCGCCGGAAGCGACTGGAAGCCGAATTCGCTCACGAAGCGGGAGCGGTGCTCGCGGTAGGCCCAGAAGGGACGGTTGCCATGCCACACCTCCCAGTTATGCGTATCGCCAGCGCGGACGCTGTTGGGGTCGGTGAGCGGCCTGTTCGAGGACGGGGAACTGGGCCAGTAGGGGCGGTCCGGGTCTTCAGTGGCGCAAATCTCAGGGAGCAGGTGGTGGAACATCCGGTCATAGGCTTTTTTGAGCTCTTCCCTTCGTCCTGTACCATCCCAGCCCCAGGCATACCAGCCCCACTCCATCTCATTGTTGCCGCACCACAGGGCCAGGCTGGCGCGATGGCGCAGGCGACGGATATTCTCTACCGCTTCGGCCCGCACGTTCTCAAAGAAAGCCTCGTCGTCCGGGTAGATGCTGCAGGAGAAGATGAAGTCCTGCCAGACGAGGATGCCGTAACGGTCGCACAGGTCATAGAAGCGCTCCTCTTCATAGAACCCGCCGCCCCACACGCGCAGCATATTCATATGAGCCTCGGCTGCGCTGCGGATGAGGTGCTCCAGGTGATCATCGCTGATGCGGGTAGGGAAGGAGTCAGCGGGGATCCAGTCCGCGCCCTTGGCAAAGATAGGGACCCCGTTCACCACAAAGGTGAACGAGGTGCCGAACTCGTCCGGTTCCTGACGCAGCTCCAGCGAACGCAGGCCCAGTGTGAACGTGCGCCGGTCACATTCCCTGTCCCCTGCGTGGAGCGCTACTTCGACATCATAGAGGGGCTGGGGGCCGTAACCGTTGGGCCACCACAACTGCGGGTGATGCAGACATATCTCCGCCCTCTCCGACAGGGGAACGGTCGCCTCCAGTGGTGTGCCATCCGGGGCGGTCACACGTAGCTTTAACTCGAGCTCGCATTCCCGCCATTGCTCAGCATCCGCCTTAGCGCTGAGGGTGACGCTCCCGTCGCTGTGATGATGTTGCCGCAGATGGACATCGCTCAGGCGGGCGACCGAGTACCCCTCCAGCCGCACTTCCTTCCAGATACCGATGGTGGGCAGCTTCGGCCCCCAGTCCCACCCGAATTGACACGGCGCCTTGCGCAGGTACGGCCCGCCGGGGATGGAGTGGGACGGGCTGACCAGCGGTTCCCTGGCCTGCTTCGCGCGTATATAAACCAGCGGCGAGCGAAAGAGGATGTGCAGCTCTTCCTCACCACCGGTCACCAGTGCTGTCACATCCCAGCGGTATTGCCGGAACATATTCTCGGCATGGCCCAGGAATGTGCCATTGAAATAGACATCCGCCAGCGTATCGAGGCCATCGCACACCAGAAAGATACGCTCCTGCGCAGACAGCGCTGGCGTGAGCCGAAAGACGACACGATACTCCCAATCGCGCTCGGCTACCCATTGCACGCGCAGCTCGTTGTCGGCCACAAACGGGTCGGGGATGCGCCCCAGGTGCATCAGGTCGGTGTGAACGGAGCCGGGCACCTGCGCCGGCAGCCACTCTCCACTCCCGGACTCGCGAAAATAACATTCAGCGGGCTTGATGTAACTCAACATTGTCCCTCCTTGTCTGCTGGGTAATACCCCGGTGCGGGCTTGATGCCGCTCTGGTCAGAACAAGTAACATATGATCGCGCGTTCACTCTCCCGCCGGTTGGGGCGCACCTGACAGCCTGCAAATCAACGGGTCGTCCAGTCTGCTCACGGCGATTGCGAGATTACCATCCGCCAGTCAGACCGAATCAGGGAGCGCTGACGCGCAGGTTGTCGAAGTGTACCTCGACCTCTGTCTCAAAGAAGGCCCCCGCATACAGGGCGATGTCGCCCCGAGTGTAACTTGCGTCACGGACCTGTGCCACCTGTATGCCGTTGACACTGAACGTCATTTCCGTGCCCCGGCACAGAATTTCCAGCAGGTTGGTGGCCTGTCCCGTGTGGATGGCCTCGGAGGGTGTCCAATCCTGGCCACTCAGGATGCCCCAATTCTCGCCGTCATGCTTGCTCACCAGGTAGTACCCATCGCCGCTGATGGAGAAGCGGTAAAAATGTTCGGGGTCTTGCATACGCACCAGCACCCCGTACTCGTTATTATCGGGGCCGGAGACCTGTGAGGCCTCGACAGTGAGGCGAAAGTCGGAGAATGCCCGCCCGGCCGATGCCCAGGCCAGGCTGTTAGGGGCCTTGATCAGGATGCGCAACACGCCGTTATAATAGGCTACTTCGGCGGCGGCATCCGATTCGGCCTTCCAGCCACTGGCAGGGTTGGAGAAATCGTCAGACCAGGGGAGGGCCTCCCTGCTCCCGCAGGAGATTGCCAGGAGCAGGGCCAGAAGTGCAAAAACGGTGTGCGACCTGTTCATGTGTCCGTTCTCCCCCCTATGGCCAGGTCACCCGGAAATTGTCGAATTCCACTCTTATGCTCCCTGTCGCACCGCTGCCGGCGCCCAGGCCAAATTCGCCTTTGCGGTGGGTCCCGTCAGTGACCTCACCGGCCCGCTCGCCGTTGACGTAGAGGCTCAACTTCTCTCCCCGACAGACCACCATCAGGCTGTTGATCTCTCCCCCGGTTTTGACGGCCTGGGTGGGGAGCATACCGCCGCCGGTCAGTACCTCGAAGTGGCCATTGGTGCGCTTGAGAATGGCATAGTAACCGTCCGGGCTAATGGCGAAGTAGTAGAAGTTATCGGCATCCGCGTGGCGGCAGATGACACCGAAATGGCCGTCCCCCGCTCCGCTCGCCAGACGGACATCGGCCTCTACGATGACATCACCGGCCCGCCTGCCCGGTGTACTCCACGTGAACCAGTGGGGCTTGTGTAGCTCGATAAAATATACACCGGCCTGATAACCGCGCTCCAGCCCTTCGTACCGGTCCACATCCCAACCACTGCTGGAGTCCTCAAAGTCGTCCTCGAAGAGCACACCCCGGCCTCCCGCGCCTGCACAGCCAGCCAGGATGAGTATCCAGATGAGGAGGAAAAGCGGTATGTAACGTCGCTGCATCACTGTCAGCTCTCGCCGGGAGACGCTTGTTGACACTGGCGGGATTATAACACGGGCGGAGATTTTACGGAAGTATTTCAGGGTGGTATCGTACCTCCCCAATTCTGCTACACTCTCATCCGTTACGCGGCGCTTGCTCCGCCGTTCTCTGAGGACCTCCGATCACGCCTGCACGACTGGCGGACACCGCGCATTCCCGACAGTTGACAAATCGTACCCCTTGTGCCAAAATAGCGCAAACAACTGGGGGTGTCCACAAGACGGAGCGCCAGAATCCCGGGGCAGGGGCTGCAAAACAACGGCGGATACCCTGGGATATCTGGTGGCTCACGGCACCCAACCTGTTGTGAACCATCGCAGGTGGAGGAGCAGAATGGTCCGTATCGCAGTGCTTATCTCCGGCTTCGGTTCCAATCTGGAGGCCATTCTGGAGGCCGTGGAAACGGGCCGCCTGCCCGGTGTCACAGTGGCAGTGGTGGTGTCCAACCGCGCCGAGGCCTACGGCATCAAGCGGGCCATACGCCACGGGGTGCCGGTGGTCTACTTCCCACTGGCCCCCTATACGAAAGCCGGGCGTTCCCGCCGCGAGTACGACGCACAGCTTGCCGCTATTCTCCAGGCTTTCGACGTGGAATGGGTGGTGCAGGCGGGATGGATGCATGTGTTCAGTTCTGCTTTCCTGGATCGCTTCCCCTCGCGGGTAGTCAACCTGCATCCAGCCCTGCCCGGCCAGTTCCCGGGCACCCACGCCATCGAGCGGGCATACCAGGCGTACCGGCAGGGAGAGATTACTCACACCGGGGTGATGGTGCACCTGGTGCCGGACGAGGCTGTGGACGCCGGGCCGGTGGTAGCGCAGGAGGTAGTGCCGATATTTCCTGAGGACACCCTGGAGGAGCTGGAAGCGCGTATCCATGCAGTCGAGCACCGGCTATTAGTGCAGGCCCTGTACGAGCTGTGCTGCGCGAGCTGTGATCAGACTGCGGGCACTTCCGAAGTGGCCGCGACTTGAGTATAATAAAAGCGGAGGGAGGGAAATCCTATGCCGCGTATTGAGGTATCTATTGATATCGCCGCTGCGCCTGCTGACGTGTTCCGCTTCTGCCACGACGTGACCCGGAGGGCTGAATGGGACGAGCGGGTCGTCCACGCCGAGCTTATCTCGCCTACCCCTATCCGTCAGGGGAGCCTCCTGCGGATTGACGCCGGGCGCGGGGGACGCTTTGCGTTCACCTGGGATGCGGAGTACGTCGAATACCAATTCCCTATCGGCTCGACGGTGCGGGTCATTGACGCCGCGCCGAGCAGCCCCTTCCGCACCGGGAGCGAGAGATGGCAATTCAGCTCGCTCGGCCCGCCTGGCTCCGTCGGGACCCGTTTTACCGTGATCTGGGAGTACCAGTTACGCGGTCTCCTGGAGCGCATCGCCGATGCGCTGACCCAGCGTGCCTCGACCAGGCATGCTATCCAGCGCAGCCTGGCTAACCTCAAAGCCATCCTTGAAAGACGCTAACCAGAGACGATGTCACCGTGGCGCTGAGGAAAGTCGCCGGTGTAACCATCCTGACACTCATCTGTCTATTGCTGCGCGTGACTGCCGTCTCCGCGCAGAGCGGAAGCGTACATGTGGTGCAGCCTGGGGAGAACCTCTACCGCATCGCGCTGCGCTACGGGGTCACGGTCGAGGCACTGCAGGCGGCTAATAACATCGGCGACGTCAACCGTATCTATGTGGGGCAGCGGCTGATCATACCGACGGCAGGGAGCAGCGGCGGCAGCAGTGTCGCCTCGGGTGTCCATATCGTTCAGAGAGGTGAGAATCTGTTTCGCATTGCCCGCCGCTACGGCCTCACGGCACAGGCACTGGCCGCTGCCAACCATATCACCAATCCCAATCGCATCTACGCAGGGCAACGGCTGGTGATTCCGGGGCACGGCAGCGCCACTCCGGCGACGCCGATTACGCCACCGTCCGCAGGCAGTTACATCGTGCAACGGGGAGATACTCTCTCGGCCATCGCGCTGCGGTTCGGCATGTCTATGTGGGCGCTGGCGCGGGCCAATCATATCAGCAATCCCTCGCTGATCTACGTGGGGCAGGTACTGCACATCCCAGGGAGCAGCGCAGCCCCCTCCCCCCTGGTGGAAGGTGAGCGCTGGATTGATGTCGACCTCAGCGCTCAGTCACTTACCGCCTATCAGGGGAACACACCGGTGCGCAGTACCCTGGTTTCCACTGGCCTGCCCTCCACCCCGACACCCACCGGGCGTTACTCCATCTACGCCAAGTACACCTCCACACCGATGAGTGGCCCCGGTTACTATTTCCCCAATGTCCCCTACACAATGTACTTCTATCGGGGCTATGCGCTGCATGGCACGTACTGGCACTCCAATTTCGGCCAGCCGATGAGCCACGGTTGCATCAACCTGCCCACGTCGGAAGCAGAGTGGCTTTTCAACTGGGCCCCCATCGGCACGCTGGTCAACATCCACTATTAGCCGTCAGCGAAACCCCGCCTATTTTGTCGTCTCCACCCTTTGCCACAACTCGGGCAGGGGTCGCCGCAGCAGGACCACGTTCACCAAGATGAGCAGCCACAGGTGCAGGCGGGCGGCGAAAAGGAGGGCCGTCCAGAGGCATTCGCGGGGCGTGCGGGGATATTGTAGCGCCAGACGGGTACCGCTGGTCACCTCCAGCCAGAACGAGCGCATGCGGAAAGGGGATTGGCGCACGTAGTCCTGGGCATAGCCACCGGCGGAGCGCACCTTCTGGCGCAGCCACTCCCGGTAAGTGGTCGGGTATTTGACAAAAACCCGTGCTGCAGGCGCGTAGCGGATGGTATACCCCTGCGCCGCGATGAGGTGGGAGATCACCGCGTCCTCTGCCAGCGCATCCTCCGGCACCCAGGTGACCAGGTGACGCCGGAAGGCGAACAGATAGCCTGAACAGACAAGAAACTGGCCGGCCTGATCACGCGCCAGGCGCATCTTGTGCGCACTTTCGGTGAGCAGGTGCGACCAGTAACCCAGCAGCGTATCGCGCGGATTGAGGCTCACCGGGCAACCGCTCACCGCCCCCACCTGCGGGTCGTCGAAGGGCGCAAGAAGCGGTGTCAGCGCGTCCCCGGCCACAACCACGTCCCCATCGCTGAGCACCACGATGTCGCCCTGTGCTGCTTTCAGCCCGACGTTTAGCGCGCAGGGCTTGCCTCGCTGAGGATCGGCTACGTGCCTGACGAAGGGATAGCGAGAGGTGTAGCGCTTAACCACGGCCGCCGTCGCCGGATCGGGGCACACAACCAGAAGCTCGGCATCGGTGGGCAACTGGGGCAAGAAAGCCTCAATCGCCCGCCCTATGGTCCCGGCCTCGCGGAAGGCAGTGATGAGGATAGTAAGCATAAAGATGAACGGCTGTAGTGATGACAGGCCATCCAGGCGTTTCCGGGCTCAGGGTATCATATCACCCTGGGGAACGTGGAAGAACCCTGGGCCGCGCCGGGGTGAAGCATCAACAGCGCCGGTGGGGCTACGCCATCTGACGGGCGACCAGTTCGGTGATGTCCAGCACCCGGAGGCGCACCTTCTCGCGCCGGGCGGCGCCGGCAAGCGTGCGCTTGCATTGCTGACAGGCCGAAAGGAGCACGCTGGCTCCAGTGGCCTGGGCCTCTGCTATGCGCCGGGCGGCAACGGCCGCCGTTAACTCGGCATCCGCCATCTCCACGTCGCCCCCGCCACCGCAGCAGAGCGAGTACTCGTGATGGTGCTCCATCTCCACCAGGGTGACGCCCGGTATGGCGCGGATGACGTTGCGCGGGGCCTCATACACGCCACTGGTACGCCCCAGATCGCAGGGGTCATGGTAGGTGACCTTATCCTCAGACGGACGCAGAGCAAGCCGCCCGGCCCGGATGACCTGCTCGATCAACTCGGTAATGTGGAGCACCTCGAAGCCCAGCGGCTCGCCCAGCAGGCGGGCGTAATCGTGTTTCCAGGTATGGTAGCAAGAGGGACAACCGGTTACCACCTGCCTGGCCCTGCTCCTGCGCACGGCCTCCACATTATGTCGCACAGACTCAAGCGCCGCCTCCCCCATCCCGGCAATGATCAGCGGGAAGCCGCAACACCACTCCTCTCCTCCCAGTGTCATAAAGTCTACGCCAGCGCGCTCCAGCACCTGCACGGTGCTCTGAGGCACCGAGTAGGACTGAGGATAAAAGGAGGAGACACAGCCAACGAAGTAAACCACCTCCGCCTGGGACTTGCCTTTTACCCCCTCCGGCACCTGGGGCAGGTTCTCGCTCCAGATCAACCGTTTCTCATTAGGGTCGCCGGAGAGGTTATACTTTGTGGTGATCGTTTCCCGCAGGTGGTCAAGCTGCGCCGGATAGGCGCCTGCGTCTACCAGCGCCTCCCGCATAGCGATCCAGAGCGAGCGAGTGTTGATATGTACCGGGCAGACGACGCCACACCGCCCGCAGAGGGTGCAATCATACGTGCCGCCTGAATGCTCCTGCAGGGCCTCGTTGCTCGGCGGTCGGGGGCCGAAGAGGCGTGCCCACAACCCGTACTGCCGATTAAGGAAGCGCCGCACTGCCTCGATCTTGCGTAACGGAGTGATGGCATCGCGCTCCGGTTTCTCCGCGAAAGTGGGGCACCACTTGATACACTCGCCGCAGCGGGTGCAGGCATCCAGCTCCATCAACTGCATAAAGGTGAAACGTCTGGTATCAAGCGTGGCCATACCTCTCCTCCATTTCGCGGACGATCAGCACAATAGCCCCGGCAATGGCGTGCATAAACTTGGAGAACGGGATGGTGACGATGACGACTGAGGTAAGCAGTCCGTGGATGACATACATCCAGTGGGCAAAGCTATCCCAGGCGATGGGCAGTCCCCGCACCAGCGGAGCCAATATCAGGTAGCCGACGAAGGCAAAATGGGCGGTCGCCGGATTCACATCGCTCGAATTGAGGCGGGCCACCTCAGCCACCCAGCCGGAGAGCAGGATCAGGCCCAGGCCGATAACCATCCAGGTATCCATCGGGCCGGTACGCAATTGGGGTACACGGGTGAAGTAACGCCGTATCACAAAGAAGATAAATCCCACGCTCATCAACACGGCGCCGATCTCGTTGAGCAGAGCTGTGATCGGGTGATCGGGGTTGACCCACATCCCTATCCAGGGCACGTGCTCCAGATGGAAGAAGTGAATGAGCACTTTATCGCTCAGCGCGGAGATTCCTGAGAGCGTGAACAGGAGCAACAGCCCGCTGAGCAACAGGAAATGATTGAGCCAGCGCCAGAAGCTGTTGCGGTAGAGACGTCGGTTGAACCAGGCCTCCACAACGAACGTCTTAATCAACAAGGGCAGCCGGGCACTGAAAACCGTCCCCAGCGCTACACGCAATACGGCGCCCAACTTGCGCCCGGTGGATTCCCCGCTTCCCCCGACGCTCCCACGCAACCACTGGGAGAAGGAGAACCACATCCCGGCGAGGAACAACACCATCAGGGGCAGGTGAACAATCCAGAACACCAGCTCGGCTGTCTTTTCATCCATCAGGCACCCCCTGTCAATGAAAAACGGGCAACCTCCGGTCAGGCCAGCACAGCCCCAACCGACAGATTGCCCATTGCAGTAGGCTCCCGAAGACCCGGTTGCTAACCCAGGATGTCCTTATATTTCTCCGCCTCTCCCTCGATGAAGGCCTTGAAATCGGGGCTATCTGCCTTCATCAGGTTGCCCAACTCGGCCGGGTTGGACATCTCGATTTTGACCAGCCAGCCTTTTTCATAAGGGGATTCGTTCACCAGGGTGGGCTCCCACTCCAGCTCCTCGTTGACCTCGGTGATGGTGCCGCTGACCATAGCAGCGATGCGCCCCACCCATTTGCCCGATTCCATAGACATAAACGTCTGCCCTTGCTCCACACTCCGCCCGGCACGGGGGACCTCGACGAAGACGATCTCCTGGGCGATCGCCTGTCCGAAGGCGGTCATGCCCTGAGTGACAGTATTCCCCTCTACCTTAGCCCAGCCATGGAGTTTGTCGTAATACAGGTCGTCAGGGAACTCGTAACCGCTGATCTGCATGATGACCTCCTTTGAGTGATATACGGCTGCTAAACACAAAAAAGCGCCGTTGCGCGTTCAACGCAACGGTGCCTTCATCCCCGCCTGTCCTCCGGCCGATGGCAGAGCTGCTCAGGCAGCGCGTTCCAACTGATTCAAGCGCTGCATCAGACGCGACTTACGGCGAGCGGCATTGTTTTTGTGAATCACGCCTTTCTCAGCCGCTCTGTCCAGCGCGCTGACCGCAGCGCGCACTGCCTCACGCGCCTCTTCGAGCTTGCCTGCCTCGATCAGCAACCTGGCTTTTTTCACAGCAGTACGTGCGCGGCCTTTGTGCATGCGGTTGCGTAACCTTCTGCGTTCCGCGCTGCGCAGCCGCTTGAGAGCTGATTTCGTGTTTGCCAATTCCCAGTTCCCTCCTGAAAGTATCTCCATCTGCGCGGCTCGACTCGCCCAACCGCAAAGAAGCGCAAAGGACGCAAAGTTTCTTAGCTTTCTTTGCGCCCTTTATGCTCTCTGTGGTTTTGAAACGCACATCCTTACCCGGCCAGCGCCGAATAGCCGCACAGATAACAGCGTTCTATAATGGTGGTTATATTCTACACCAACCTGGCAGATTTGTAAAGCATCAATTGTGTGCTAAAATAATCGGCGGGGCGGGTTAAACCCACAGGAGGGTTGTGATCCACATGAGCTCGAAAGCTCACCAGGACCTTTCAGAGAGCAGGCCTGCCCGGAGCAACGCGGCGGCGGAACACAGCGAACCTCTGGCCAGGCGCATAGCTGGGAGGCGTCCGCTGGCTTGGGTGGTACTGGCCGTGCTCTCGGCTGCCGTGCTGTTGCTGGCAGGGGCCGCCTTCCTCGCCTGGCATACCACGCGCGTTCCCTTTCCAGGTTTGCTTACCGAGCCAACGCTCGTCGTCAACGGCCTGGGCGACAAAAACTGGAGCGGCTACGCGGCTGGCCTGCGCTACATGGACCATCTGCTCGCTCTGAACGGACGCCCGCTGAACCATACCAGGGCCCTGATACATGAGCTGGCTCACTACCGCCCCGGCGATGTGGTCTTCCTCACCGCCAGGAGACCGAGGGATACACTTCTCTATGTCTCAGTACAGTTAACCCCCCTGCCTGCTAAGGCGTTAGTGAATTTCTTCATCCTCCCCTATGTGTTAGCTCTGACGTACCTGGGCATCGGATGGTGGGTCTTTCTCCTGCGGCGAGACGAGGTGGCCGGGCGAGTCTTCGGCCTGCTCTGCGCTGTAGTGGCACTGGGGCTGGGCTTGCTGTTCGACCTCTACACCACGCACTGGCTCTGTCGGCTGTGGGTCACGGCCATCTCGCTGAGCGGCAGCATCATGATCCATCTGGCACTGGTATTCCCCCAGCGACCGCGCTTCCTGGAGCGGGCGCCGTTGCTGAGTTATCTGGCATATGTCCCCGGGGTGCTTATCGCTATAGTCAACCAGTTCACCCTGTACAACTTTGAACACCCGATGGCGTACTTCGGCACCTGGAGGCCGATGTTTCTCTTCGCAGCCATGGGGGCCGCAGCTTTTCTGGCGATGATGGTTTACCGGGTCCGCCACTCCCCATCCCCCATCGTCAGCGCGCAGGCACGCATTATCCTTGGAGGCGGCGTCCTCGCCTTTAGCCCGATCGCTATCTGGTTCGTCGTTTCCCGCATCAGGGACTGGTTTTTCTCTCCGCTGCTGATCTTGCCCTGGCTGGCGTTGTTTCCCCTCTCGATTGCCTACGCCATCCTGCGCTACCGTCTGCTCAACATCAATCTGGTCATCAGCCGAAGCCTGGCCTATGCGCTGCTCAGCATTGCCATCGTAGTAGCCTACTTCCTGGCCCTATTTCTCATCAGCCTCATCTTCGGCATCACCCCCCAGGCTCACGATCCTGTTGTGCTGGGCATCTTTGTGCTGGTCCTCAGTTTGCTCCTCAACCCGGTGCGTGCCTATCTGCAACAAACGGTAGACCGCATTTTCCTGCGTGAGGCCGTCAATCAGCAACAGTTGATGCACCGCTTCACCGCCCGCCTGACCGAAACCACCACTCTCTCGTCGGTCCTCCAGGTACTGGGTGAGACTATAGAGAAAGGGTGGAAACCGCAATTTGCAGCCCTGTTTCTGTATGACCCTCAGCGGGCCTGCTATACCCCCCGCGTCCTGGTAAATACGGTACCCTGTCCTGAAGTGAGCTTTGGGCGGGATGGGCCGCTGGCCCGCCACATGCTGGAAAAGCGCGAGAGCCTCTATCTATTCCCGGACCGCCCCCTGCCTCAGTACCTGCAACCGGAACATGAGGGATTGAAAGAACTGTGCTCCAGTCTGCTCATCCCGGTGCCGGGACACGGTTGGTTGACGCTGGGCTCCAAGCGCAGTGGCGCGCCCTTCACCTCGGAGGATTTGTATACCCTCGAGTCGCTGGCCTCTCAGATAGCCGTTGCGCTCGAAAAAGCCCGTTTGTTTACCGACCTGGAACGCCGTATGGTCGAGGTGGATGCGCTGCGCTGGATCGGACAGGCTGTTAACTTCACGATGGCTGTGGATGACCTGATGGAGCTGATCTACGCGCAGACCAGCCGCGTCCTGGACACGCGCAATTTCTACATCGCCCTGTACAACCAGGAGAAAGGCACGCTCTCCTTCGCCTTCTACGTGGAGGAGGGTGAACGCCTGTACAAAGACGATGAGTGGTCGGTACAGATCGGGCTGACCGGTCAGATCGTCCGCACCGGGCGCCCCATTGTTACAGACGACTATTTACAGGAGTGCGCCAGGAGAAAGGTGATGCCCGGAGGACGGCCTGGCAAGGCCTGGATGGGCGTACCCCTCAGCGCCGGCGATCGGATCCTGGGCGTGATGACGGTGTCCAGCTTCGATCCGGCTGTGAAATACGACGACGAGCAATTGCGTTTCTTCTCCGCGGTTGCCGACCAGGCGGCGGCCATCCTGGAAAAAGCACGGCTCTACCGGGAAATGGAGGCACACACCAGAAGACTGACCGCTCTCAATGAAGTCGGCAGCGTGATCACGTCCACGCTGGACCTGCCGACCGTACTGCGACTGATTATGGACAGGGCGGTTGAACTGCTCCAGGCCGAGGCCGGGTCGCTGGTGCTGGTTGACCAGGAGACCGGGGAACTGGTCTTCGAGGTGACTGCCGGCCCCGCCTCCGCCGACCTGGTGGGGACACGCCTGCCACCCGGCACCGGTATCCTCGGCTCGGTGGTACAGGAGCGTGATACCATTATCATCCGGGACGCACAGAGCGACCCGCGCTGGGGCGGTGACCTCGATGAGCGCTTCGTCACCCGCTCGATTATCGCCGTGCCGATGATCAGCCGGGGACAGGTCATCGGCGTGATCGAGCTGCTGAACCGGCGCGACGGGCTGCCCTTCGATGAGAACGATGCCCGTCTGCTTACGGCTTTCGCTGCCAACGCCGCCGTTTCCATCGAGAACGCCCGCCTATTTACCCAGACCGATCAGGCGCTGGCCGCCCGCGTCGAGGAACTCTCCATGATGCAGCGCATTGACCGGGAACTCAACGCCACGCTGGATTACCGCCTGGTGATGAAACGGACGCTGAGTTGGGCGGTGGAGATGACCGGGGCAGACGTGGGGCTGATCGCTGTCATCGTAGAGAATGATAAGGGGGAGAAAGGGCTGCGCTTCCTGGCCGCTCATGGGTATCCAGAAAAACTAGTCGCCCCCGATGAGGCGAGACTGTGGCCGCTGGAGCGCGGTATCATCGGGCGGGTGGCACGTACCGGCCGTGCCGAACTCGTTGAAAATGTCGCCGCCGACCCCGACTACGCGTCCGAAGTGCCGGGGATGGTGACCCAGTTGACCGTGCCGATCATCAGAGAGACGCGCATCGTCGGCATCATCGCTCTGGAGTCCTCCCGACCAGGCCAGTTCAACCAGGAGGTGTTCGATTTTGTGATGCGTCTGGCCGACCATGCTGCCATCGCCATCGAGAACGCCCGCCTGTTTGAGCAGGTGCGCCAGGCCAACGAGGCCAAGACGGAGTTCGTCTCCTTTGTCTCGCATGAACTCAAGCAGCCGATGACCTCAATGCGCGGCTACACCGACCTGTTGCTCAAGGGAGCAGCCGGCGAGCTCAGCGAGATACAGCGCAGCTTCCTCGAAACCATCCGCTCGAATGTGGAGCGGATGAACGCGCTGGTCACCAGTCTGCTGGACATCTCGCGCATTGAAAGCGGCCGCCTCAGAATCAACCTGGAAGACCTCGCCATTGGGCAGGTGATTGAGGATGTTTTACGTCAGATGCGCGGCCAGATTGAAGCGAAACGCCAGACGCTCGCGGTGGAGATCGCTCCAGGTCTCCCGTATGTCCGGGCCGACCGGGAGCGGCTGGGGCAGGTGCTGACCAACCTGATCAGCAACGCTCACAAATACACCCCCGAAGGGGGACACATCACCGTACGCGCCCAGCAGTGGGAGGCCCAAGGGGGTCGCTTCGTCATGTGCGCGGTCTCCGACACGGGGATCGGCATGTCGCCAGAGGACCAGGCCCGGCTGTTCACCAAATACTTCCGCTCCGACGATCCCGCCGTGCGCAAGGAAAGCGGCACCGGCCTGGGGCTGGTCATCACCAAAAGCCTGGTCGAGCTACAGGGGGGTGAAATCTGGGTGGAAAGTGAGGTGGGCAAGGGGAGCACCTTCACCTTCACGGTTCCGGTCAGCGATCGCTCCCACTCGGTCACGGTTCTTTGAAGCGCGCCTCCAATTGCTCCAGCAACTCCGCTGCTTCCACCAATTTGTCCAGCGGATTGAGTTTGCCTCTGAAGTAGCGATAATCGCAGGGGATGACATCAAGCGTACGGACCAGCTCCAGATGTCGCTCCTTGACCGCTCCCTCGCTGACACCGTATAACTCGGCTATTTCTTTGCGCGTGACCGGGCGCAGATTCACTTTGCGCACCATATAGTCAATCGCCGCCGCCCACGTCTCCGGCTTGCGCACGACCAGGGGTTCGCCGCCCACGGCGATCCGATACTCCAGCCAGGCCCGGATCGCCGCCCCGATTTCCTCGATGGGGATGCCCGCTCTGGTCATCTTGTCGGTGAGCAGCCTTTCCACGCCATCCATTCCGGTACCGAACAGCGTCTGAAAGCGCTCTGCCAGGGGCGAGTCGGGCCTGAGCCGGATAAAACCAGCCAGCGCCTGGCGTGCCTGGTCAAAGTCGCCGTTCCTGGCATACGCACGCGCCAGGTGTAAGAGGTAATCCGGCTCGTCAGGAGCCAGTTGAATGGCGTTCTGGAAACATTTGATCGCCCGCTCAATGTCCCATTCCTTGTAGGCGCGCAGCCCGCGCTCCTTGTACTGCTCTGCCCGCTGCCGATCGCTCAGGCTCATAGCATCCCTTCCTCCGATAAGGCCACATAGCGGGACGGTGCCAGAGAGGAGTGTTCCCGCCCTGGAGATCGTATTCGGGTTGTGATTATAACATAGTACCCCCGGATGGGCAACGCGAGCCTCGCGGCGCGAGGATAGCGCATGGCTGCTCCCACTGCGACATCCCCCTTCTCAGAATTCTCTCAGCCTCTCTTAATCCGGTTCTCAGGTAGCAGGGCCATAATTGTGGTATAATCAAAGGCTACGCGAGCCGGCGGTCGCCACAGGTAACCGTCCACCGGGGCGATAGAGAGGATCAGGAATGGCACGTATACTCGTTGTAGATGATGATCGGAAACTGCTCAACATGCTCAGCCGCACGCTCCGATATGAGGGCTTCGAGGTTGCTACGGCCGCTGATGGCAGAGAAGCGCTGCGTCAAGTGGACGAGTGGCAACCCGATCTCATCGTACTGGACTGGCTGATGCCAGGACTGGATGGCATCGGCGTTATGGAGCGTCTACGGGCCACGCAGGAGGACACGCTGATCCTGATGCTCACCGCACGCGATGCCATCGAGGATAGAGTGGAGGGCCTGGAGAGCGGCGCCGACGATTACCTGGTCAAGCCCTTTGCCCCGGCCGAGCTGCTGGCGCGCATCCGTGCCCTGTTGCGCCGCCGGGTTGCGGCTGCCGGTCAGGAACGGCCACTGGTCTACGCCGACCTCTTCCTCGACCCGGTCACGCGCGAGACACGGCGCGGCGACAGGCGCTTCGAGCTCACGCCAACCGAATTCGCCCTGCTGCACTATCTGATGCGCCACCCCCGACAGGTGCTCAGGCGCGAGCAAATCCTGCAGGAAGTGTGGGGCTATGATTTCGGCGGCGATGATAACGTGCTCGAAGTGTACATCGGCTACCTGCGTAAAAAGACGGAGGCTGGTGGTGAAGCGCGGCTGATCCATACCGTGCGGGGGGTTGGTTACGTACTGCGCGAGGAATGAAGATGTCCATCCGGCTGCGTTTAACCCTGTTGTACACGGTGATTCTGGCTCTGACCCTGACCGCCTTTGGCATGGCGCTCTACAATGTCCAGGCGCAGTCCACCTACCACAGAGAGATGCATGCCTTGGCTGAATGGGTCAAGGTAGTGGTGGCGCACCGCTCGCGCGGCTATGGTCCCAGAGGCCCACAGATGCCGCTTGTCCCTCCCTTCCCCGTAGAGGAATCACCCTGGCCTCGCCGGGCCGGCGCTCGGGCCATATACACGCAGTTGCTCGACCTCGAAGGGCGCGTGTTCATCCGCTCAGCGAACCTGGAAGACTTTACCCTGCCCCTCAGCAGCGCTGGCCTATTCGCCCTGAGGCAGGGGAAGCCCTGGGTAGAACAGATAACCATCGAGAATGAGAGGTTCCTGACCTACAGCATGCCCGTGATCATCAGAGGCCAGGTTGTCGAGATAGTTCAGGTGGCACGCTCTATCGCGGACCAGGAACGCTACCTGAGCACTCTGCGCCGGAATCTCATCGTCGGGGGAGCGGTAGCGGTAGCCTTCGCATTCGTGTCGGGGTGGATCATGGCTGGCATAGTGCTGCGCCCCATCCACCGCATTACGCAGACAGCCCGGGCCATAGGGGAAGCACGGGACCTGAGCCGTCGTGTCCAGTACCGCGGGCCCAACGACGAACTGGGGCAGCTAGCCACTACGTTTAACACGATGCTGGCTCAACTGGAACAGGCTTATAAGCAGCAGCAACAGTTCGTGGCCGACGTCTCCCACGAATTGCGCACCCCGCTCACTACCCTGCGGGGCAACCTGGGGCTGCTGCGCCGCGAACCGCCTATCAGCGCCGAGGATCGGGCCGAGGTCCTGTCCGATATGGAGGAGGAATGTGAGCGCTTGATCCGCCTGGTGAACAATCTGCTTGCGCTGGCCAGAGCGGAGGCGCGGCGCTCGTTCCAGACCAGGCCCGTTGAGGTTGGCCCCCTGTTGGAAGAGGTATGTCGCCAGGCCAACCTGCTGGATCCCACCAGAACGATTGTCTGTCACTCCGGGGTTAACGTGGCGGTGCTGGCCGACCGGGATGCTCTCAAACAGGTCCTGCTGATCCTGCTGGACAATGCGCTGAAGCACACCACCGACGATGTGACAGTCGGTGCCGCCGTGGAACGCGGACAGGTGTTACTGAGCGTGGCGGACCGGGGGCCTGGCATCGAAGCGGAGAGACTCCCGCACCTCTTCGAGCGTTTCTCACCGGTGAAGGAGGGTGGTTGTGGCCCCACCACCGGCCTGGGCCTGGCGATCGCCAAGTCGCTGGTGGAAGCCCAGGGAGGTACCATCACCGTGGAGAGCCGGTTGGGTGAGGGCAGCACGTTCACCGTGGCCCTTCCCCTGGCCGTCGGAGAGTGAGATTCACCGACGCCCGAGATGACGCAGGTCCGTCCACAGCGCCGTACATACGCGCGCCTGCTGTGGAGCCCTTCGTAGCCTCGCGGTAGATGATCAAACTGCCTCCAGACACTGATCACTCCGGTGTTTTAGATTGCCTTTTGGATTCTAAACCGCAGAGCACGAGAGTGCGTCAAAACGCCCTTGCTTTTGCCCCTTTGAAGCCCTCCGTAGCCTCGCAGGAAGTAGTCACACTGCCCACCAGGTCGTTGAGCACCCCAGAATACGCGCGCTTGCATCAGACCCAAGAATGAGTAACATGACAGTGCTGCTTAATGTGTCAGTGAATGCTCCCGGAGGTACCACATGACCTGCGCTTTGAGAGAGAGGCTGCGCATCTCCAGCTCCTGCCTGGAAGAGATCAATGCATTGCTGCTCGATCCTGATAACAGGGCCATTAATGACTTGCTTGATGTAGTCGCCAAATACGGCACGCCAGAGGAGATCAACCGTAAAGCAGAAGAGGCCCGTCAACTTCCTAACCTGCTCGCGCGCCTCAGGGAGGTGGCGCCAGCGCATCTTGATGGACTGAGGTGGCTTGAGGAACAGCGCGACAAGAGAGCCTTTATCAGCGTGGCCGAATATCGCCGCCGCGTGTTGGGCAATAAAGCAGATCACATGGACTTCGACGAGCGCTTTGCGGTCACGCTGGAGATCAGCGCCCTGCAATACTTCGCCTTCCTTCTCGCGGAGGCCGAGCAGGCGATCGAGCGGGGGGAATTGATGCCCGGTCGCTTCATCCGTGTACGCAAGATGAAAGAACAGGAAGCCGACGGCGACCTGCTGGCCGTTGCCGCCGCGATGCAGATCATCGGCGCAAGCTACGTGGAGACGCTGGACACCAAGGGCACCGACGGCTCCAACGTCCATCTGGGCGGGCCGGAGACACTCACCGGCTACTTTGGCGGCATCGGACAGCCCAATGAGCATGCCTTAGCCTGGCTGGACGAGTACCTGTACTACTACACCACCTACGGTGTGCGTCAGGTGCTCAATATCAATGCGGGCACTATCCTGCTCGCCTATCTGCTCCACAAGCTGGGGGTGGACAACGAGTTCAAAATCTCTGTCTTTATGGGCAACGACAATCCCTATTCGGCACTGTGGACACTCATCGGCGCCAAACTCTTCTCACGGCCTGATGGCAGCACCCCACTGGTGGGGTTCAACTGGTCCAACTCGGCCAACAATGAGACGCTGGAGATCACGGCTCAGATACGCCGGGCACTTGGATTCGAGGACCGGGTGCGTTTTGAGCACCACATCACTGAGACCTGGAAGTCCATCGTACGTCAGCCCTATGACCGTCTGGAAGAGCTGGTAGAGCTGGCTGACCACGTCGCCAACATCTCGGCCAAACACGAAGGCGGGGCGCCCGAAGTAGAGCGCACGCGCGAGCACCCCTCCGACATCCTCGATTACTTCCGCTCGCGCCAGGAGATAGACGCAGCGGGGGACATGCCACGCTTGCTACGCAACTACCTGGACAAACACGAGGCCGTCAATCGCACGGCCCGTGCGCTCACGGAGCATGGACTGACCTTTATAGCAGCCCGGCACCTGCACTACTGGTGAAGCCAACAGGAGCAGAAAAGTGGTACAAAAGTCCGCTCAATTCAGGAAAAGTGACACTAACATCTCATAACCGATTCACTTATACTTACATGCATAATGTCGCCGACGCGTGTGCTCATTATTGACGATCATGACCCCGTGCGGGAAGCACTCAGAGACTCCCTTCAGGCGATACCGGGCATTGAAATTGTGGGATGTACGGGCGACTGGAGAGACGGTCTGCACGCGACGCTGACGCTGAAACCTGACGTGGTCCTGCTGGAGACGAAGCGGGCCGATGGGGAGGGATTGACGGCCCTACAGCGGCTCACTGAAGCGTGCCCCTTCGCCAGTATAGTGGTGTTGACCTCTTACCCTGACCTCGAGGAGCAGATGGCGGCGCTGAGGATGGGCATTGCCCGCTACTTGCTCAAAAACATTGACACGCCCCAACTGGTGCGTGAAATCCAGGCTGTCGTGCGCCCTCAGGCGATGGTATAGCCAGGTATCACGCCGCACCCCACCTCACGCGCCCTGCAGCACATGACCAGGCTGCTCCACAGGGACTAACAGATGCCCCACCAGTACATATCCGCCAGCTTCTGGTGCTCCTCCCGCAGCCTGACGTAGCTTTCATAGCGGTGCTGGCTCACCTGGCCTCTCTCCACTGCCTCCTTGACCGCACACTCCGGCTCAACAGTGTGGGTGCAGTCGGAGAAGCGGCAGTGTGCGACCAGTGGAGCGATGTCCGGAAAGTAGGCATCGATCTCCTCCGGATCCAGGTCGAACAGGGCGAGAGCGCGGATACCCGGGGTGTCGGCTACCCATCCACCCACATTGAGAGGGATAAGCTGAGGCACAACGGTCGTGTGCCGCCCTTTGCAGGTAGCCCGGCTCACCTGACGCACCCGCAGCCCCAGGCCGGGCTGCATCGCGTTGAGCAGGCTGGTCTTGCCGACGCCCGACGGTCCCATCAGTGCCGAGATCCTTCCCCGCAACGCGTCGCGCAGCTCGTCCACGCCGTCGCCAGTGACTGCGCTGGTATAGACCACCCGGTAGCCGATCTCCTCATAAACGCCGAAGAGCATGCGTGCCTCCTGTCGGTCCACCAGGTCCACCTTATTTGCGCATATGAGGGCCGGGATGTGCTGGAGTTCCGCTCCGACCAGCAGCCGGTCGAGCATACGGAGGTTAGGGGTGGGTTGTGCGCAGGCGAGCACGAACACTGCCTGATCGGGGTTAGCCACGATGACCTGCTCCCGCTCCGCGAGGTAGCCATCTCGATCCCAGCGGCGGGCCCCACGTCCACCCGGAAGTGGGGCCAGGCGCGACAGCGCCCGCTCACGGGGCAGGATGTCCTCAATGATACCGGCACCCTTGCCCGTAGGGCGTATCCGCACGCGGTCTCCGACGGCGATGAGATCGGTGTCGAGACGCTCCTGCTTCAGCCGCCCCCGGACCTGACAAACAAAATCACCGTTCTCAGTATGAACGGTGAAGAAGCCACTCTGTGCCTTAATAATCAGTCCGTCGAGCAAGTCAGGCATACGCAGCGTTGGGGATACCTAGCGCCCTTCCAATCTCCTCACAAAGCTAGCCAATGTATCGCTCCCGCGTATGCGTATGCGCGGCATCGTGAAGATGTTATCCAGAGAATGAGTGTATCCCCATTCTGTTGTCACTGCCCCCCAATAGCCAGCCGATTTGAGCACCGCAATCACATCCTTATCGTAGCGGCCAGAGGGATAGCAGAAAAAGCGCGGCAGGCGACCAGTATGATAGTAAATTGCCTCCTGGATGCCCAGAATCTGGTAGACAAGATAGTCATATGAGCGCCCGCGCAGGTCCACATGGTCGCGTCCATGCGCCTGAATATCCATTCCCCCCTCGGCCATTTCCTTCATCTGAGCCCACGTGAGATAACCCGGCGACTCGAAGTGGGCTGGCGTGGCCAGGACAAAGAAGGTGCCCGTAAAGCCATATTCCTGAAGCATTGGGAATACCACCTCATAGGCATCCCTGTAACCGTCATCGAAGGTCAGGACAACCGGTTTGTCAGGCAACGGAATGCCCTGGGTGAGGTAGAGGTAGAGGTCACTCAGGGTGATCGTGTGATATCCTGCGTCGGCCAGATACCGGAGTTGCGCCCTGAAGTTTTCCGGCGTGACGGTGAGGTCCAGACGTATCCGATCGGCGCCGACGGGCGGTTCAGAGACATAGTGATACATCAGTATGGGCACCCGCGCCCGCTCGGGGAGGGGGAGCGGCGTGGGTGTGGGCGTAGGGGTAGGCAGCATCACTTGAGCGGGCAAGAAACGACGCCAGGCCTCCACCCGGTCCTGGTAAGGGTCATCCCATCGGAGAGGTCTGAAGCATACCAGACAGCACACCACAAGCAGTGTCCAGGCGTGGTACAACGGGCCAGTGGAGAAACGCAGGTGGAAGAGCGCAGCAGAGGTAGAACGGGGCAGGCGGTTGATCAGGTCCGGTGTGTCCTCACTGGCCATGCTTGCTCAGCTCTCGGATTCGTCGCCCACCACTTCCCACGTGGCCGATCTGGAAAGGGCGGCAGAACGGGCGGGCTTCATCGTACCCTCACCTGGAGCATGCCCCTTGCCCTCCGGCCGGGGAAGGCGGCGGTTCGCCGAGGCCTCGGACAGAGCGCCGGGCAGAAGCTGTCGGGGAAACGTGACCGTCCCAGAGCGCTGAATCTCGTCGCTGGCCCTGGCTATGTCCTCGAAGAAGGTGATCCCGCCCAGCACCACACTGACAGTGCCGGCATGGATCATCGCAAAGATCCAGGCTTTAATCCAGAGCCAGGGGCTGCCGCTAACGGCGGAAGCAGCTACAGGCTGGCGCTCCCCTCCAGCCGAGGGCATCTCTGCACGCGACTGTGGTTTTCTGGACGGAACAGGCGTCACGATCTTCCAGTACAAGGCTACGGCGCCCGCCAGCGTCAGGAGCAACAGGCCCAGCAAGCCACTCCCGACCGCTATCATCCAGAGAACGGCATCGTCCATCACTAATTCATAACGGGCAATGCATCGGGAAACAAGAGTAAATGACGGTCACCGCCCATGTGACCGTCACTGAAGGCGCGCCCGGCGGGACTTGAACCCACAGCATTCGGTTTCGTAGACCGCTCCTCTGTCCAATTGAGGTACGGGCGCGCAAAGATGGTCGCACATGACTCAATCATACACATAGCGGCCATTTTGTCAAGTCAGAAGGTCAACAGGGTTTCCACCGGGAGCAGAAGCACGGCAACCGGACAGGGACGCCCCTTGAGGCGTCTTCTGAGTCGGGCAAGCCCCCGTATAGCGGAGAATGAGTTGACAGTCACCTTCGGGGTGACTGTCAACCAGGTCGGAAGCAAAGGTGGGGAAATGGGGTGCTACAGGATACGTTTCTCGCGGAGGCGGGCCTGCTTTCCACGCCGCCCGCGCAGGTAGTAGAGGTTAGCACGCCGTACATGCGCCCGTCGCACAATCTCGACCTTTTCCAGGCGCGGTGAGTACAGCGGAAACGTGCGTTCGACACCGATCCCGTGCGCCGCGATGCGTCTCACGGTGAAATTGGCCCCTGCCCCCTTCTTACGCACACGGATCACGATCCCCTTAAATACCTGAATACGCTCCTTATCACCCTCGATGATACGTGCATGCACGTTTACTGTATCCCCCGGGCGCATGTCAGGAATATTCGGATTAGGCTCCAGTTGGCGCTCCAATGATTCGATCAGATTCATAGCTGAAGACTCCCTGTTGACGACTTACGTAACGTGTGAAATTATACTACGCTTCCCGTTCTTAAGCAAATGATCCTGTATTCGACCTCCACTTTCACGAAAAAGGAACAAAATCTTGACTGAGAAGCACAATTGTGCTATAATAACCACCGATTATAGCCGCTGATCCTCGCCAGTTCGGGCACAAGGGCGGGTAACCGAAACAGAACCTGTATGATTCGTTTTGATGTCTCTGCTCTGATCAAGGCCCGGCTTGGCAAGACACTCACTCTTAACCTGGATACAGGGCCTCAAACCCTGAAGGACCTGGAAGTCAGTTTCCTGCGAGGTTCTGTCCAGGCGACTCGGGTACAAAGTGGCTTGCTGATTCAAGGCGCCGTGGCATCACAGTTGCGCCTGGAGTGTGTCCGCTGCCTGGAACCCTTCAATTTCCCCATTGTCCTGGAGGTCGAAGAGATCTTCCGGCTTGCGCCGACCAAAGCGCCCCTCTCCTACTACGTGGGCGAAGACGGCTGGATTGATCTGGCCCCCTTACTGCGTGAGCAAGCGTGGGTGGACATCCCGATGAAACCCCTTTGCCGCCCTGATTGCAAAGGCCTGTGCCCACATTGTGGTGCCAATCTTAACATCGAACCCTGCACCTGCGAGCAGTTCAAAATTGATCCGCGCCTGGCACTGCTGCGAAAGTTGATGGAGTAAAGCTTATGGACCTGATAAGGGAACTCTTAGAAAGGGCGGAAATTCAGGGATATCTCACTACAGACGAAATCCTGGAGCTCCTCCCAGAAACGGAAGATACGCTGGAGCAACTGGAGGAGATTCTCATTCTCCTGCATGACGCGGGAGTCGAAATATACGATGACAAGGCAGACCTCTTAGACGAGTTCAATGATCCCCTGGATGTGGAGTTCTCAGACTACGCTGAGGATGAGGAATACGACCTGAGCGGGATCGCCAGCGACGACGCGGTGGGATTGTACCTCAGGGAAATGGCCCGCGTGCCCCTCCTGAAGAACGACGAGGAGATCAGGCTGGCCATGGCTCTGGAGGCAGGACGCAATGCCAAAAAGAAGCTGAGTGAAGGTAACACCGACCCGGTCATGCGCAAGGAACTCGAACGCCAGGTTGAAGAAGGCCTGGCGGCCCGTGAGCATCTCATCAAAGCCAATACCAGATTGGTCGTCAGTATTGCCAAAAAGTACATCGGCAGAGGCGTCCCGTTCCTGGACCTGATCCAGGAGGGCAACCTGGGTCTGATGAAAGCGGTGGAGAAATTTGACTACAGCCGTGGCTACCGGTTCAGCACCTATGCCACGTGGTGGATCAGGCAAACGATCACCCGGGCTATCGCCGACCAAGGGCGCACGATCCGGGTGCCCGTCCATATGTCCGACCGCATCCGGCGTCTGTATAACACCGCCCAGAACCTGGAACAGGAATATGGCCGCCGCCCCACCCCGGAGGAGCTCGCTGAGGAACTCGATGTGGAGCCGCGCAAAGTTCAATGGATGCTGCAGGTCTCCTGGCGACCGCTGAGCCTGGAGCAACCGGTTGGTGAAGAGGAGGACAGCGAGCTGGGTAACTTCATCGAGGACGAAACCTCCCCCACCCCTGCCCAGAGCACCTATCAGTACATGCTCGAGGAGAAGATCGAGGAGATGCTGGCCACGCTCCATCCGCGCGAAGCCTGTATCCTGCGCTTGCGCTTCGGATTGGGCAATGGCCGCAGTTATACCCTCGAGGAAGTCGGTAAGAAGTTCGGGCTGACCAGGGAACGTATCCGCCAGATCGAAGGCCGGGCGCTGCGTCGCCTGCGCCATCCCTGCCGCAGCCGCCAACTACGGGACTATCTCAGATGACAAGCATGATGCCTTCCCCTACATTGATGGCCATGTGCACCTACCCGCCGTAGCGGGCAAGGCGTGAGGCTCCTTGCCTGTAATGGTCGCCTGACGACCCCACGCTGCGTACCGCCAGCCTCGCTGGCGGTTTTTCTTTTCGGGACTCCTCTGCTAAAATTACACGCTAGCAAGAAGAAGGAGGAACTATGGCTGAATATATTCTCGTTGCAGTTGCCTGGCCTTATGCAAGCGCCAAAATCCATACCGGCAATGTCACTGGCTCCCACCTGCCCGGTGACATCTGCGCCCGCTACCATCGCCTCAAAGGCGACCATGTGCTGATGGTATCCGGCTCCGACTCCCACGGTACCCCTATCACTGTGGTCGCCGATAAAGAGGGCCGCCACCCGCGTGAAGTGTTCGAGCATTTCCATCAGGGCTTCCTCGAGCTTTTCCAGCGGCTGGGCATCAGCTATGACCTGTTCACCCACACAGACACGGAGAACCACCACCGCGTGGCCCAGGATTTCTTCCTGGCCCTGCTGCACAAGGGCTACCTCTACACCCAGGTGGAGAAGCAAATGTACTCGGAAACGCAGCGGCGGTTCCTCCCTGACCGCTATGTAGAGGGAACATGCCCGGTTTGTGGCTACGAAGCGGCCCGTGGTGACCAGTGTGATCGCTGCAATACGCTGCTCGATCCCACGGATTTGATCAATCCGCGCAGCAAAATTGACGGCAGTACCCCCGTGCTTCGCGAGACTGAGCATTTCTATCTCGACCTGCCTAAACTGGCCCGCGCCGGGCTGACCGAATGGCTGCAAACCGGGAAGGAACACTGGCGGCCCAACGTCATCAACTTTGCCCGCCAGTACGTGGGCGAGGGATTGCAGGGCCGTCCGATCACGCGCGACCTGGACTGGGGCATTCCGGTTCCTGTGGCAGGGTGGGAGGGCAAATGCCTCTACGTCTGGTTCGAGGCGGTGATCGGCTACTTCTCTGCAAGCATCGAGTGGGCGCACAATCATAACCGGCCCGAGGCATGGAAAGATTGGTGGTACAACCCCTCTGCCAAAACGCTGTACTTCATAGGTAAGGACAACATCCCTTTCCATACCGTCATCTGGCCTGCCGAATTGCTGGGCGTGGAGCGGCTCTATGATGATGACCCTGAACATAAGCTCAACCTGCCCTACGACGTCCCGGCCAACGAGTTCATGAACCTGGAGGGGCAAAAGATCTCCGGCAGCCGCAACTGGGCCGTGTGGATGGATGAGGCACTCGACCGCTACGACCCCGACCCGCTCCGCTATTATCTGACCGCCGCTATGCCGGAGACCCGCGACACCGACTGGCTGTGGGAAGAATTCGTGCGCCGCAATAATGATGAGCTGGTCGCTACGTGGGGCAACCTGGTCCATCGTGCCCTCACGTTTGCTTACAGGCACTTTGACGGACGCGTGCCCACGCCAGGGACACTGGAGGATGTGGACACCAGCCTGCTGAGCCGCATTGAGGGAGGATTCGAGCCGATCGGGGACCTGATTGCTGGCTGTAAGTTCCGCGCTGCCCTGAGCGAGGTGATGGCACTGGCGCGGGAGGCTAACCGCTACCTGGAGACGAAAAGCCCCTGGTTTCAAATAAAAGAAGATCGCCAGGCGGCCGCTACCTCCATCTACGTGGCCCTGCGGGCCATTGATTCCCTGAAAATACTCTTTGCCCCCTTTCTGCCCTTCACCTCCGAGAAGCTGCACCGTTACCTCGGCTATGAAGGCACACTTTTCGGAAAGCCGTATACTGCCACCTTTGAGGAGCCGGGCGGGCGGGTGCACGAGGCCTTGTGTTACGATAATAGCCCTGCTACAGGCGAGTGGACGCCCAGCCAATTGCCGCCGGGGCAACCTTTGCAGTGGCCTGAGCCGTTGTTTACCAAGCTGGACGAAAGCATTATCGAGGAGGAAAAGGCCCGCCTGGGCCGATGACTTACGGAGTACGAGGTACTTATCACTACGAAGTACTTATCACCAGGAGGATAAAACATGAACAGGAGAATCCTTGGAGTGATCATCGTGCTGGCCCTGACCACCCTGGCATGCACCTGCAACCTGCTCCCTTCCCTGAAAACGCCGGCCGCCCCTACGCCGTCAAATGTGATCTTTCAGGATGACTTCAGCAACCCGGAATCCGGCTGGGAGGTAAGGAAACACAATCAAGGGAGCGTGGGTTACAAAGATGGCGTCTACGCTGTTGCTTCCTACTCCAATAGTAAGACGATGTGGGGGGTGGCCAACCGCACTTTCGACAACATCGTCATCGAAGTAGATGCGACACAAGTGGCCGCCGGGCCGATGAGCAACAATGATTACGGAGTGGTGTGTAGGGAGCAAAACGAGGGTGATGGTTATTACCTCCTTATCTCCGGCGATGGGTACTATACGATCATAAAAGCCCAAGGTGAGAAGTTCATCAATCTGGTGGACTGGACAGGAAGCGAGGCCATCAACCAGGGCAACGCGACTAACCACATCCGCGCGGTGTGCAACGGCTCGAGCCTGGAATTGTCGGTGAATGGGAAGTTTCTCACCAGCGTTGAGGATAGTACATTCACGTCCGGGGACATTGCGCTGACGGCAACCACCTATGAGGACGCCCCGACAGAAATCCACTTCGATAACCTGGTGGTCAGCCGTCCATAGGACGATCACCCTGAGACGCGCGGCAGTGCCTTAAAAGGAGATGTCCAATGGGTAGGGAGTTCATTCAGACCATTTTCGCGCGTCGCAGCATCCGCAAGTACACGGACCGTCCGGTCTCCAAAGAGGATATCAGGACACTCCTCGAGGCAGCGATGGCAGCGCCCTCAGCTTCCAACCGCAAACCGTGGCGCTTCATCGTCGTCACCGAGCGGCGCACCTTGGATGCCCTGGCCGAGGCACATCCCTACGGCAAGATGCTCTACGAAGCGCCGCTGTGCATCTCCGTATGCGGTGACCTGACCGAAATGGAGCAGTTCTGGGTACAGGATTGCTCCGCTGCCACCGAGAACCTGCTCCTGGCGGCAACCGCTCTGGGCCTGGGTGCCGTCTGGCTGGGCGTCTACCCGAACCAGGAGCGCGTTGCCGCTGTGCGCGCTATCCTGGGGCTGCCGGAGACGGTCACCCCGCTCAATCTGATCTCCATCGGCTACCCGGCAGAGGAAAAAGAACCACGCACCCAATACGATGAGTCACGGGTCCATTGGGAGCACTGGTGATGGAGATACGGCAATTTATCGAGTGGGCCAGAGTGCGCGGCACCCTGGTGGAGATCGAACGAGCAGTTGATCCCTACCTGGAACTGGCGAGCATCACCGCAGCGCGTGATGGCCAGCCGGTGCTCTATCACAGACTGAAGGGATTTGCCGCGTGGAGAGCCGTCACGGGGGTCTGCGCTCAGCGTGAGTACTTTGCGGCAGCGCTGAACTGCACCGTTGCCACGTTGATTCAGCGCCTGGCCGACGCGATGGCCCATCCGCTCCCGCCGCCGCTTGTCCGCTCCGCGCCCTGCCAGGAAGTTGTCGAGACACGAGTAGACCTGACGCAACTACCTATCCCCCGCTACCACCCGGCCGACGGTGGGCGGTATATCACCGCCGGAGTTGCAGTCATCAAGGACCCGGACTACGGGCGCAATAGTTCGTTCCATCGGCTGATGCTTCTGGACGAGCGGCGCTTCGCCGCCCGCATTGTCGAAGGGCGGGGGACCCACACCGCGTGGAGCAAAATCAGCACTCCACTGCCTGTTGCCATCGCGATCGGCTGCCCGCTTCAGGTGCTGCTAGCCGCCGCGATGAGCCCACCTAAAGGGGTGGACGAGCTGGAGATTGCGCACGCCCTGGCTCCCACACCGCTGGTGACCTGCCAGAGCGTGGACCTGGAAGTGCCGGCGGAGGCCGAGCTGATCCTGGAAGGCCACATCACCCACACGCTGGCCGACGAAGGGCCTTTTCCCGACCTCACCGGTACGATGGACATCGTGCGCCGCCAGCCGGTGGTCGAGATTGATCGCATCACCCACCGGCGCGAGCCGATCTTTCACGCCCTGCTGCCGGGGGGACTGGAGCATAAGAACCTGATGGGGATGCCGCGTGAACCCACCATCTTCGCCGCCGTCAACGAGGTGTGTCAATGCACCGGTGTGTACATCACACCAGGAGGCACATCCTGGCTGCACGCCGTGGTGCAGATCAACAAGCAGCATGAAGACGATGGAAAGCGGGCCATCGAAGCGGCATTCCGGGGTCACACCTCGCTTAAACACGTCGTCGTGGTGGATACGGATGTGAACATCTTCGACATCCACGATGTGGAGTGGGCCATTGCCACCCGCTTCCAGGCCGACCGCGACCTGGTGGTGTTGACCGACCAGCCGGGCAGCAGCCTTGACCCATCGGCGGTGCAGGCGGCAGGGCAAAAGGCCCGCACGGCGAAGATGGGGCTGGACGCTACAGCTCCCCTTGGCCAGGCCAGGCGCGGATACGAACGGGTCACCTACAGCCCGGTTCCGGAATAGACACGGTTGCACAAAATCACCGCCGTAGTTATAATCACCGAAGATGAAACCGAAGTTGACACCGGGGATCTTCAAGGTAGCAGCGCATGCTTTCGCTGAACTTGGGTCGGTATATCGAGAGCTACCACCGGGTCATCGTGTCCTTACCTGGTCGGCAGGGTAGAGAAAAGGGCTTAATGCATGGTTCACAGTGGACAGCCATTAGCGGAGGTTTTCGGGCATCTGGTTACCGACCAAACCGAGGCGGCACAACGGTATCGGTCTCATCGTCTCTGTCCATTCAACAACAAAGTGCCAAATTGCACAAAAGACAAGGCGAAGGATCCCCTCGGGGTGTGCAGTATCTATCACGAGAATGAGCCTGTAATTACTTGTCCTGTCCGATTTCGCCAGGATTGGATCATAGCTGACCACGCCGCTTCCTTCTTTTTTGAGGACGGCGCGCAATGGACCTCTCTCACTGAAGTGCGTCTGAATGATGCCAATGGCAGGTTGGCTGGCAATATTGACGTGGTTCTCGTCGCTTATGACGGTAGTGGAAAAGTCGTTGATTTTGGCGCCCTCGAGATTCAGGCTGTCTACATTTCCGGCAACGTCCGTGAACCGTTTGAGTATTACATGGATGATCCGCAAGGCAGAGCTTTCATGGATTGGTCCAGAGCACCAAACTACCCTCGTCCTGACTACCTTTCATCGTCTCGAAAGAGGCTTGTCCCTCAGCTTGTATACAAGGGTAGAATCTTGCACAGTTGGAAAAAGAAAATCGCTGTGGCATTGAGCAGAAGCTTCTTCGCTACTCTTCCGGCTCTGAAACGGGTGCCAAGAGAAGAGGCGGATATCGCATGGCTCATCTATGACCTGAAGCTACGCTCCGAGGAGAGAGGTGGAGCTGGACGGTATTATCTTACCAAAGTGGATGAAGTGTTTACCGAGTTCGAGCCTGCTCTGCTTTCGATAACCATACCATCGCCTGGAAGAGTTGAAGATTTCATTATGTGGCTTCAGGAAAAGCTCGATGACCAATTAGAACCCCCTCCGACGAATCAAACCGTCGAGAAGCCGTTTTGATATCGCGATGCAGAGACAACTACCCCTATTTTCAGAATTTACTGAGGATGTAGCTCTGCCCCGTCCGGTGAATGTGGCCTCGGTTCCACAGAGAAGCCCTTTTCGCTATCCTGGCGGCAAGACCTGGTTTGTGCCGACCTTTAGACGCTGGGTAGCCAGTATGAAGATCAAGCCCCGGATTCTAATTGAACCATTCGCCGGCGGTGGAATTATTAGCCTTACCGCCCTCTTTGAGAATCTGGTTGAACAAGCTGTTATGGTCGAATTAGATGAGGAGGTAGCAGCAGTCTGGGAAGCCATTGTGGACGGCGATGCAGAGTGGTTAGCCTACCGGATTTTGACGTTCACAATGACAAGAGAAGCTGTTGAGGAGGAACTTCAGAAAACCCCTGCAAGCAAGAAAGAGAAAGCGTTTCAGACGATCTTGAAGAACCGAACGCTGCATGGAGGAATACTCGCCGAAGGCGCCAGCTTCATAAGGCGCGGAGAAAATGGAAAAGGAATTGGCTCCCGCTGGTATCCTAAGACACTTGCCCGGAGGCTTATCAATCTTAATCATATCGTGGAGCGGATTGATTTCCGATGCGATGATGGACTGAGAGTGATGATGGAGTTTGCCGGTTGTGAGGATGCGATCTATTTCATTGATCCTCCTTATACCGCCGGTGGAAAGAAAGCGGGTAAACGGCTCTACAAACATCATCAGATTGACCACGAACATCTCTTTACAATATGCGAGTCACTTGCGGGCGATTTTTTGATGACATACGATGAGGCGGAGGAAGTGAAAGTGATGGCACGCAGGCATGGGTTTCAGATGCGTTTGATCCCTATGAAGAACACTCATCACGCTACCATGAAAGAGTTAGTTATTGGGAGGGACTTATCGTGGTTGAATGATCTACCCGCTGCCTGCGAGTCTAAGGTAAGATATGTGCAGAGACAGAAACAAATGCCTGAATCGCATCCTCCTGCCGAAGGCTATCCCGACCGTGAAGCTTTGGACAGCAGCGGTTAAGCTCAGACCAGTATAGGCTATAGCGCCAACGAATATAATACAGAGTGAGCAGAGCAAAGGTGACTTTCTGACTATTTGTACCCTGGCTTCTCCATCCAGGTCTGTCAATCCGACTGGTCAAAGGAGGCATTTCTTGAGCACCATTTCCCCTGAGTTCACAACACATCTAAAGGCCACCGCATGTCTGGTGCTGTTCCTGATGGTCTCCCTGCTGCTTTCAGCGTGCGGGCAGGAGCTGGCCTTGCCCACGGTCCCTGTGACAGTCACGCCCGTGCAGACCGTTCCCGTTCCGCAACCGGGAGGGGCCACCACTGTGCCTGTGGACGTGCCCTCCCCCACCCCGACACCTGAACCCCCTCTGGCCGCCCGGGTCAACGGTGTCCCCATCTACCTGGCCGATTACGAGCGTGAAGTGGGTCAGTACGAGGCCTCACTGAGGGCACGGGGCATAGACCCTAACAGCCCGGAGGGGCAGGAAAGCGTGGCCCAGCACCGGGACTGGATCCTGAATGTGCTGATTGAACAGGTGCTGATCGAGCAGGATGCAGCCGCGCAAGGGGTTACTGTGTCGGACGAAGAGGTCAACTCCCACATCCAGGCCATGATTGCCGATAGTGGCGGAGAGGAAGCCTTCAACGCCAAGCTGGCAGAGATGGGGGAGACCAGGGAAGATGTGTGGCGCAAGGCACGGGCCCAGTTGATCGGTATGAAAATGACGCAACGCGTTATTGACAGTGTGCCCAAGACGGCCGAACATGTCCATGCCTACCACATCCTGGTGGATACCCAGGAAGAAGCAGAGCGTATCCTGGCCCAGCTCCAGGCCGGCGCTGACTTCGCCACCCTGGCCAGGAACTATTCGCAGGATGTCAGCACTCGTGATACGGGCGGCGATCTGGGCTTTTTCCCCAGAGGCATTCTGATCGCCCCCGAGGTGGAGGCAGTGGCGTTCGCCCTGCAGCCAGGCCAATTCAGCGGCGTTGTTCAGAGCATGCTTGGCTATCACATCGTGAAGGTGGTGGAGCGCGACCCGGCCCGTCCTATCAGCCAGGAGAATCTGAGCATTCTGGAGGCACGCGCCCTGGATGAGTGGATCGAGAGGCTGTGGGCCCAGGCAGTGGTAGAGCGCTTCGTCAACACCAACCCGTGACAGGAAACAGGGTGCCGCGCTGCCCTGTTGTTCACTCGTGATAACGAGGGGTTATATCGAGGAGATTAGAGATGAAAGGAGCCACACTGACGGCTAAAAAGCCGCGGGACCGCATATTTAATTCCTTGACTGTTCTGGTGCTGGTGATGACGGTATGTCTGCTGGGTTTCTACGGGGTAGTTGGTCTGAACATTTTCAACCCGTTTCCCCGACGTCCCACTCCCCCTCCCGTCTACACCATAGCTATGCTCCCGACACCTACTGAGACGCCTACCAGAGGCATTCCCACCTGGACGCCGACTCCCTCCCCCAGTATGACGCCAAGTCCTCGCCCGACCAATACGCGCACGCCGACGCTGACGCCCTCGCCTTTCGTCATTCCTCCGACGCCCACCCCGCCGCCAACAGCCACCGAGACCCCCAGAGCGACTCGCTCGTACTGGCAATTCACCCACGAGGTACGGTTCATCATGCCAGCATATGGCTGCGAGTGGACGGGCGTGGCGGGCCACGTGCAGGACCTGGACGGCAACCCACTGAAAGGCTACCCGGTACATATCTGGGGAGCAGGCATTGACACGGTCATCACTGCCGGCGCCGACCAGCGCCTCAACACCATCTATAGCCATCAGGCCGCCTTTGAGCAGTTCTTCGATGCCAGGCCCAAGATTATGCAGGTGCGGGTACAGTTGCACGACCCCTACAAACAGAACCATCCGGCGATCTCGGACGAGATCGTGCTGGACTTCCAGGGCTTCTGCGGCGGGGCATTGGCTTACGTCGTGTTCACCAAGAATCACTAAAGTGGGCAGATGGGTGCAGCCTCTTTATGGGCACGCTTTACCTGGTCGGTACTCCCATTGGGAATCTGGAGGATATCTCACTACGGGCTCTGCGCGTACTCAAAGAGGTCACGCTGATCGCTGCAGAGGACACCAGACGCGCACGTATACTGACCACCCGCTACGACATCCGCACCCCCGTCACCAGTTACTTCGAGGGCAACAAGCTGGTCAAGCTGGAAGCGATACTCGGCGCGCTGGATGAGGGCGACGTGGCTCTCATCTCCGAGGCCGGGATGCCGGGGCTTTCCGACCCCGGCTACGAGCTGGTCTGTGCCGCTATCGCGCGCGGCTATCCCGTAACATGCGTACCTGGCCCCTCCGCTCCAGTCACGGCTCTGGTGCTCTCCGGCCTGCCGACCGATAGCTTTGTCTACCTGGGGTTTCTGCCGCGACGGCGGCGTGAGCGGCTTGCCCTTCTAACCGAGCTGGCGGGCGAACGGCGCACTCTGATCGCCTTTGAAGCGCCGCACCGCCTGCATGCCAGCCTGGCCGACCTCGAATCAACCCTGGGCGATCGTCCCGTGGCTGTGTGCCGGGAGTTGACCAAGCTACACGAAGAGGTATGGCGCGGCACCATCTCCGCCGCCCGTCATCATTTCGGAATGGTCCCGTTGCGTGGTGAGATCACCCTCGTGATCGGCGGCGCGGTGCAAGCGGATCGCAGATGGGATACGGCGCGGGTGGAGGCCGCATTAAGCGAGTTGCTGGCCCAGGGAATGTCTCGCTCCGCCGCCGCGCGACGTGTGGCTGAAATGTCCGGTTGGAGCCGGGCCGAGGTGTACGCGCTGGGCCTGAATGCCCCTGAACGATGACCGATCATTCCCTCCCCCTCCTCTCTCCCGAAGAAGAGGCTATGCTCGCAGGTGAATGTGGCCCAGGCGTGCAAAGGGCGATGGAGATCGTCGTTGCACTGGGACGTATCTACCGTGCCCATCGTCTGCTGCCGGTGACCTCGGTACAGGTGGCAGGGGTAAGCTACCGTAACCTGGGAGAGGCCGGATTGGAGTTCCTCTCCGAGTGGGCGGCACAAGGCGCACGAGTGCGTGTCCCGACGACGTTGAACCCGGCGGGAATGGACTTGTCGGCCTGGCGCGAGCTGGGATTTGCTCCCTCATTTGCTGATCGCCAGTTGGCAGTGATAGCGACCTTCAGTAAACTGGGCGTGCGGACGACCTGTACCTGTACCCCGTACCTGGTGGGGAATGTGCCCGGCTCAGGGGAGCATGTGGCCTGGGCAGAGTCCTCCGCTGTCGCCTACGCTAACGCGGTGTTAGGAGCACGCACCAACCGGGAGGGAGGTCCCAGCGCCCTGGCCGCTGCCATCACCGGACGTACCCCTGCTTACGGACTCCACCTGGACGAAAACCGACGCGCCACGCTGCGGGTGCTGGTGCGCTGTCCGGTACGCACCCTCTCAGATTTCGGAGCCCTGGGATACCTGGTGGGTAAGAGGGCCCGCAATGGCGTGCCTTGCTTCCTCGGCCTGGAGGGAGCCTCCGACGCCGCACTGAAGGCACTGGGCGCCGCGATGGCAGCCTCCGGGGCAGTAGCGCTGTACCACGTCATTGGGGTTACCCCGGAGTCCGATCGGCCCGACCTTCTATCCCCTGATTGCGAGCCGTTCGTCGTGGATGAGCTCAGCTCCGCCTATGCGGCGCTGAACGCAGATGCGCGCGAGATTGATCTGGTCTGGTTCGGCTGCCCCCACGCTGACCTGGAAGAGATCAGGGAGATAGCACATTCGATAGGTGGCCGACGCCTGCGGAGTAAGTTATGGGTCACTGTAGCGCGAGAGGTACGGGAGCTGGCCGCGAAGGAGGGATTGGCCGAAGCGCTGGAATCAGCAGGCGGACGCCTGGTGTCCGATATGTGCGTGGCTATCGCGCCGGTGAAGGAGCTGGGCTTGCGTACCCTGGCGACCCCGTCTGCAAAGGGAGCGGTGTACGCTTCCTCCCATGCCGGCCTGAAGGTACGCTACGGCTCCGTGGAACAATGTGTAGAGGCAGCGGTAGCGGGCCGCTGGCCGGGATAACCCTCTTGCAGCACAGCCTTTCCGGCCCATCCAGCGAGCTACAGGCAGGCTAACAGCCCCCCTTGCGCATACGCTTTGCCGAGCTCCGCTGACAGTTGCCAATTCGCCCCATATTTGGTACACTACCAATAACCTGCTGAAAGGCATGCTGTGCCCCTTAACCTGCAATGGATTGGTGAATATGTTTCCATCTTCAACTCGCGTTTCCCTGTTCTGCGCCCTGTTGCTGCTCTGCCTGGCCACGCTAGCAGGCTGGCTGGCGTCGGACGTTCGCGCTACCCCACCGAGCGTTTCCGCAGACGTGGCGGTGTTCCTCCACCTGCGTGGCGGCTCCTTTGACCCCCGGAGCGGCGAGCCATCCATCCCTGCCGGAATGCGCCGGACGTTATCCGCTGGCTGGCCCGGCCTGCGCCTGGTCCAGTTCCCTGGCCCCATTCAGGACGAGTGGTACGGGGCAATGGAGAAGGCCGGCCTGGAGATCATCACCTATATCCCGGACTACGCCTACCTGGTCTGGGGAGACGACGCGGCCCTGGCGCGGCTGGCCGATACGGCGCCCCTGCGCTGGACCGGCCCCTACCACTCCGCCTACGCCCTCCACCCTGCCCTGGCCGACCCGGAGGCCCTCCCGGAAGAGATGGCAGTGACCGTCCAGCTCTACAACCACGCTGGAGTAGAGGAGACCGTGCAGACCATCCTGGCCCGCGCCCTGGCGGTGCTACAGCCTCCCTCCCTGGTGCTGACCTATCGCAATCTCGGGGTGCGGGTTGCGGCCTCCGATCTCCTCTGGCTCGCTTCCCTGCCCGACGTGGTAAATGTGGAGCCGTATCCCCGTTTCCGGCTGCTGGACGAGGTGCAGTGCCAGATCGTGGCCGGCAACCTCAACGCAGCAGGTACCCAGCCCGCCGGTACGGGCTATCTCTCCTGGCTGACTACACGTGGCTTCCCCTCCACAGACTCCTCCTACCCCATCGTAGATGTGACCGACGATGGCATAGACGATGGCGATGATATCCCTCGCCACCCCGACTTCTACGTCCTGGGCAACACCGCTAACGCAGACCGGCTGGCCTACAACTACAACTGGACCTCCGATCCCAGCGCGGACGGTGGGGGCGGCCATGGCAACATCAACGCCTCCATCGTCGCCGGGTACAACAACCGCACCGGCTTCCCCTACGAGGACAGCACCGGCTATAACTATGGCTTGGGCATTAATCCCTTCGGACGCATAGCCGGCTCTAAGGTCTTCAACAACGCCGGAGAATGGGACACCTATGCCAGCGGTACCAGTCTGATCAACAACTCTTACACACAGGGCGCGCGCATCAGCAGCAACTCCTGGGGATGCGGGTACCCCGAAACAAGGTGCTGGGGCGCATACGATACCTGGGCGCAGGAATATGACACGCGGGTGCGCGATGCCCAGCCAGGCAGCAACGGTAATCAGGAAATGATCATTGTCTTTGCCGCCGGGAACGATGGCACGCGCAGCGCCGGGAACAACATCAGCACCCCTGGCACGGCCAAGAACGTCATCACCGTGGGCGCGGCGGAGAACTACCGGCCAGGCTGGACCGACGGCTGTGGCGTCCCTTCCTCCGGCGCCGACAGTGCCCAGGACATCATCTCCTTCTCCAGCCGGGGGCCTACCGATGACGGACGGGTCAAGCCGGACATCGTAGCCCCGGGCACCCACATCGCTGGAGCAGCCTCCCAATCCCCCAACTACAATGGCGAAGGGGTGTGCAATCAGTACTGGCCTTCCGGACAGACCCTCTACGCTGCCTCCTCCGGCACCAGCCATGCCACCCCTGCCGTAGCCGGCGCCGCCTCCCTGGTCTATTACTGGTATCAGAACCGCTACGGAGGGGGCCAGCCGCCCAGTCCGGCGATGGTCAAGGCCTATCTGATCAACACGACCCGCTATCTCAACGGTACAGGCGCCGGGGGGAACCTCCCCTCCAACTCCCAGGGCTTCGGCGAGGTCAACCTGGGCCTGGCCTTCGACGATACTCCCCGTATGCTGGTAGATCAGGCCCATACCTTCGGCAGCACCGGCCAGAGCTACCCGGTTTCAGGCGTGGTGGCAGATTCCGGCAGGCCCTTCCGCGTCACTCTCGCATGGACCGATGCCCCCGGTTCGACGGTCGGCAACGCCTACGTCAACAACCTGGACCTGGCTGTGACCGTTGGAGGGCAGACTTACCGGGGCAATGTCTTCTCCGGCAGCACATCCGTCCCCGGCGGGAGCGCCGACCCCCGCAATAATGTGGAGAGCGTTTTCTTGCCGGCCGGGACAAGTGGCGGATTCACCGTGATCGTCACCGCTGCAAACATCGCCGGAGACGGCGTCCCGGGCAACTCCGACGGCACCGACCAGGATTTCGCGCTGGTAATCTACAATGCCACGCGGGTCCTGACGGGTACGCTGCAGGGGACCGTCTCCGATGCGAACACCGGCGCCCCCATCGTGGGCGCGCGGGTGGAGGCAACGGCAGGCCTTACCCGTACAGGCACCGCTACGACCGGCGCAGGCGGCTTTTACTCAATGACCCTCCCCGCTGCCACCTACGTGGTGACAGCGTCTGCCTTCGGCTACCTGCCGTCCACCGCCACCGGCGTGGTGGTCACCGCAGAGAGAACGACCACCCGAAACTTCTCTTTGACCCCGGCGCCCCGCTACACCGTCTCCGGCATTGTCCGCGATGCCCTGACCGGCTGGCCGCTCTACGCCAGCCTGGACATCACGGACGGGCGCTCTTTTACTACGCGCCTGTGGACGAATCCGGTCACCGGCTTCTACAACGTCACCCTGCCCGGAGGGACGGCCTTCACCTTCAGGGCAAGCGCCTGGGTGACCGGCTACCTCTCCCTCACCCGCACCGTCGGCCCGCTGAAGACAAGCCGCACCGAACATTTCGCCCTCAGCGTGGACAGCGCGGCCTGCAACGCGCCGGGGTACTATAGTGGCCTGGGCTTTGCGGAGAACTTCGATTCGGCCACACCGCCGAACCTGCCCACTGGCTGGGCCAAAGTGGACGTCAACGGCACAGCGGGGGACTGGATGACAAACACGGGCACCGTACACCCCTCCGGCGCTAGCGCTCACACTCCTCCCCATCTGGCCTACTTCAACTCTTACAGCGCCAGCAGCGGCTCCACCACCCGACTTTACCGCACGGGAGGAACCAATATGCGGGGTACCGTCCCCACCCTCCGGTTCTGGATGTACCACGACACCGGCTACAGCACCTCCAACGACCGCCTTCAAGTCCAGGTGTCCACCACTGGCGGGTCCTCGTGGGTAAATGTCGGCTCCCCCATCCCCCGCTATGACGGCTCTACCGGCTGGAAGGAACACGTGGTGGACCTCAGCGCCTACAGCACTCAGCCGGACCTGCGGGTAGGCCTGCTGGGCATCAGCGCCTACGGCAATGATATCCACATAGACGATGTGATGCTGGGCACCATATGTGCTCCCCGGCCCGGAGGACTGGTCGTCGGCAACACCTACTATGGGAACAACATCCCGCTGGCTGGCGTGTCCGTCTCCAACGACGCGGGTTACAGCACAGTCACCGCCGCTACCGAAGACCCGGCAGTGGACGATTCCTTCTATACCCTCTTCTCCCCGGCGGGGACACATATCTTCACCGCCACGCTGAGCAGGTACGGGGCCGCCATTACCACAACACACGTCGTCACGGGCAGTACGGTGCGACAAGACTTCTACCTGGCCGTCCCCCGCCTCAACTACACGCCGCCTCGTCTCTTCGTTGTCCTCGACATAGGAACTCGCACCACTCGCACCCTGACGCTGACCAACAGCGGTGGGCTGACGCTTACCTTCGAGATTGGGGAACGGTCTGGAGCAGGAGCAGCGCTGCTGAACGAGGGGTTTGAAAGCGGCCAGGTGCCGCCGCCAGGCTGGAGTGAAGTGGTCAGAAATACCACTGCTAACTGGGACGTGCTCAGCACAGGTCCACGCTCCGGCCACTATGCGGCGATGGTTACCCCCTCCGCCCAACCTCAAGATGAATGGCTGCTTTCGCCGAGGCTAAACCTGGTCACGGCGACCCTTTCCTTCTGGTCCTTCGGGGACCCGGGGAACTGTCGGGATACTTCTAACCGCTGCGACCTTTTCATCTGGCTGGTGGTGGGAGAGGTGGGCGGTATTGATGATATCTACCTGGGCAAGGCCGATGACGCCTGGCCCTCCAACCGCACCTGGGCCAGGAGCGTATTTGACCTGACGCCCAAGCTCCCTGCCGTGCCAGTGCGCATTGGGTTTCAGTACTACGGCCAGAACGGCGCACAGGTGGGGCTGGACGATGTGCGCGTGGAGGGGGTGGGGAGCGCTGACCTCCCGTGGCTCTCGGCGGAGCCGGTGAGAGGTGCGATATCCCCTCACTCCCACCAGGTGATTAACGTCACTTTTGACGCCGGGGAGGCAACGCCCGGACGGCACGCCGCGATATTGCACCTGAGCACTAATGACCCATTACAACCCGAGTTAGATCTGCCGGCAGAGATGCTGGTCGAGCTGCCCATAAAGCGATACTTGCCCTTGATCATACGCGGGTTTAGCAGCGGATAAAGAGGCAAGAGGCAGGAGCAAGGTTGTCATTAGCATCATTCGAGTGATGAACAGCGATATAGCACAGCTTGAGGAAAAGCCCATTGAGGTGCCAGATATCACACCTGTCTTCGCGCCAGGCGGGCCCATCGCGCAGATTCTGGGCGACCGGTACCGCTACCGGCAGGGGCAGGTGGAGATGGCCCAACTGGTGCGCCAGGCCCTGATCTGTCTCTTATACACATCTGACGCTGCCG
>JAOAAG010000013.1 GCA_026418995.1 Anaerolineae bacterium
AGGCGAACTCAATGGCGGCGTAGGCGTTAATCAGGTTGGGGCCGAACATGCGGACGTAGAAGGGATTGGAGACCTTCCAGCGCAACCGCTCCAGGTTGAAAGGGTCCTCGCCCAGGATGAGCATCCGGCAGGAGCGGAGCACCTCTTCCATTTGACGGCCACTGGGGGTGAGCGTCGTCTCGCCCAGCCCCACCAGCCCTTCATCGGTGACGACCTGGATGATGGCCCGCCCGAAGCCCAGGTGGACGCCCCAGGCGTGGGCCAGCGGCACTCCCAGCGGGATGGCGACGGGGGTGACGATCAGGTCGGTGATCCTCATTTGCCCCTCCATAAGATTTACCACGAGGGGCACAAAGAGCACACAAAGGACACGAAAAGGAAGTTACACCCTTTGTGTCCTTCGTGTTCTTCGTGTCTTCGTGGTTTTAAACCTCAGAACCGCCCGTACTTCAGGTAGACGTTGAGCGGATGTTCGCCGGCGCGCAGTTCTTCCCAGATTTTCCGCTCCGTCTCCATGACCTTTTCGGCTTCCAGCAGGACCTCCACGACCAGGTCCTGAGGGACGACGACCACGCCGTTGGCGTCGCCGACCACCCAGTCGCCGGGGCGGATGTGGACGTCGCCGATACGGATGGGGATGTTGATCTCCACGTAGCGCCAGCGGCCGCGAATGTCGGCGGGGGTCTTGTAGCGGGCGAAAACGGGGAAGCCCAGTTCTATGATGGCCTCCACATCCCGCACGCCGCCGTCTATGACCGCGCCGCCGCAACCTTTGGCCTTCGTTGTCGTGCTGATCATCTCCCCCCAGTGGGCGGTGCCCGGGTCGTTGGACGTGTCGTAGACCACCACCTGGCCCGGCTGGAGCGTCGCGTACGCCTCCACCGCCACCTGCAGGTACTCGTCCTTATGGATGACGGTGGGAGTGCCCTTGACCGTCAACGAGGGCCCGGCGACGCGCATCCCCGGCGCGATGGCCTGGATCTGGGGCGGGAGAATCTGGTGGAAGAGTCCCTTCTGGTCCAGGATGTCGGCGATGGCGGGGGGGCGCACCTGTTTGTAGCGGGCGATCATCTCTTCCAGGGGAATGTCGGTCATAGCCATTGTATACCTCCTTATGCTCACGTACTGCGTATTGCGTGTTCCGTGTCCCAGGGCTGGCCTTGTTCCAGCAACTGAACGCCCAGGCCCTCGGCCCGGAGCGAGTCGGCCCAAACACAGAGCACGGCCTGTACCTGGTCGGCGTTGCCCATTCCCACCCGGATTCCGGCGGCCCGATCCAGCCATTTTCCGACGCAGTGCAGGTGCAGGGGGACGGTCCAGCGGGGCCGGAGGGTGCGGGCCAGAGCGGCCACATCGGGAAGGGACATTCCATCATCGCCGAAGAAGGGGTAATGAGCGCAGGCAGCCTGGACCAGGGCCACATCCAGAGTAAAAGCGGAGAGACCATCCCGGAGCGCAGGGGTCCAGCGGGTATCGCCGCTGAAGTAGAGGCTCTGGCTTCCCACGACGACAAAGCCCACCGCGTCAGGGGCCAGGGGATGGTCGGTGGGGACGGCGTGGAGCGTGAGGGAGCCCAGTGGGATGCTCTCGCCGGGCCGCAGCGCGACCGCCTCCCGTACCCCAGCCCGCCGGGCCCGGCGGGCCGCCCCCTCAGAGCCGATGACGGCGCACCCCAGCCGCCGGGCCAGCGCCAGCGCCGGCTCGTCTAGGTGGTCTATGTGGTTGTGGGAGACCAGGAAGGCATCCAGCGCGGTAAGTTCATCCGGGGAGAGGGCGGGGGGAAGGACGCGGGGAGCCAGGCGGCGTTCCAGCCAGGTACGCGGGCCAAACCAGGGGTCAGTCAGGAAGGCGATACCATCCAGTTCCACTCGCACGGTCATATGACCGATCAGAGTAAGGCGCATGCTGGACCTCCGGCGGGCAAGTCCCACAAAGAGGGAGTAGGTTTCTCTAAGTGAAATTATAGTCCAGAGTGCTGATTTGTCAAGCCCAGGTACTGTCAGCGCTTTAGCGGATTGGATAGAGCGGGGCCATCCGGCGGACTGCGTGAACGCAGATGGCGCAGAGATTTGTATGGCATTGCCAGGCCGCAGGTCGCGGCCTGCAGGGGAGTGTTCTTGCTCTAATCAGTTGTATAGGTTAAAATGTCCTCCTGTTTAATCCGAATCAAAGACTACGAAGATTGGCAGGAGGAAAATGGATGGGGTAAGCCCTCGCCGGAGGGAATATTTGATGGTCAGGCTCTCGGTCCTGGTCATTGTGTTTGTGGCTTATGTGCTGCAGACCTCCACCCTGACCCTCCAGAGTATGTGGTTTGACGAGGTGATGGCACTGGAGTATACGAAGGGCAGCCTGGCCGAGACCGTCCGTACCATTGTCCAGCCGCATCACAACGGCCCTCTGTTCTATCTCCTGCTGTTCTGGTGGCGCCACCTGGCAGGGAGTTCGGATTTTGCGGTGCGCTTTCTCTCCGTCCTCTGTGCGGTGTTGAGCGTGCCGCTGTTATTCCAGTGGGTCAATAAGGGGCTGAGCAGGCGTGCGGGCGTCGTGGCAGCCTGGCTATTCGCTTTTTCTCCTTTCGTCCTCTGGTTCGCCCAGGAAGCCAAGATGTATGCACTCCATATGTTGACCGCAGTCGCATCCAGTCTGGCGCTCCTGGAAGCATTCCGTAGAAGGGGGTGGTGGCGCTGGTTCGTCTATGCGTCTCTGGCTTCCGCCACGCTTTATAGCCACTTCTTCGGGGCCTGCCTGGTCGCTGCTCAGGGAATCGCTGCGCTGCTCCTGGGATGGCGACGCCCGAAGCGCTTGCTTGCCTATGTGATAGCGATGTCCTTATTGGCCTTGCTGCACCTGCCCCTGCTCCGCTACGTCTGGCAGACCCTGAAGGACTACCAGCCCAGGGATATATGGCGAGGCTTTGTGCCCCTGCACCGGATGTTCCCCGATGCAGTCGGCTACTATTTCTACAACCTGCCCCTAGACTGGATGCCCTGGCCAATGCTGCTATTGCCGGTGGTGCTGGTGTGTGGCAGCGGTCTGTTGCTCATGTTTCGCCTGTTACGCTCTCGCGAGCAGGACGCAGGGATCGTCCTGGTGCATGCTTTTGTCCCGGTGCTGATTTACTATCTCCTCTCCTTCCGCATTCCGGTCTACTGGGCTAAATACCTTTCTGCTGTCCTGCCTGCCTTCTTTGCGCTGGTGGCATGGGGTATGGAAAGGCTGGCGCGCTTCTGGCGGCCAGCAGGGCTGGTAATGGTGCTCCTGGGCATGCTGATGACGCTCAGCACCGTGCGTGTCCTCACTGACCCGGTGGTCCAGCGGGATAACTGGCGCTTTGCAGCCGACTATATAGATGCCCACGAAGGGACTAACGACTTGGTGCTCCTCTTCGCTCACTACACCCGGTTTGCTTTTCAGCGGTATTACCGGGGGGTATCAGACGTAGAGGGCTTTGGTGGAGACCCCTATGACCCATGGCCAGCCTATCAGAAGGAGGCAGCACGGTACGATCGCTTGTGGCTGGTGCTGAGCCACGATCAGGCGATGGCGCCGGGGCACAAACTCCACGAAGTGGCGGCCACGGCCTTCCCCGTCATCACCGAGCAGTTCCCCAGCGCAGGACGCATCCGCATCATCGGCTATCAGTTGCGCTATGAGTATCCTGGCCTGCCCGGTTGGGCCACCCCGCTCGAGGTGCGCTTTGGGAACGGGCTGCGGCTGGTCGGCTACTGGGTTGATGCCAGGACTCTCCCAGCGACAGAGCGCCTGTCCCATCCTCCCAGCAACTGGCTGCATGTGGTGCTTTACTGGCAGCGGACAGCGCAGGTGGACCTCTCACCTTTCCGTCCGCTGGTACGGTTGGTGGACAGCTCTCTTAATGTCTGGGGCGGGAATATGGAGCGTCGCCCGGATGTGTTCGATCGGTATCCGCCGACAGCCTGGCCGCTCGATGCTGTAATCGAGACCCATTTTGACCTGAATTTGAATCCGGCCACTCCACCGGGAGTCTATAGGTTAGAGGTCAGTCTGGCGCTCGAGGGGGATGAGCACCGGCGGGTCGCTGTGGTCAACGCCCTTCCGGATACGCCAGCCGACCGCTTTATCTTCGAGACGATCAATATTATCCGGTAGCGGAAAGTGAAAGCCAGGACCCTGTGGTATGGGACGCTGATACTGCTCGTCGCGGCAGCGCTGCGGATGGTGGCGCTGGGGGAAGTGCCGCCAGGCCTTTACCACGACGAGGCGTATTATGGTCTGGACGCCGTAGATGTGTTACACGGGCGGCTCGCGCTCTACTTTCCAGCTAATAACGGGCGGGAGCCCCTGTTCATCTATCTGGTTGCGCTGGCAATAGCCGTGCTGGGGAAAAGCCCGTTCGCGCTGCGGCTGGTTTCCAGCTTTGCAGGGCTGCTGACTGTGGCGGTGACAGCAGCGGCGGGACGGGTGCTCTTTTCGCGGCGGGTGGGACTGCTGGCAGCGGCAGTGCTTGCGGTGATGCTGTGGCACGTCCATCTCAGCCGGGTCGGGTTCCGCGCTGTGACCCTCCCCCTCCTCCTCGCACTGACGCTATGGCAGGCCGCACTGGGAAGCAGGAAAGCAGGGGAGCGAAGGAGCAAGTGGTGGCAACACTGGGTGATGGCGGGAGTTCTGTATGGGCTGACGTTCTACACGTACACAGCGGCCCGCTTTACGCCAGTGGCACTGGTTGTGTTCGGTCTCTATGCCTGGGCGCTGAAGCCCCAGACCCCTCATACGCAATACGCACCACGCCTGTGTCTGGCACTGCTCACCGCTCTGCTGACCGTCGCCCCGCTGGCAGCCTATACCGTGCTGCACCCCGACGTGGTACTGGGTCGCCCTGAACAGGTCTCCATCTTCAGCCCGGCGATCAACAACGGTGATGTGTGGGGTGCACTGGTCAGGAGCACACGACACACGCTGGGGATGTTCTTCGTGCGCGGAGATCGCATCTGGCGGCACAACGTTCCCTGGCGGCCCGTGTTCGACCCGCTGCTGGGAGCGGCTTTCGTGCTGGGCCTGGCCGTCGCCCTGCGCCGCGCCCGCCGCGAGTTGGCCTGCGGTTTGGTGGTGATCTGGACGGTGGTGATGGCGCTGCCCACACTGCTGGCGGAGGATGCACCGCACTTTTTGCGGGCGGCGGGGATGTTGCCGGTGGTGGCATTGCTGCCGGCGCTGGGGATGGAGTGCGTATTCTGTATGACGTGTTGCGTGAGGCGTGTGGAGAGCCGCCAATCGTCGCTTTTGTCTAATTGTCCCCTGTTAATCGTCTCATTGTTCGTTGTTTTTGCTCTGGCAAGCACTGTGCGGGCCTATTTCGGCGAGTACGCCCGCCACCCCATGACCGGCTACTGGTTTGAGCGGGGAGCGCTGGTCCTGGGGCAGCGGGTCGCAGAACAGCAAAGCGCGGGGGCCAGAGTGTACATAGACCCGGTGCTATGGGATGAGTGGCCTCAAATTCGTTTCCTCGCTCAACATCCTGAGGCTTTGATCATTGGCCTCGAGCCCCCAGCCTATGACCTCCAATCTCTGACCCCGAATCCCCCATCTCCAGTCGCCGTCTTCGTCTGGCCGTATGGCAATTGGCAGCGGGCATGGGCACTCCTGCCCACACCTGCCGAGGTTTTCGTTGAGAAAGGGCCGCTCTCGCAGGGAGACCGCGATCCGGCTCCGTACACAACGTTTGTGGCCTTCCTGGCCGTTCCGTCCGATAGGACAACGCCAGCACGGGCCTCTCTCTCCAGTGGCATCGAGTGGCTGGGTGCAGAGGTGCTGCCGCTAGATGGCGGCGTGCGTGTGCGGTTGCGCTGGCGGGCTACGGCGCGGCTGAGGGACGATTACACCATCTTCCTGCACTACCTGCGGGATGGGGAACGGATCGCACAGGCGGACTCCCGGCCGGCGAGTGGCTTTTATCCAACGACTTGCTGGCACCCTGGTGACGTGATCAACGATGATCACTTCGTTGCGGATGTGAGTGCGCCCCAGCCAGGACGTGATGCGTTACTGTTTGGCTTCTGGCAGCCGGAGAGCGGAGCGCGGCTGTATGTGCTTGATGAGGCAGGGAATCCGGCAGGGGATTGGATCGAGGTGGCGGTTGAATAAGCTTATTGCACACTGCAGGTCGCAAATTGCAGGATTGACGCTGGTGATGGTTGCACTACTGGCTGCGCTGCCACTGTGGGGGCCGGGGATGGTAAACACACGCGGTGGCGGCGACAGTCCGTTCCTGTTACAACGCACCTATGAGATGGTCGCCAACCTGCGTGCCGGGGTCTTTCCCGTGCGCTGGATGTCCGACGCAGCTTACGGCCTGGGCTACCCGTTCTTCAGCTATTACGCAGCGCTGCCGTACTATCTGGCCGGAGGGCTGGTGGTGCTCGGCATGGACATCCTGACAGCGCTCAAGACGGTACAGACGCTCGGGTTCCTCGCGGCGGCGCTGGCGATGTATGGCTGGATGCATTGCCTGACCGGCAATCGTTGGGCAGCGTGGCTGGCGGCGGTCGCCTATACTTTTGCGCCGTTTCACCTGGTCAACGTGTACGTGCGGGGCGATTCGCTTTCCGAGTTCTGGGCCTTCGTCTGGTATCCACTGGTGTTGTGGGGCATCGAAAGAATCAGCGAATCGGCAAAACAGCCAAACAGCGAAACAACGGCCCAGTCTGCCAGTATGCAGGTGTGCAGGTGTGCAGGTGTGCAGGTGGCGGCGGCGGGGCTGGCTTATGGCGGGCTGATCCTGACGCATAACATTTCTGCTTTCATCTTCACACCGTTTGCGCTTCTATATCTATGGATGCGCTGGCTCAGCAAAAAAGGTGCCGCTCATCGTTCATTGCTCATGGCTCATTGTCCATTGTTCATTGGACTTTTGCTTTCGGCCTGGTTCTGGCTCCCGGCGTTGGCAGAGCTTAAATATGTACAATTGGGTCCCTCGGTAGGGATTTCCCCGGACGATTATTTCCATTACAGCCAGCATTTTCGCACGCTCAATCTGGTGCAGGATACGCTGTTTTTCGACTACTCTGTCGCGCCGAACCTGGGCGGGCGTTCGCCGTTTGCGATGGGATTGGTGCAGGCGGTGTGCGCGGTAATCGGCCTGGGCACCTGGATCACGAAGGGCAGCCGCAAGGGGGACGACCGCGAGGGGGGCGACCGCAAGGGGGGCGACCGTGAGGAAGGCGACCGCAAGGGGGGCGACCGCAAGGGTCGCCCCTACGGATGGTTTCTGGTGTGTGGGTTGTTGATTTCCACGGTGATGATC
>JAOAAG010000354.1 GCA_026418995.1 Anaerolineae bacterium
CCAGTACATAGGGGCAGGCAAAGGAAACGGCGCTAGCGATGATGGGCCTATCTGGAATCCGAAGATGCCCCACACGAGCAGGAAAGCCGTACACCCTACTATGGCAGCTTGCAAAAGCCGCCTTACGCCTTCCGGCTTCCATCGGCAAAAGATGACCACCAGCGCGACCAGCACAAACGTCGCCGCATAGGTGAACGCTGAGTATTTCGTCAGCAAGGCCATCCCCATCAACGTGCCAACAACCAGCGTCCACCTCCAGGAGGGCTGTTTGAGCCAGCGCCAGGTCGCATACAGGGCGGCTGTACCTGCACAGGTAACGCCGAGATCGGTTGTGGCGAAGCGACTATGGGCCAGGAACAGGGGGTCGAATACCAGTATCGCGACAGCCAACAGGCCCACCCTGTTCCCGGCGAGCTCTTTGCCCCAGCGGAACACCAGCGCACCAAGCAGCACCGCGAGCAGCATCACCGGTGTGCGGGCCAGGATTTCTGTCCGTTCCAGCGGCATCAGATAGGGCAGGAAATCGGCCACAAAGTGGACATAATTTTCACCCCAGCCAGCCAGCTCCTCCAGAGGAATATGAGGCTGAGCAGCGAACAGCAAAGCTGCATGGACAATGTTGAGAAGCGGTGGTTGGATGTGGTAAGGAAGATGCCAGAGCCCGTTGAGCCAGCGAGCCAGGAAAAGATAACCCGAGATGATGTCAAGTGGCTCGTCCATTGAAATGGAGAGCGCACGCCCTCCTGTCACCAGGAGTCCCCATAAGACAAGCAACAGCATGCACACGATACCGGATGCCCGGCGAGGCTTCATGGAGCGGTCTCCAGGGCGACGAAGATGGCATCGGCATGGGGCACTCCAGTTACCGACCACCGTTCCAGTGAGTCCAGCCAGTAAGCGCCGGTGCGCAGCCAGAGTGCGGTGCCCTCTGTCACTGGGCCGAACCGGTGACGTTGCACCAGGATATCGCCAGGCTCAAGCATCTCCCGCGGGACGCCTAACCCGTCCGCGATTCCCAGCACCTCACCCTGCGCCGTCAACAGATGCCCCATAATAGAGAGAGGTCGCTGACCTGGCGCTTGCGTCACCTGCCACCAGGTCTCTACATTCAGCTCGGAGCCTTGCCAGGTAACATTAGCCCCCAAGAAAGTTAAAGGTCCTGCCAGGACAATGGGTGTGGGGATAGAAGATGCACCAGGGGTAGGAACCGCATCGGCTGGAGAGGTTACTCCAGAGCGCAGCGCGGGTGCCGGAGGAGCACCCTCCTGTTCGTAAAGCACGAAAGCAGGGTACTCCGGGGTATACCGGCTCACATCCACCGAGAGCCGTGCTCCGCTAAGCTGCTGGACGATAAACGGATCACGGGGCTCTGGGGTAGAGAGCAACATAGAGGGGAGAGTCCGCTTGCGCTCCTTGAGAAGATCGTAATGGAGACTATAAGCCCCTGGCTGAGCGCCACCGGAGGGATATATCCACCCAGCCGTGCAATCAAAATATATCCGGCGTAGACTCCGGGACCCAAAGCCGCGCTCGATCAGCGAATCTGAAAGGGGCGCTGCCGGGATAGAGCATTGAGCAATCCACTGCAGTGGGGAGGTAGCAATATCGTACAGGAAAAACGAATAACCGATTTCCGCCGTTGGCTCGACTTGACGGAACCAGGCATACATATCCGGATCCTCTGGCCAACCCCGTTGGAGGACGGTGGCGCCGATCACATACCGGCCAGGCAACGGATGAAACGGCGCTGCGAGCGCGGCGCCGTCGCGGCCAGGAGCGAGGGATTGATAGGAGATGCCATATTGCTCCGGGTCAATATTCAAAAAAGCGGTGGATAATTGAGGGATTGGTCCTGGATGTGCTTTCAGATAATCACGCAGAGCCTTATAACCCTGGCCCCAATCTATGTTGGAGTCAATCAAATAACGATGGCCGTTGCGAGGTCCGCCGATCAGCTCATTGAAGTAAGCGATCTCATATCCAAACATCCGCAGAGTGCCGACCACGTACCACAAACCCAGGGCCAGAGCGCAGGCGTATTGCCACCAGCGACGAGGGGGGTTGAGGATTCCATACTGGATTCCCGCTGCGACGATCAGATAAATGGCGGGATGAATGGGCAGCATATGCCGGTAACCGATGTTCATACCACTGCGGATGGCAGCTATGGTGTAGAGTAACGGAAACAGGCCCAAGGCGAGAAGGCGGGGGCAGGAAAAGGGGCGCCGCAGCACAGTCCACAGCCCAACCAGCAGGCCGATCAACACAGGAAGGGGATTTTTAATCAGAAACGCCACCGGGAAATACCACCACCACCCACCATGTCCGCGCAGTCCTAAGGCGAAAAACCATCTTTTTTCCACGCTTCGCGCTTGTGACAGTATGCCAATCCAGTAAGCCGGTGCAGGTAATGGAAGAGGGAAGTGTTCTCCTACGGTTCCCCAGGTAAAACTATGCCCTGCCCAAACGATCAGAAAACTGAGCAGTCCCACACATAGCCCTTGCAAGAGCAGGAGAGGGGAAAGCGTCCTGGAACGTTTGTACGCCGCCATAGCCACCACAGCCAGACCAGCGGTCAGGAGCCAGAACATGCCAGAGCCTTTGGAGAGCATTGTCAGGCCACACAACAGGCCAAGGAACCAGGTTAACCGCCAGGAAGGCTTTTCGGCCCAGCGCCAGAGCAGATACAGCGCCGCTGTACCCAAGGTCACTGTTCCCACATCAGTCGTTGCCAATCGCCCATGGGCCAGGAGGAGCGGATCGAAGAGGAGTACCAGCAGTGCCAGCAGTCCAGCCGTGTTTCCCCACCACTCTTTGCCCCAGCGGAAAATGAGTGCTCCCAGAATCACTGTGAACAGCACGGTGGGGATGCGAATCGCAAATGCTGTCTGCTCCACTGGCGCCAGGTAGGGGATGAACGCAAAGACATAGTCTGAGAACCACAAAGGCCATCCGTTTAACGTTTCCAGGGGAATATCCGGCTTACCTATATAGAAAACAAGTGCACCTAAGACATTCAACAGAGGGGGGTGACCATGCTGAGGCAGAATCCAGAAGGCTTTTGTCCCTCGTGTTAAAATGCTATATCCTGCCACAAGATGGGCGGGCTCGTCCGAGGTCAAAGAGATAGGGCGGCTGCCCAGTACCAGCAAGGCGAAAAGCACTAACAATAACGCAAACGCGGCGACATGGATTCTCTTTGCCTGCATAGACTCTCCTTATGGACGCGCCAGGATTTTGTAACAGGGTTTACCAGAAGGGCCACAGATCACCTGCAACGGCTGTGCATCGGGCGGGTCGTTTAGTGGCACAACGAACAGTCCCTGTTCACCCGAGTTCCATACGTTGAGGATATCACATATGATATGATATTTGCCCAGACGCGAGACCGGTGCGAACAGCTCATTCCCTCTGACAGGGAGGTCCTCCTGTAGTAGATGGGGATCATAGCGCGTAAAGAACAGGAGGTATAGATAAGGCCATGTCGAATAACAGGTGATGTAGACGTGCTCATAGGAATCGCTCAGGTCGCTCACTGCCACCGCCAGATCAGGCATTTCAACTGAGAGCCGGTGAGCTACCACACGAGGATATGCGGTGAAATACTCTCTAAAGTACAGAGTAGCACTGACCGCCACCCATACCGCGACGAGAGACAGGAGGATCGGTTTCCAGGTGCGCTTTCTCGTGCTGAGGGCCTCTACCCCTATCCCTGACCACAATTGCCAGGGCACCACTCCTGGCAATCCCCGCAACGCATGGCCGGAGCCGGGGAGGTTGGGTTCGGTCAATGCCACAGGAATAACAGAGGCCACTACCCACCCTACCGTCAACAGAAGGGGAAGCCGCCATGTTTTCCTCTGCCAACCGGCTATCCATCCCAGAGGGATCAGAACAGCTTGAACATGGTAGAGTTGTCCTATTCCCCCTGGATGCTCCAGAATATCCAGGTCTCCCCGGACGAAGAGATAGTTGGGGGATACATTATACCACACGTGGCGCAAAAACCGTCCCAGGGCTTCTTGTGCCTGGCGCTCAGGACGGAAGACGGCGATTTCCCGATAGCGAGCGCCCATCCCGTCCGGGTAGCGAGCCCAGTGATAAAGCAACGGAAGCGTCAGTAGCAAACCAAGCGCTGCGGCGACCAGACACTCCCGCCAACGAGCGCGCACCTCGCGCAGGGAAACTATGGTCAGCATCGTCAGCATTAGCGCGAGAAAGAGGGAGATAGTGGAATAGGTGTAGAGTCCCAGTCCTGCCATCAGCGCCGCGCCTATCAGGAAGCGGAACCTGCCGGTACGCCGCCATTGCCAGAACAGGCCCACTGTCAGCAATGCGGCAGGGACCGTGGTGTTGGCTTCAAGGGCGATGCGGTTCAGCGGCACCGTCCAGGGAGAAATAGCCAGGAATCCCATAGAAGCCAATGCGATGCGCCGGTTAAACCACTCTTTCCCTAGCCGATACAGAGCCGCCAGCGTGAGAATGCCCCAAAAAGCCGCAGCCAGCCGGGCGTTGAAAACCGTCAATCCCCCGGCCCCGACCAGAGGGGCTTGAGTGTACATAAAGAGGGGCATCCGATAGTCATTGAGGGCTCGCATCACAGTGGGAAGCAACACACCGTGCTGATCCCTCCCCGTATACCAGAGAGAGTAGGCATCATAACTGTTGCAGGCTTCATCTGGTGCCAGACCTGGTGGAACTTGTTCCAGAGCTACTATGCGTAATGCACTCCCTATCAGCAGAAACAACAAGATCCCTGCCCGATGCCAGCACGTTGTTTGGAACATCATTCCCTTCTCCCTGGTATGGCTAGAAGAATTATGGTCACCACGACTTGCTTTTCACCAGCCATCATTCCATCGTACCCTGCCAGTAGACTCCGGTGCGCAGCCAGAGTGGTTCACCTCCGCTGAATCGCGGACACCGATGGCGCTGGACAATAATGTCCTCCGGCAGCCAGGCCACTGGAGAACCCCCACACCACAGTCGGAATAGCGCACTGGAGCACCCAGCGCAGGGTGGGCTTCCGGGGCAGAATGCGATAGTAAAACAGCGCACGAGCACTCAAAGCGTCCGGCCTGCGTTTCCGGAACCAATCATACCTCATTTTGACCAGGGGCGGGTGCTCCTTACCAACCGGGGATCACCGGTGCGGAGAACGCTGTAGCCGCTGGCTAAGTGTATCCCCTTGTCCATCACCATAGAGGCGGACCAGGCCGCATCGAGGGCTGGTATCCGCAGAAGCAGGGAGACGGCCCCCCGGCAGGGCCACTCAGATTTCACCAGCACTTAACTTGTCTCTTCACCCAATATTTGAACGCACTTGCAGGTCAGACACGTGCACTGGTGCAGCCGGTATGGTATACTTAGATGTACGGACAAGGTAGAGGGAACGTCAGCGGCAATAGTTTTAGTGCGCTCCTGTAACTACAAGCAACGTACACACTATAGCCTGTGATAGCGTGCCCGAGCTTCCTGTCCGCTATCGAGTACAATCCCGGCGTAGGCCAGCGTACCATTGTATCACCGTTCACCGTTCTGGCAAGAATTGTGCATCTTTGTGGCAAGCCTTCCCCATCTCATCAAGCATGCACAACCGTAGACACCTCGCTCTGATACTTCTGCTACTTTCCTGGGCGGTTCTCCTCATCGCCCTGTACCCCTACGTTGCTCTGCGCTCCTCCTACCTCAAGCTCATCCGTCAGGGTGACGCGCATGCCGCCAGGCTCGAACGCACAGCGGCTATCACTCGCTACAGTCAAGCAGCCGCTATTAGACCAGACGCCCCCCAGGCCTACCTGCGCATGGCCCAGGTGTACCTGGACTGGGGCCGTGCCGAGGAAGCGCAGGCTGCCCTTGCCCAGGCATCAGAGAGGGGCGCAGACTCTCTCGAAGTAGAGCGGCTGTGGATCGCCATCCATACCCTCCGTGCCGAATGGCCCGCTGTGGTGACACATGCCGGGCAACTGCTGGCCCACCGGCCCACCGACGGAGCGGCCCGCAACGCCCTGGCCCAGGCGCTTCTGGCAATGCGTGAGTGGGAGCGCGCACGCCAGGAATATGAGACCATCCTGCACCACAACCCGGACGATGCACGGGCTCATGAGCGGCTGGGGATACTGCTGGCAGGCGAGGATAACCGGCTGGCCATTGAGCACTTGTTGGCCGCCCATACCGGGCTAGCGGAGCAGCTCGCCGCGCTGCTCGGTGAGGTTAAGAACACAGAACCGGCCTACGTGGCAGTCCTGCTCGGTCAGGCGCTCATTGAGCAAGAGGAGTGGGCTCTGGCAGCCTACCATCTTACGAGAGCAGTAACGCTCAGCCCGGACTACGCTGATGCCCACACCTACCTGGGCTATGCGCTGGACCGGATGGGCCACTCCGACTTAGCGAAACAACACCTGGAACGGGGTATCGCATTGGCTCCCGACTCGCCGGCGGCCCACATTTTGCTCGGCCTGCACTACAAGCGGCGCGGCGATTTCTCTGCGGCCAGAGCCGAGTACGAAAAGGCCTATGACCTGGACCCTCGCAATCCGGCTACCTGCGCCGAGATCGGGCAAGCCTGGGCAGCAGAGGGACGGTACACCGAAGCCGAAATCTGGCTGCACGAGGCTATCTCCCTGGCGCCCCAGGACCCCAGGCTATGGGACATACTGGCCCGTTTCTACCTGGAGCATGGCCTCAGCGACAATGAACGCCTCACCGAAGCGCTGAATACCCTCCTGGTGCTTGCCCCCGGCGAGGGCTGGGTCTATGAACTGCAAGGGTGGGCTGCCTTCCAGGCCGGTGAATATGAAACGGCCCGGAAGAGTTTCCTCCGGGCCATCAGCCTGGACCCCATGCTGGCTTCCGCCCACTACCGCCTGGGGCTGGTATACAAGGCAACCGGCCTTCATGAGCAAGCGCTCGAATCCTTCACCCGAGCCTCGGACCTGGACACGTCTGGCGTACTACGTCCTCTGATCGAGCGGGCCATGGGGTATTCAGCTTCTATCCGAGGGCCGTGACGAACAGGGCCACGGTGGCGATGATAATCAACACTGTGATCGTCCAGGTAAGAAAGGTCTGGATACGGCCGTTCCTCCACCTCCCCATCAAGCGGGGGTCCCCCGCCAGTTTCAGCACCAATATCAGCAGCACTGGCAAGAGGATCGCATTGACCGACTGGGAAAGCCACATGATGGGGAAAAGGGGCATTCCCGGTATCAACACGAACAAGGTACTCAAAACCAGCATCCCTACATAGAGGCCATAGTAGATCGGCGCTTCACGGGCCTTGCGGTCCAGCCCACGCTCCCACCCGAAAGCCTCACAGATAGCATACGTGGTGGAGAGTGGCAGCACCGACGCGGCCAGGAGAGAGGCACCTAACAGTCCTACAGAGAAGAGATGACGGGCCCATTCGCCGGCCAGGGGTTCCAGCGCCAGGGCTGCTTGCTGTGCTGTCTCCACACTGATCCCGTGCACATAGAGCGTCGCGGCGGTACAGATAATGATGAAAGCCGAGACCAGATTGCCCCAGATGGCCCCCAGTGTGACATCCCAGCGGGTATAATGATACCGCTCTACATCCACTCCCTTATCGGCCACTGAAGCCTGGATGTAGACGATGCCCCAGGGGGTGATGGTAGTGCCCACGGTGGCCAGGGCAGCCAGGATGAACTTAGGATCGCCCTGAAAGGACGGCCGGATAGCGCCGAGCAGGATTTCCTCCCAGGGTGGTTGGAGGATGAAGGCAGAGGCCACATAGCTCAACGCTGAAAGACACAACACCAGCAGTACCTTCTCTACGTAAGCGTAGCTGCCGCGTAACACGACAAAGCCGATTAACACAGCCGCCAGTGGGACTGCTATATAGCGGCTGAGTCCCAGCAACTCGGCAGCGGCGGCGATACCAGCAAACTGAGCCACGGTAGTCCCCAGGTTGGCCAGCAAAAGACAAAACATCGCGAAAGTCGTCGTGCGCACACCGAACCGCTCGCGGATCAGATCGGCTGTGCCTTTGCCGGTCACGGCGCCCATCCGCGCGGCCGTCTCCTGCACCACCACCTCGCCTATAGTCACCGCGACCAGCAACCACAGGAAACGGTAGCCGTAGGTGGAGCCGGCCATCGAGTAAGTGGCGATGCCGGGGGCATCGTTGTCGGCACTGGCGGTGATGAGGCCGGGGCCGAAGATAGCGATCAGGAACCATAACCTGCCCAGCAGGTGCAAGACGCGTTGTTTGAAGGCCATCTTTGCATCTCCTCAATGTCAGAATAGGCGCGGCAGCCGCTTTTTCCATGCAGTGGGCAGGACGGCATCAATGGCATCGTCCACCGTGACAATACCCAACATCCGCCCGCTCTCCGGGTCCACCACTGGGACGGCCAGCAGATCATACTTGGCCACCAGGTAAGCTACTTCCTCTTGAGGAGTGTACGGGTCAACTGAGAGCGGCGTTTCCCTGGTCCACGTCTCTACAGGCTGTTCGGGAGGAGCCAGTACCAGATCGCGCAGGCTGACCACTCCCCGCAAGCGCTGCTCCTCATCCAGGATGTATACGTAGTACATCGCCTCGTCTTCATGGGCCTCCGGCGAGTGGCGCAGGTATTCCAATGCCTCGGCGGCACACAGATGAGCGGGCACCCAGGCAAACTCAGTGGTCATAATACCGCCAGCGGAGTCCTCCGGATAGCCCAGGAGCGTCTGAACATCCTCGGCATCCTCTTCCTCCATCAGTTCCAGCAACTGGGCACTGGTCTCCGGCGGCAGCTCTGCCAGCAGGTCGGCAGCCTCATCGGGGCCCATCTCCTCCAGGATATCGGCAGCACGTTCGGGATCCATGTGGGAGAGCGTCTCCACCTGGACCTGGGCCGGGCTTTCTTCGAGCGCATCAGCCAGCGTCTCATCATCCAGGTTGGTCAGCAGCGCCTTGCCTGTCTTACGATCCAGATCGTTGAGAATGGCAGCGATATCGGCCGGGCGAAGGCGGCTGATCTTATCACGGGAGATGCGCAGGCGCAGGGGGTCCTCGTGCTGCAGCGGAGCGATATCCTCCCAGGGGATGACCTGCACCGGCAACTCGCGGCGCAGCAATCGCGCCAGTGCCAGGGCGAAGCGCTCCAGCCCCAGGCGGCGTAGCAGTCCTCTCCCGCCCACATCAACACCGGTCAGGCAGAAATGATTTTGGACTCTAGCGATCTGGAGGTCATTGACCCGCACGACACGGTGTCCCTCGGTATCCACCACCTGACGGTCCAGCACCCTTTCGCCCAGGGGTAGTTCATTGCCCTCGGGCGTGTAAGAGCGTAAGGCTTCTCTGGGTACCTTGAGGGTGATACCGGGGAACAATTCGCTGACCTGATCAGCGGGGATCAACTGCACTGGCGCATCGTGGTCTTTGAGCACCAGCGCCACTATGGGGGGAAATGGCTTTTCCAGGTCTCCTACCAGAATATCGGCACACCGCCCCACCGGGCGGCTCCAGACGTCCCAGACCCGCTGCCCTTGAATCTGGCTCAGGTAGAGCATACCGCACCTCCTCACGCATATGGTGTCGCGCTGCCGTCAGGCAGGCAAAAGAAAGGGGCCGCAGAACAGCCTGCGGCCCCCCACCACACTCACATCAGAGGAGGCGCATCAGTCCGTTCTGCGGAACTCCTTTCGGAAAGTGCCAGGTTTGTGTGGGTCCGAAGTGTCCCCTATTTCTTCGTTCGTCTCGTCAGTCTGACCAAACATCTCAGAGCGCAAAACCAGAAACACACTTCCGTATCGGACAGTGCTTACCACTGCCGCCTACTGTAAAGAACGCCAAGAAAGTACCTTCTTGGCGTCTTTACATCGGATTGGTAAGCTGGCTGTGTATATATTGTACGTCCAATCGGGCAAATGTCAACCCACCGCCTGTACGGCTCGGTATGCAGGACATATGCAGCGTTGCCTGATTGAAGCGTGCCCTGTACTCCAACGCATTGGCCCGCAGACGACGGAGGCTCCAGCGAAGACTGCCCCTCATGCTGAGCAAGGCCGCCACACTATTTACCCTCCTGCTGAGCTAACATCTCCACGATCTCCAATTTGCCCTTCGCTGCCCAACCGGTGGGAGGGCAACCGGTCCTCTGAGTGAAGGGACGCAGCTTGCACAAACTTACTCCAGGCGTTATAATCAATGCGCTGTGGGGAAGTGTCGGAATGGCAGACGAGCGTGACTTAGGATCACGTGGGGCAACCCGTGCGGGTTCAAATCCCGCCTTCCCCACTGTGGTCACCAGGTCACGGTCATTGCTGAAGTGACCGTTACCTGCCAGATATCATCGTCAGGAGGCATGCTTGAAGATTACAACTGAGTCCCTGGGCCCTTGTCAGTTGGCTCTGACTGTTGAGCTGGATGAGGAGCAGAGCCGTCAGAGTTTACGTCGTGTCGCGCGCCAGCTTTCTGAGCAGGTGAACATCCCTGGCTATCGGAGAGGGAAGGCGCCTTATGATGTGGTCCTGCGCCGTCTTGGCGAAGACGTGATTCGCCACCAGATCGCTGAAACGCTGGGGGCGAATACGCTTCAAGAAGCGCTGGAGCAGACAGGTATCACGCCATACGTGCCCGGCAGTCTAGAAGAGGTCTCCCTTTCTCCCGTCACTTTCAAGTTCACCATTTCCCTGCCCCCGGTCGTGGAGCTGGGCAACTATCGCGATTACCGGCTCAAACCCCGCAAGGCACGCGTCTTCAGGAGCGAAATACGGGAAGCCCTGGAGGCCATCCGTGAGCAGAACGCTGTCTTTGAGCTGGTTCAGCGTCCGGCAGCTTTGAACGATGGTGTGGCTATTGATGTGATAGGCCGCACTGCCGATGGAGTCGAGTTCCTGAATCAGAAAAACATGCGCCTTTTGCTGGAAGACGGAAGCAATCTGCTCGCCGCCGGGTTCGTTGAGGAACTGGTCGGGATGGCGGCTGGGGACGAAAAAACGTTCACGCTGACGCTGGCAGATGATTTTCCCAGGGAGGACCTGCGGGGTAAAGAAGCGGAGTTTACCGTCAAAATACTGGAGGTCTATGAAGGCACAGTCCCCGCCCTGGACGATGATCTGGCCCGCGCCGCTGGCAATTTCAACTCGCTTCAGGAACTTGAGGCGCATCTGGAGCAACGGTTGCTGGAACGCTCCCGGCAGCAGGTTGAAAAGGAGTATCAGGAGCGGGTGCTCAAGGATATCATCGAGCAGGCACGTGTCGAATACCCGCCGATATTGCTTGAGGCAGAGCTGGAAAGCCTGGTTCAAGAGTTCGAGGCTATTGTGAAGCGCGATATGCGCCTCTCTCTGCAGGACTATCTGCGTGTTCAGGGCCTGACGCTGGAGACACTGCGGGAGGAACTGCGCCCACAGGCCGAGGCGCGGCTAAAGCGGGGCCTGGTGCTTGGCGAAGTGGTCAAAGCGGAAGGAATCGAGGTCAACGACGAGGAACTGGACGCTTATATCGAGCGTCTCAGCGCCGTTTTGGGAGAACGTGCCAGGCTGGATAGCGAGGAAACCAGGAATAGATTGCGTAATCAACTGTTGGCGGACAAGGCGATCAAGAGGCTGCTCGAGATCGCCAGAGAAGGGGAGGAGGAAGCAGACTCAGAAGAGGAGGAGTCGTGAAGGGTAACGAGAGCCCGATCGCGCTGATCCCGATGGTGATTGAGACGACGGCGCGCGGCGAGCGTGCTTACGATATCTACTCACTGCTGCTTAAAGAGCGCATCGTCTTCGTCGGGATGCCCATCAACGATCAGGTCGCTAATCTGATTGTGGCGCAATTGCTCTACCTGGCCAGTGAGGACCCTGAGCGGCCGATCTCAATGTACATTAACTGTCCGGGTGGCATCGTCTACCACGGGCTGGCGATCTATGATACGATGCAGCAGATCCCGGCGCCCGTGGCAACCTATGCTGTCGGTGTCACTGCCAGTATGGGCACGGTGCTGCTGGCAGCCGGCACCAAAGGCTACCGTTATGCGCTGCCCCACGCCACGATCCACATGCACCCGGCAGGCGGCAGCGCTCACGGTTACGCACCCGACGTGGAAATTCAGTACAAAGAGCTCAAACGCATCGAAGACCTGCTGCATCAGCTCCTGGCCCTCCACACCGGTCAGACGGTGGAGCAAATCGCTGCCGACTTTGACCGGGATCGTTTTATGACGGCCCAGGAGGCAGTCGAATATGGGCTGGTAGACCAGATTCTGCAGCCAGCGGAGAATAAGAGACTGTAGTCCTCAAGCGCCCTCCCGCAGGTTCAAAACCTGCGGGAGGGATGTGGTTATTCCTCTGCGAGCACGACCACTTCCCCGGAATACGCCTTGCGGAAACGCTCCACGTCAGCGCGGGAGCCAGCAACCCCCTTGCCCCAGTGCATCGGCACTACCACGCGCGGTTGGATATCGGCGGCGGCTCGCGCCGCTTCCTCCGCGTCCATCGTGTACGTTCCCCCGATAGGAAGCAATGCGACATCGCAGCGTATGTGGCTCATCTCCGGGATGTGGTCGGTATCGCCGGCAAAATAGATACGCTCACCTCCTACGGTGACCACGTAACCCACGTGTCCGGCCTCACGGGGATGGAAAGGCACGCCAGGTGAACGAAACTTGTTGACATTGTAAGCCGGCACTGCTTCTATCTCTACTTCCCCAACAGTCATCTGCTGTCCAGGGCGTATGGGACGCACGTCGCCACGCAGCTTTTTGGCCGCTTCCTCGGCCGCGACAATCACCGTGCTGATGTTCGTGATGCGTGCTACATCCTCAGGTGAGCAGTGATCAAAGTGGTCGTGGCTGATCAGAATCAGTTCGGCCTGGGGCAGCTTCCCCTTCAACTGCCACGGATCGAAGTAAATCACAGGGGGGCCGTCAAGACGAAAAGTGGCGTGGCCTAACCAGTGCAGACGTGTGAGCAAAGCGATTGAAGCGTTCATTCGGGCCTCCTTGGACTGGATATGTTTGCCGGGACCTGCAATCCTTCCTCCCGCTGACCGGCAGGGGGCTTAACCTAATCTCCGCCGCGCGTGACCCTCACCAGCGCAGTGCCGTGAGTGGTCTCCAACTGATACAGTGCCCCGCGTGGCACCACAGTGAGCTCGCCAGGATGCAGGTGTAACATGCTCTCGGCGGTGCGCACCGTGGCTGTGCCACTCTGGACAAAGAACATAATGTCATGGGGTGCAGGGAGTTCGACAAGCCAGTTACCTTCCCCCCACGCCACCTGGACGATGGATTCCTCCACCTGGGCTATGGTGTGGAACTGAAACGGCAGCGGGAGCGTGCGCAGTATGCCAGGGATGCTCGCCCGTTTCAGCCTCGCCTCGCCAGCGAGGGCGTAAAGGCGCCGCTGGCCGTTTTTCCGCTCCGCAGCGTAGCCACAACGCAGCAGCAGGACACTGGCCCGCATCCCGGCACTGGAGCGGTGTCCTACCCCCTTGGGAACAGTGGCCATCTCCCCCGGTCGCAACTGCACCTCACCCCACTCGCTCTCTAACAGGATCGTGCCTTCGTAGGACCAGAAAAGCTCGTCGTTATCCAGATGTTTGTGCCACTGCAGCGCTCCCTGACAAATGTAGACGCTGACGAGGATATCGCCCACGAAGGCGATGTTCATCATCATAAATGGCCTGTCCAGTTCCCCGGCAACCTGGGAGACGTTAAGTTTTCTGAGTATGCTCATTGGTAAGCAGGTAGATAGGTAGACAGGTAGACAAGTAGACAGGTAGACAAGTAGATAGGTAGACAAGTAGATAGGTAAACAGATAGATATGCAGACAGGTAGGCCGGTAGACCAGTTTGCCCGATTGCCATAGTTGTTAAATGTGCTATTTGGGATTATACTTCGGCCCGTGGGAATGTCAATTGGGCGGCAGGTAAGCTATGGCAAGGACGATAAAGTTGTTCGTCAGCAGCAGCCCTGAGCTGGAGGAGGAACGGGAGATGGTGGGGCAGGTGGTGGCCGGGCTGCCGGTCGCGCAGAGATGGGACATCCGGCATACTCCGCGGCCCCACGAGAGTGTTACCGACGCACTCTCCTTTGTCGCTGGCTGTGATCTCTATGTGCTCGGGTTGGGAACAGCCTTTGCGGCCCCGATGGGAGCGGAGTGGAACGATGCGTTAAGAACAGGCAGGGCTGTGCTCACCTATCGTAAGCTGGTATTGCA
>JAOAAG010000118.1 GCA_026418995.1 Anaerolineae bacterium
GCAGCGTCAGATGTGTATAAGAGACAGCGGTACGATAAAGACGGTATAGGTCTCGTTACGATAGGCAACGGGCAGGTCGGGAGGACGGGGAGTGGACCGATCGGTAACAATATAGTCCACATCGTACTTGTGTGCCACGCGGACAAAGTCGGCGGTGCTAACCTCCTGGCGATAAAGGGGCTCGATGTCTTGCGAGATTTGCCAGAACCTGACAGCCTGGTCAGGGTTGGAGATGACCACTTCACCCGTTGCCCAGTTCAACAATACCCCTCGCGCGGAATACACACGAAAGGCAAAGAAGGTGTCCCTCCGTGCGCCGTAGGGCATCATAAACAGACTGTCCGCTGGCGTGTTTTCGGCGGCCCACTCTGCCAGGGCGTAGTAGGGTTCTGAGGTCTGCGCGAATTGCACTCTGCGTATGGCACTGTACAACGTTGTCCCAATTCCGCTGTTCAGAACGATCACCAGAGCCAGACCTAAACCAAGGAGCGAACTCGGGGCGGTGCGCTGCTCCATAAGATGGATCGCCAGTCGGATGCATCCTAGGTACGCGGGAATGTAGAGGAAGGCCGAAGCACGGTAGAACAGAAAAGTGAGCAATGGACGACAAACCGCGCCGACGAGAAAGCCGGCCAGACTCAACGCTGTTGTCCAAATTGCAAACAGCGCTAGCTGTTTGCCTGTCTCATTCTCCTTCACGCCGGGGCGCTCGAACAACCGCATTCTGAATGCCCACAGCGTGAACCACCCCATCCACACAAAAAACACGACAGTGTGAGCCAGAAGGAAACGCAGGCGGCCGATCAGTTGGGCCGCCAGCCAGAGAACTCCCCATCCTATGGTGCTCATCGCAAAGCGTATGACGAACTGCTTATCTTTCTCAGCAAGATCGGTTAGCGGTTTCAAGAACAGTTGCACTCCAGCTATAGTAAGAGGAAACCAGATTGGCGAGACCAAAACGGCGGCCAGGTTCCGCACGTTGAGCAGTGCGTGGCTGTAATGACGGACGAGAAGTGCCTCGCGAATAGACCGTTCATAAGGGCTTAGAGCGTTCATTTTCTCGAACGCACCGAGGGCCGAGGCAATCACCGATGGCAGCGCGGCAATGACAAACACAGCTCCCATCAAGAGGCTTGGGGCGAGTGGGGGCCTGGGTTGAAGGAGCGTGACCGCCGCCAGAATGAGCGCCAGATACAAGGGTAACAGCGGGTAGATGTTTACCGACAAGCCAAGAAGGAAGAAAAGAAGAACCAGTCGCCACGGCTGCCGGCGCCAGCACAGGTACCCTAACATGAACCACGGGATAAAGGTCAGCCCAACATACTTGGGAATCACAGCGCCGTACCCCATGCCCCAACAGGCCACGAACGCTTTCGAAAGCCCCACTGAGGCAGCCGCAAACAAAGTGGCTCCTGCTGGCGATTTCAGTACAAACAAGCCCAGGCAATAACAACCTGCCAAAAATGTCAGGTGATAGAACCAGAAACCAGCTATGTTGGCGATGAATAAATTGCCATCCATCAAGTGATCTGCCACCCAGATAACAGAGCGATGGATCATGAACTCGAAAGCCGGGCGTGAAGAAAGGTGCATCTCGTTCAACTCGATGTCTTTCGGGAAGAGAGTCGGGTCACGTAGTTTCATCTGGATGGCAAAGTGGAAAGCACTGTCGCCATCTGCGCCGATGCTGGCCGGCATGGATGAGAACACATAAGGTGCCTGGTGCAGGGCAAACGACAGGCAGGCGATGATAAGTATGTACACAATATGGGTATACCAGGCAACGTGTGGCTTGTTCATCGCTTCACAAAATACCCCACTTCGTAGACTGGACTGCGCAGAGATAAGAGGCTTCTCATCTGGAGAATGTGCACTTTTTCCAGGGCTGTACTCATGGCCACTACTACTTCTGATATAGGCACGTTGGCACGCGGGGGCAAAATCTGGTACACTTACCACCGCTCACCAAGGAGTGAGCCGTTGGTAAGAGCAGGGTGCTCTTCCACCTCCTGTTGCGCGGTTCAGGACCGATGTCTTCTCTGAAAGTCTGTGCCCCTGGCCCATCGGGTTTCTTCTGACCCGGATCGTGTGCACCCGTCGTGTCACACCTCAGAGCAGCAGCCGAGGCTTTCCCTGTACCGACAGGCATGCTCTGATTAGCCCTGATGGTCTTACCGATGGACCTACTGAGGGCTGTCCCCCGCGCTGCCGACATACCAGGGAACTTAATCTCACAAAAGGAAAGAGCACCCCCTGTGCATAGCCACGCCCTAACGAGTACATTCTCGCCTTCGACATCAGCTCGATACTCCTAATGCTACCATCCTCACATCAGACGGCTATTGGACTCCCCATCGCGTGTTCACCAATAACCGACCGGGCTTTCAGGAGCTCAAGCGGAAAACCCTTGCTTATCAGCACCCTTGGCCACCCTCGCCTGACCATCGCCGGCGAGTCTACCGGCCTCTTCTGGTGGCACGTCTTCTACCACCTCACCTCCGAATCCCAACTCCGTACCCTACGATCCACTGCTCGCCCTCCTCAATCCCTTCCACGTCAAAACACTTCCGCAAGGCCTGACCAGAAGCCGTCCAACACCAGCACGAATGCGTGTTGCTCCTGCAGCTCTGGTTCATTGTGCCTCGCATCAGCCCTCAAGCCCCTCATCAATACTGCCCTAACTTACCCGCTTGACTTTCGTCGGATTCTGAATCATCCGGCATCGTCTGGCCGCGCCAGCGGATGACGCGGGCTGGCACACCGGCCAGCACCGCGTTCGGCTCGAAGGTCCTGGTCACCACCGCTCCGGCGCCTACCACGCTGCCCGGCGCAACATCGGCCATAATGATCGCCCCATTGCCAATCCAGGCCCCATCGCCGATTTTAATCTGAACAGGCTCGCCCTGCTGCTCACGTATTGGCCTCTCGAGATCGTCAAACCCGTGATGACGCCCCCCGCTCAAGATGACGTCGTGCCCACCCAGCATCACGTCGTCGCCGATGTCGGCCCAGCCGATCCAGCAAAACGTGCCGAT
>JAOAAG010000137.1 GCA_026418995.1 Anaerolineae bacterium
GGCAGCGTCAGATGTGTATAAGAGACAGCCTGTGTACAAATGGTGACAAAATATGCTCCAGGCGCTTTGTAATCATGCCCCTTCAGCCTGATGGATTGGCGATGATGTTTCTGTGGATCAAATTTCATCGCTTGGGTATCACCAGTAGCGTGGCTGCTCTATGTCATTTCCACAGCCCCTGCCGCAGCAGAGCGACCAGTAGGGCGACCACAAGGGTCGCCCTAACTATGCCAGCCATTCCTTGTTTGCCGGATCTCTCAGAGCTGCGGCCAGGGCCCGGAATGCCTGGCGCGGATGGCTCACCTTGATTCGGTCGCTGAAATCAGCCAGGACACCGCCAGGGGCTAACGCCGCCTCAAACTCAGATCGCTCTTCGTCCAGGTAGCCCTCAACCCAACCCACGTACACATCCGACAGGATGGTATCGGCGAAGACAGTGAGTGCCTCTTTGAGCGCGTTGATCTTGAGCTCGGGCAGGCCGCGCCCGGTTGCACCGACACAGTGACCGAAGATATGGTTTCCGCCCTGAGTGACAGCCATAATGATTAACACCGGCGACACGTCGGTATAGTGTAATGTCTGTTTGGCGCCGCCTTCCAGACAGGCCAGGCCCTCAAACAGGGCACTGATGCGCTGCACACGCTCGGCCAGGGGAAGACGATAAGACTTTTCATCCTCCAGATGCTCGATACCCGGTACTTTCTTCGCCTCCTCAATGCGGGCATCGTCTAAGTTGAGGAAGCCCGTCTTCTGACGATAGGAAAAGGTGCCACAGGCATGTAGATCGAGCGAAAAGAGTCCTTTAAGCGTGGTACGATAAAACTGGTGCTCATGGGGCACAGGATCGCCTTCATGGCGCGACATCACGCCGAAATCATCCACAACAGTCACTGGCGCAATGGAGACCAATGTGCTGACGCGAAACGGCGAAATACGAGTGACGGTCTCGATCGTCGGCGTTTCTTCAGCACGCGACTCATCAGCGGCACGGGCCTGCACAGCGTCTGCCTTTTTCGATGGCGCACGCATATAACCGAACAGATCGTCGTCCCACCACCGGATAGGATTAGCATCTGTATAGGCCACTTTCTTTTCACGGTAGATGGGTGCTGCCTTCCATCCCAGATTGGCATTTTCTAACGTGGTGCGTATCCAATAACGAAACGCCTGTGCTGATACGTAGGGATAGACGCCGTCCTTCGCACGAATCACTTTGACGCCGACGGTGTTGTCGGTACGCGCCCCTGGGATGTTGCCCAGGTTGTTCAGCGCCGATGCAGGTGCATCAATCAGCAGTAAACCGGTTACGAATGCCATGCTACACCTCCTCGTGTGTGGATTGTTCTTCTGTGGACTCGACCTCTTCAGCTATTTCCGGTATGGCACTCACGTTCTGACCCAGCCAACCTTTAAGGTACAATTGTTCCACCATGCGGATCAACACCAGATCACGCGCCAGTCGCCAGTCTGCGCGGACTACTTCATCCCCTTCCTCGAAGACGGCAATGTAGGGATCGAGGGTGACGAGCGGTTGACCACCCTGTCGCACCCAGGCCAGGTTAGCCTTGATCAGGGCGGTGCGCAAGTGATCGTAGCGCTGCAGGGTAAAGAAGTCGCGGAAAAAGCGGCGGTCGTTCTGGGTGCTGACGTACTCGGCCAGCCGGTCACCCAGTATGCGAATGTGTTCGACACGTTCTTTGTCCATATGCATAATCCTCCTCAAGAAACGTTCAGTGATCTTCCACGAGACCAGGTCAGCCTCGCGTTGCAGCGAGTAATTGGCGCGAGGGTCGGTCTCCTGACCTCTGGCATAGCGCAATGCCACGCGCAGGAAATAGGTACGCACAAAACGGCCTGCGCTATCTGGCAGGCTGAACAAATCCTCGTACAGCCAATTATAGTGTGGTTGAAATGGTTTGTCGTCGCTCTTTCCTCCTTTCTTCGCTGGCGCGACCTCCCAGGCCCGTTGCATAATAGCCTTCCATTCCTGACGATATTCGGCTTGGTTCATATCGCGCAAAAAGCCGATGATTTCGAGCGGCAGGTGGTAAATGTCCAGACCAACACCCTGACCACTGTTGGTCAGGTGATAGGCAGTCAATGAAAAGAGCTGTTCGTCCTGCATCGCCTCGCGCTGCATGGCGCTGGCTTCCAGTAAGGTGTGAATGAGCAAAGTACGGTAGGCATATTGCGGTTCGGGCATTTTGGTGCTGCCGGCTTCCTGTGCCAGTTGAATGGCGCGCCGGTTGCCCTCCAAGAATGTCCTGGCGAAGTGCAAAGTCAGTTCCTCATTGTCCGAGTGAACGGCCAACAAGCGCCCACTGCACTTGGCGCATCCCAGAGGAAAAGCCTGCAGCGCCAGCATCGTTGCACCAGATACCGGTAACCCTGCATCGCCGCCGGGGAAGAAATTGATGACGTTCTCACCAGTCAGCAGCGGAATGTGCTGGCGAAAGGTATGGCCTGGCTTAAGTTCGCCCTTGACGTCAAAAGAAACATTGACTGCCGGCCTGCCGGTAAACACATCAGCCACCTGCAGCACCGGTATGTCGGAACGGTAAGCACGCAATGTCCGTTCAGCATAGATCAGGCGTTTCTCAGGCTGGTCTCTGTAGGCTGGCTGGGTGAAGCCCGAATTGGGAAACGCAACAGTTAGAAATGAGATCAACGGCTGCCTCGTATACTCACGGGTGATATAGTCAGCTACTCTGTCTAAATCTGCCTCTGTCAATTGTGACGGTTCCTGTTTTCCAGCGAATGCCGTGATCGTCGCCACTCCTACATCTACGAATGGATGTCCAGTATATCTGAGCATCAGCACCTCCCGACTTAACCATGTAGATAGCCTGGCTAGCTCCCTAAAGGCCAACGTCGCTAACTTTTTCTGGTCGCTGGGAATGTACTCTTCAGGAAGGCACAAGTATCTGAGCTAAAGCCTGAACTGCACGAGCGCTGCTGTGCTCCGCCTCTACCGCTGCTACGCCAGCGCTAATCTACCCATACAGCGCCGCTGCTCTGCGCATTTCCTCCGCGATCTCCGCTCGCAGTTCTGGCGGTGACAGTACCTCACAATCTGGCCCCCACTGCCGAATCCAGGGCTTCATCTCCAACGTTGCCCCCACGCGCACGGTGAGAATACACCCGCCATCGGGCAAATCCTCGATCCGCTGGGTGATGTGCCATTCGCTCTCCTTGACCCGCTGCGTGACCCGGCCCGGCGGAAACTTGAGCCGCACCTCTACCGGCTCACCACTGCCCCAATTGATGCCCCAGGCATTATGCAGGTAACGGTAGGGATCGAAGTCGTGTGGCACCTCGAAACGTTCGGTGGTCAGTTCTACGCGCTCCAACCGCTCGACCTTGAAGGTGCGGATATCTGCGCGCAGGTGATCATAGCCGATGACGTAGAGCGCGTAGCCTACGCCGGAGGGTTCCAGAAAATAGGGGTCGAACAGGCGCACTTTTGCCGGTTGTCCCTCTTCTGAGCGTTGCCATAGGCGCACACGGCGGCGCTCAGCCCACGCCTCGGTCAGGCGCTCCAGAGTGCGTGTGAACTCGGGCCGTTCACGCCGCGCGCGCACCAGATCGGCGGCGCGCTGGATGTGCTGCTGCATCATGTCCCTAGGCATCGCTGCCGCCAGCTTCTCCATGGCACGGGCTACGTGGGGGTGATTCTCATCCGAGTAACGCGTGAGCAACCGCGCCGCCAGAAACAGGGCTGTGGCCTCATGCAGATTCAGCCTGACCGAAGTGATGTACCGTTCGCGCAGGATATAGTAACGCCCATTCTCGCAACAGATTGGTACGTCGTTGGCCTCCAGCGCCCGAATGTCACGCCATACCGTGGTGCGATGAATGTCGCAACGCCTGGCGATTTCGCTGGGGCGAAGGCCCTCCGGCGGCGCGTCGTAGAGAATGCGCTCGATGCGTTGTAGCCTCTCGGCGCGGCTGCGAGACTTTTCACCTTGTTGCAGCATTTTACAACTCCTTTGGGTAGAGCGACCCAAACGTCGCTGAGGTTGCTACGGGTATTATACCACATATGCCCCCTCAATTCCGCAACAGCCGCACACAAGTGAGGCCAATCATTCATCTGGGATGATACGGAACAGGCTCAGCCTTCCCTGCTCGTCCTCCATCAGGAGTATCCCCTCTTCCTCCAGTGCCGGCAGATCACGCATCACGGTCGAACGGGGCACACCCAGCAAACGTGCTAATTGACTGGCCCGAAGGCCATCCGGGTACTCGGGAATCAGTTCCCCGTACCGCTGCAGCCGATCAGCATCAGGCCTGCGTCCCATCGCAACCACCTCCTCGACAAGATTTGCTCCTATCGTAGCAAAGAGATGTTGCGAGTACAGCAACACCGGTCCCAGTCAACACAAAAATGAACCAGCAGTTGCGTCATTGTGACAGCCTGGCAGACACTCGGGGCAGGCTTGCGCCCCGGCGTTGGTGGCTCGGACGCGGAGGTGCAGGTGGTCGGGCTTTCCGGTGGGCGACGGCATTGCTGCTATCGCCCACTCTGTCATGTGGGGTGAATGCTCCGTGAAGGGCGAGGGGTGGTTCACATGCCGGGAACAACAGGTTTACACCTCGGAGGCCGATGCGGTTACGCCGTGCTGCGTGGGGATAGAAGCGCCCGGTGAAACACCGCACAGGCCGTGCAGCGCACGAAATAATCTCAAGTGCCTTTGCACCCCTGGCGTTCTTTGCGGTTTTGAAGTGTCAATCTATGTGAACCGCCCCAGGGCATACGAAAGTTTGCCATTACTCAGGGTATCCTGGTATAATAACTACAGGAGGCGAGTGCGATGAAGTGGCAACTGGAACACAGGGACCTGTTGTTCTTGATTGACACTTTGATGCCTGAGGTAACCGACAAGGAACGCATCGCTAACGCGATCAAGGATGACGAGGCGTTTGTCAACGCCATGCTTGACGATGAGCGTGTCTTCCGGCGGCTGATGGGAGAAGAGGAAATCCTGCTCGCTGTCTCGCCCAGGCTCTTCTTCATCGTGCTCCTGCGCCGGGCGCAGCGTGACCTGGAGCAAGAGCTGTTTACCGTAGAGCGGCGTAGCCTGCAGAAGGTGGTCATCTTCGACACCGACCGGGTGATTAAGCTCCTGGAGCAGGAGCCGCTCAGAGAGTATCTGGCTGCGATGCTGGCCTCGTTCACCCGCGTCGAGAGCACGACCGTACCCGTCAGGGTCAGGAAAGGCATCTGGCGCAAGTACCGTGCCAGCGAGCTGGATGTGGAAAGCTTGATGCATTATTGCCAGGCCGTGGACGAGCCGTTCCGCTTCGAGCCTTACAGGCGCATCGCCGACGTGTGCCTCTTCCTCGCTGGCATGTTCCCCGACTATATTGAGACACAATACCGCTACCCCCTGAGCCAGCAGCTCCGCCCCCGGATGAGGAGCCGCCTGTGCCGCAGCCTGGAGGACTACGAGGCCTACGGCCAGGCCTTCTACCGCCTGGCCGCAGAGCACGAACAGGCCCGGCTGGAGGGCCTTGATGAGGTGCTGGCTACCCTCGCGGAGAACTTTATCCTGGCCGAGAAGCCGCTGACCTTTGTCGCCAACCGGTATCTGCGCTATGCCAGGTACGGGCTGTTTGAGGTGGGGAGTGAGGCGTGAAACGTGAGATGTGAGGCAGGGGACGTGCCGCGCTGGTTTGCGAGTGAGAAGGGACGCTGTAAATGAACGAAGTGGTGGTTCCGGCGGTGAGGGGAAAACGGCGCGCTAAGCCCCGGCGTGGCCGTGTGACGCTCTTCCCTAACTGGTGCTAAGGGTGTGACCTCTGCGTGGCATTTTGCCCGACCGGTGTCCTGGCACACGGAAGCGACCACCGGGTCTTCATAGCTCACCCGGAGAGGTGTAC
>JAOAAG010000197.1 GCA_026418995.1 Anaerolineae bacterium
CGTGGGCTCGGAGATGTGTATAAGAGACAGCGGCGGCACGGTGTAATACCGTGCGCCCAAATTGAGATGATGAGGGTCCACTTTCTTGCAGGCGTCGCTCAGTCCCTGGAATAGCTTTTCGACCATGACCTCGCTGAAGGCAGCCAGGTCGGCCTGAGCCGGAGCGGTGAGCGGTGTGTGCCACACCCCCTCCCGCACCGCCTCCAGCGTCACGTTCATCTGCCAGGCTAAAGAAAGCGCCTCGCTACTGCCGTACTTCTGTTGCAGCCAGTCGGCCAGTGCCGCCCGCGCTGCACCACCGCTCGTGTTGAAGAGCATGCCTGCAGCCGGCGTCTCGGCGGCAAAACCCCAGGTTGGCTCGTTCATCAAAAAATAGCCGATCAGCGCCGGATCGCCAAGGGTGGGGAGCAACTGCTCGGCGAAACGGGCAGCATCGAGAGCAAAGCGTTCATCGAAGACGTCGGGGAAATCGCGGAAAACAAGGGGCGCATGGCAAAACTCCGGGTCTAGCGGACGCACATAAGGGAAACCGGCCTGCTGGGCGATCTCCCAGTCCGACCAGTTAGCAACGGTGTTGAACCCCAGGCGGCGCAGCTCGCCCAGCGCGATAGTCGCCCAACGTTCGTACCATTTATCCGGGCCAAACGCACGGATCAGGTTCGCAGCCAGGTAGTTAATCGTCGGGCCTTCCGGGCCCGCTCCGTAGACAGCGGCAAAAGGCCCGTCCGGGTCTGGCAGCCAGGCTAATGCCTCCTCCAGGCCGTCGTAAGCGGCATCGGTGTCCACGCGCACACAGTCCATCCCCGCTGACCAGAAGGCATAGCCATCGGGGTCAACCAGCCACCAGCGTGTGCCATCGTGATGGGTGCGGAAAAAGCCGCTGGCCTCGAACCGCTTCTCTGTCCAGCCTCCCCAGCGCGACCATCCCTCCGGCCAGCGATGCCTGGGAGCTGTCTGCAACTGCTCGTGCAGCCGGGCCGTCACCTCTTCAACGCGACGGCTTTTCGTCGGCCACTCGTGCAAGGTACTCTGCCCCAGCTCGTCGAGCAGCGGGCCGACAGGCAAAACCAGTTCGGCTAACCTGGGCGGTTCATCCACCGTAGCTCTGAACGGGGTCAGGCAGAAACGTGCCGGGCGTTCGCTCTTGCGCAATACGGTCAGGGTCATGCGGTCAACCAGCTCCAGGTTCACGCGGTCGCCCCAGCACATGGGCTTGAGCCAAGCGCCTTCGCGCGGATAACGCCAGCGGTTCTGATTGACCGCCTCCAGCGGCATACGCACCCGAAAAGAACACTGATTCAGGCCCGCAAAGGTCAGCCCAAAACACGGACCACCCTCACCCTCCTGCAGAGTAAGCGTGAAAACGACCAGATGATTGCCATCAACGAGCATATCGGCGGTGAGGTAGTTCATCCCGGCCAGTGCGCCAACAGGAAATCTATAGCACAGGCCATCGCCCGCGGACTGCGCCATATACCAGGGAGCGTCTGGGAGGAGAGAGGGCAGACCGTCAGGACGCAGATACCCAAGCAAAGAGGAAGGGACAAAGGTCATCATATCGCTCACCCCAGGGAGGCGGTGCGTCAAGCGAGTATGAGGAGACTCAGCCTATCAAGCCGGTGCGCTCAATGCTTTCCACAAAGTAACGCTGCGCCAGCACATATAGTACCAGCAACGGGGCAATTGTCAACACTGCCGCCGTCATAATCGCACCCGTGCCCCACATCGCACGGTAGCGCATATCCGCCAGCGCCGCCTCCACCTCTGCCAGGCGCTGTGTCATCACGAACAACTCCGGGCGGCTGAGAAAGATGGCTGGCTGCAGGCTGTCGTTCCAGTGCCAGACGAAGGAGAACAGAAACACGACCAGAATGGCCGGCTGGGCTGGAGGTAACATAATGTTCCAGAACACGCGGAACGGCCCCGCGCCATCTATCAGCGCCGCGTCTTCCAACTCCCACGGCATGCCCTTGAAGAACTGGCGGAAAATGAAGACGAATAATGCTCCGCGCAGCCCCATCCCCATCGCTTCGGGCACGTAGAAGGGCAGGTAGGTATCCAGCCAGTTCTTGCTATGGGCAAAGAGGCCGAATGAAGGGAGAGACTTAAACAGGATGAACAACTGAATGAAGATGGCGTGGGGCGGCACAATCATTGTAAAGAGTACCAGCAGGAACAGCTTATCCCGCCCCGGAAACTGAAAGCGGGCGAAGCCATACCCTGCGACGGCACAGGAGAGGGTCTGTAAAACGGCTGCTACCCCGGCCAGGAGAAATGTATTCTTAAAGGAGAGGGGATACTCGAGGGCCTGGAATACCAGCTTGTAATTTTCCCAGCTCCACCGGCGCGGAATCCACACCACGGTGGGATCGTACAGGTCCATCACGTGCATCACGGAGGTCGAGAGCATACGCAGGAGTGGCATCAGGAAAATGAAGGCGGTGTCTACCAGCAGAAGAATAATCACTGCCCGAAGCAGAAACTTACCCACCCGCCTTCGCAAAAACCACCACAGTCGGGTCATCTCTCCCCCCTGTAGAATGTGACCCGTCCGACGACGGTGAAGACGATGATCACAAACACAAAGATAAGAAGGAAATAAATGAATCCCAGCGCCGAGGGATACCCCAGCCGTAGATCGGTACGGAACGAAATCAGGCGCATATACCACAACACGCGATTGAAGTAATCGGTGAAGGAGTCAATAATCGTATAGATAATGTTGACGAGCATCACCGGCGAGAGCATCGGGAGCGTAACCTTCCAGAACCTGCTCCAGGCCGAGGCGCCATCCACCTCTGCCGCCTCGTACAGGGCAGGGTCAATGCTCTTAAGTCCGGCGATGAAGATCAGAATCTGCACCCCCGAGCGCCAGAGCACGAAGATCGAACGGTTGATGAACTGCATAAAGTCCGGCAGACGCTCGCCCAGGTAAATCTGGAGAAACTGCTGGGCGCCCTCCCCGCGAAACAGGACCAACTGACCGCCGAACATGCCAAATAGCCGGCCAATCACGGCCGCCGAGCCGATCACCACAGGCAGGAAAAAGATCGCTCTGAACACCGTCCCGCCCGGCACATCTTGCATGGCCAGCAGCGCCACCGCCAGCGAGAACGCCAGGATAATCGGCACGTCCACCACCAGATTACGCAATGTTTCCAGCAGGTAAGGCACAAACTCGATGTCAATGGTGAAGGCCTCCACATAATTAGCCAGCCCGATAAAGTTGAGCGGTTCGCTGACATTGCCCATATTGATGTCCGTCAGGCTCCAGATGGCGTTCCGCACAAGGGGAATAAGCATAAACACGGAGAACCCCACTAACCACAGGGAGATAAACCCGTAACCGGTGATAGCGTAATACGTCCTGAGTGAAACGCGCATCTACTCGCCTCCTCGCAGTACCACGAAATCGAGCGCAGGCACCGTAAGCGTCCCGGCGGTGTAAGGCTGGTCAGTGTAGTTTACTATCACGCGTGTCCCGTCCTCATAAGTAGTCTGGTAAACATTAGAGGCCAGGCGGGTGTGGCCGACGATGAAGCGGTCGAGAGTATGGGCGAGCTCCTCCATATCCTGATACTGGCGGATAATCTCAGGACGCCAGAACTCATATTGGGAACTCCACAGCCAGTTCGCGGAAGTTCTGGCAAGCAACGCAGGGCTCTCATAAGTGAGGACAAAGTTGGGAATGGCTCCGTACTCGATCTGACGCAACTGAGTGCGGCGGCCATCGTTCATCAGATTGTACGGTTGGCCGCTATAGAGGACCAGCCCATGGACCGCGATCTGATACAGGGGAATAGTCTCATCGAACATATCGTAGTGGGTGCTGTCCAACTGCACATAGTCCAGGCGGTCAGCGTGGGGGACGGCATAACCATTGTCGCCATACATCGCGACCGCACCGAACTGCTCGCGTGCCAGCCTCGCGATCTGCATCCACGACGCGGCAAAGTTTTCGCGCCCAAGGGGATAACGGTCATTGGTATCCGGCAGGGCGAGCCCGGCAAAGTAGTTTAGCCACAGTCCACTCGCTCCCAGCTCAGCCATCCTGGGCAGGTCCCGCACGGCGAACCTGCGCAGGGCGACCTGGGGGTTGATGAGATATACTCCTCCCCCGCCCACCGGCAGCCCGTCCACACCACGCACAGCGTCCGAGTAAGGAAAGATGCCGCCACCTCCCGGCAGAGCGAGGAGGTAATTGTCGCTCAAGAAGAGGCGTATGGAGCGAGCGCGGAGATACGCCGCCAGAGCACGCAACCCCTCCTCTCCTCCCAGCCGCCGCTCCACCGGCAGACGCTGGGGGTAACGGGATTCGGCACCGCCCTTGTTCCACCCCTCCAGAGTCACATCTATGCGCGTCACCCCGGCCGACGCCAGGTCCTCCACGATCCTCTGGACATCGGCGAAAGAGGTTGTTCTAACCAGCTCGCGCATAAACCAGGTTCTGCGCTCCACGCCCATAAAGAAGGTGAGAGTCATCAGGGGCATATCCTGGCCGACGCGCCTGGCCCCGCGCTCCTCGATCAGGAATGCGCGGTAGCGGGAGGCGATGCCCACATAGTTGGCCGCTTCGGCGGTCAGGAAATAATAGCGCACCTGCCTATCCCCTCTCACCATATCCGGCTCGTACAGCCAGGCCGGCTGCCCCCCCATCAGAGAGAACTGGCCCTGCCGCCGGTAGACAAAGCTCGCCCACACATGGTTGTAAGGGATGCTTTTACCGCTGCGCCCAACGCCAATCAGAGCATCGAAGTCTCCCTGAGTGATAACGGCAGCGAACGCCCCATCCCCGCTGACCAGACCAAAGAGGGGGATAGGAATAGAACACTGGTAAGTATAGTCACTTCGCTGGAGCTGCACCTGCTCCTGCCCGTAGACCGGGACCGAAATCTCCTGCACCGCCTCCGGGTGAGGCGAAGTGAAGCTCATAAGGGCCCCGCTGCCATCCGGGAACACAATATAGCCCTCCTCGCCATCGTGTGTCGCCCCAAGGAAGGGGAGTACATCCACAGAGACGAGCGTGTTTCCGGTCTCTGCGCTGTACTCGACTACTTCTTTCTCCGGGATGGTCAGCTCCAGAAAATCGTCTCTGATAACGTAATAGACGCTGAACTCGAACCCTTCCTCGGCGAAACGATAGTGGGCACGCACTCCCCCCTCTACGGGCATGTAGTCTATCTCCGCCCCCTCGGGCTTGGCAGTATTGGCCCGGCCACGGTCGGCGTCAGTGTAGCCGAGCAGAACAGGGGCTTCGATCCGGCGGCGCCATGCCTGGCTGAGCTTAACCTCTTTGAGATCGGCAGGGGCAGACCGCCACAACCGGCCGCTGCGCCTGTCCTCCACGATTAAGGCAGAGGTAGCTTTTTTGAGATAGAGGCGCAAATGGGTGCTCTCCGCTATCGGCTCGTAGTCCGTGGGCACGTCAGGATGGCGCCCCTCAAGCGATGGCCAGCTCTCCAGCGGGGGCGGCAGGTTGAGCGGGGGGTTAAGGCGCGGGGAGGTCTCCTGCGGCGCCTCTAAACTCGCTCCCCGGCAGCCGCTCAGCAGCATAATGACCGTCAGCAGGCTCAGCAGATGAGTGATGTTCAGGTGACAGTCACTTCTAAAGTGACCGCCACCTGACGGGGTTCTAGTACTGCCGCACATAGATCTCCAGGGCCACCTGTTGGACAAAGCGCACAATCTCGCTGGTCAGGGCATAAACAAGCCCTACCAGAACCCAGATGATGAGCATCCCCACCAAGGTCAGCACCATCACCACCAATGCCTTACCCGCGCTGAAATTGTGGAGCGTCCTGACCTGAGTGAAAAACTGCCAGGCCACAAGCCCCCACATCAGATACCCGCCCGCCCGGTAGAGAGCTGTCTCGTCAAGGGTAATAACATTGGTCATCAGGCTGAGTGGCACGGTCAGCACGATATACGGCCACATATCCCACGCGCTTGAGATGAGAACCTGGCGAAAAGTGCCCTCGCCGTAGAAGATCTCGGCAACCGCCACTGCCGAGATACACCAGGTCAACCAGGGGATGAGAATCTTACCCACTTCAAACAACAGGCGGATCTCCTCCGGGCGCTGCGTCTGGTAGTGGAAGCTCAGCACACTCAGGCCGACCATGCGTGCCAGTACGGCCAGGAACAGGAGGACGGGCACCGCGCGCAGGTCACTGTGCTCGCGCAGCCGGCGCAGGTAGTTCAACAGCCTCCTGAGGCCATCCCCCACCCTGTGGACAGTGACCGCCCCGCTGGCAACCAGCATCAGCATACTCAACCCCAGCCAGTTGAAATTACGGCGCAGCCATACGTAGCGGTACTCACGGAACGCTGCAGAGTACCCGCTCTTATCTTCCGCGTAGCGATACTCCTGCATCGCCTCCAGGAACCGCTCCTGGCGCATCAGGGCCTTCCCCAGGCCGGAGTGGGCGAGGGCAAAATTGGTATTACGGTTGGCAATCTCCTCCCACAGCTTCGCGGACTCCTCGTATTCGCCCTGGAAATACTTATGGCTGGCCTCATGGATCAGGCGCGTGATCTGGGTGGGGCGGAAAACCTGGATATTGCCGCGCCCGGCGTCAAGCACGTAAAGACGCCCCTCCCTGCCCGCCACCAGACTGACCGGCACGGAAAAAGCCCCTTCGCGCAATCCCTCGCCTCCGAAAATGACGAGCAGATTACCCCCCTGGTCGTACTGGTAGATTCTGTTGCGCTGCTGGTCCAGGGCAGACACAATGCCCAGCTCCTCATCCACCGCCACATCTACAAAAATGGAGCCCACGTTAAAGGGCACTGAGATCTCGCGCGTGCCATCCCAGCGCCACCTGATCTCCTCCTCGCCGAACGCGATTCCCTCTTTGCCCCTCAACTTATCCCAGAGCCGACCGGCGCCCGTGCGCAGCCCGATCTCACCGTACACATTTTCGCCCACCGAGTTGAGCCGCTGAATCTGATCTCTGGTCAGCACCGGCGAGACGGCGTAAATGAAACCCTGCGCGTCAATGTGAATATTGCCCATCGGAGCGGGGCGCACAAGCAGCATGCGACGGCGCTGGGCCCTGGACGCGAAAAAGCGGGCCAGTACGCGCCCCAGATTGAACTTGACCTTCGCGCGGCCAAAAAAGCCCCGGAAGCGTCTGTTCGTATCCATCACCACGATGCCCAGGTTACCCTCGCTGCCGACGACGGTATAGATAAACCCGCGCTTGTCCAGCACGATTTTGGTGGGCTTGAAGCCGTACTCATCGAGCAGGTCCGACTCCGGCTTGCGGTACTCAGCCCTAAAGGCACCGTCGGGCGCGAACTCTACCACCCGCTCATTGCCTGTATCGGCGACCCAGATATTGCCATCCACATCAACATACACCCCCTGGGGGCCGTTGAGTCCGGCTTCCGCGCCGCCGATCTCGAAGAGATACGTGCCGTCATGGTCGAAGATCACGATGCGATTATTCCCCGTATCGGCCACCAGCAGACGGCCAGTCGCCCGGTCGAAGAAGAGGTCCTGGGGGTTCAACAAAGGGCCACAGGGCTGCCCCTCGCCCGTGATCTCACCGCTCAGCACGTATCCTGCTGGGGCGGGCACTCTCTGTCCGTCGCGGATAATGTAGCCGGGGATCAGCGGGCCGTCGGCGAGCGCTGGGACCACCTCGCAGAGCACCAGTACCAGCGTAATGCCCAGGATTGCGGCATACTTGCGTTTAGGAAGCGCCTTAATCATACTAACATCCTACGCCTTGATCCCGGAGTGAGCCATCGTTTCCATCACATAACGCTGGAGCAACACGAAAAGGATGATGGTGGGAAGCGTGACCACTAAACTTGCCGCCGCGACCGCGCCCCAGCGAGCTACCTGGCCTGGCCCCCCACCGATGGTGCTCATCACCAGCGGAAGCGTCTTCATCTGCTCACTCCGGGTGAAAATGAGGGGGGTGAAAAAGTCGTTCCAGGTGCCGATAAACGAGAAGATGGTCAGGGTGATCCACGCTGGACGTACCAGAGGCATCACCACACGCCAGAAAACCTGCCACTCCCCCGCGCCGTCTATCTTGGCCGCCTCGATCAGCTCGACGGGAATCTGCTCCATAAACTGCTTCATCAGGAACAACCCATACGAGCCCGCGATCACCGGGAGGATCAGCGCCGCATAGGCATCAATCAGCCCCAGGCGGTCCACAATCAGGTAGCGGGGTATCTGGGTCACCTCCGGCGCAAACATCAAGGTCGAAACCACGATAGAGAAAAACAGCTTATTGCCTGGCATGCGCGGGTACTTGGCCAGCGGGTAGGCTGCCATACTGCTCAGAATCACGCCGAGCACCACTGTAGCCACTGTGACGAACAGGCTGTTGAAAAGATAGCGGGCAAACGGCACCGACAGCGCGTCCATCGCGATCAACAGCTCGGCGAAATTGCGCAGCGTAGGATGACGCACCAGGAAGCGCGGCGGGTAGAGGAACATCTCCTCCAGCGGCTTGAAGGCAGTCGAAACCATGTAGACAATAGGGAGCATCGTGATCAAGGCCAGAACGGTGAGCACCAGATACTCCCATGTGGTTGCTTCTCGGCGGCGTCCTGCTTGATACTTCTTTTTCATTGCGCACTCCCTATTACCGCTCGCTGAAAATCCGCATCGCCACCCGGCCCAGGAAGAAGGTGAGCAAGAACAACACTACTGCGATAGCTGCCGCATAACCCATCTCGAAACGGATGAAGCCGTAGTCATACAGGTGGGCGACAATAGTATGGCCAGCGTACAGGGGACTGGGGAGGCCGGCGATTTGCGCCGCAATGCCGAACACGGCGAAGGAGTTCACTATCGCCATGACCGCGCCAAACAGCAGTTGGGGACGCATCACCGGTATCGTGATATAGAACACCTCCTGGAGCGCGTTGCGCACCCCGTCCACCATCCCGGCTTCATACAGTTCGAGCGGCACGTCCTGCAAGCCCGCCAGAAAGACGAGGAAGCCGGTGCCCATGCTCATCCACAACGAAACAATCATAATGACCGGCAGGATAGTGGACTGTTCCCGTAGCCATGCCACCGGCTCGGTGATCAGGCCGATCTCCATCAGCAGATAATTGAGCAGCCCGTAGCGGTCGTTGGCGAAGAAGTAGAGCCAGATCACCGACATGGCGATGGCGCTGGTGATAGATGGGGTGTAGAAAGCCAGCGTATACAATTGGCGGAAGCGCAGGCGGTTGATGAACCAGGCCAAGGTAAAGGAAATGACGTACCCCAGTGGTCCGGTGATGATGGCGAATATGAAGGTATTTTTGAGTGCATGCTGGTAGAATATATCATCTTCTACAAAGAGCAGCCGGTAATTGGAGAGGCCGATCCAGCGCGGTGGCTCCAGCACGTTGAAATACGTGAAGCTCAGATAGGCCGCCGTCAGCACCGGCGCGACCACGAACACCACAAAGAGCAGGGTGAACGGCAGCATAAACAGGTACATCGTATGATATTCGTGCCACGCATAGCGAATCGCCTGCCAGCGGCTTCTTAGCCCATTCATCACTCACCCCACGGAATACGCAACGCGCACTACTCTACAATCCCAAACTCTTCCTGCTTCTTGCGCAGCTCGCGGTTGATCAGCCGGATAGCTTCCTCAAGCGCCTCGCGCTCGTTAGCGCCCTGGAGCACCACTTTGTTCCAGGCGTTATCTATATGGCGGGGAGTGAAATAGCCTCCCAGCACAACGGGCCGCTCGCGGAACCATGCCCACTGCTCCATCACCGCTTCAATATCCTGCCGTGGCCAGGGCTGCCCCCTCAGGGCCTCGACGTTAGCCGTGTTCCAGCGTGCCTCGACCCCCAGCAGGGCCTCCAGCTCGATCCCGTAGCGCAACTGGGTCTCGGTTGAAGTCCACCACTTGACGAATTCCCAGGCCTCCTGGGGATGCTCGGACTGCTTGAAAATGACCACCGCGTTGCCGGAGCCACCGGTGGAGCGGTTGATCGTGCCATCCGGCATACGGACACCCGGGATCGGCGCCATTTGCCAGCGGCCCATCAGTTCGCGAGCTGCCGTCGAGAGCAGGATGTACGTCCAGTAGTCGGCGATGCCGATGGGAATCTCACCCGTCTTAAAACGGTTGAAGAAATCCGCATACTTGGGGATGTGATAGTTAGTATACAGCGCTGTCCATTCCTTGAAGGCTATCAACCCTTCCGGCCGGTCCAGCGCCGAACGCAGACCGTCCTCGGTATAGTAGTCGCCTCCGTGCTGGAACAGGAAGGGGGTCAGCCCATCCGGCCCAGGCGGGTAATAGAAGTCAAACCCATGCTGGTGCAGGATCCACATCATATCGTACAGCTCTTCCCACGTCTGGGGCGGCTCCAGCCCCAGCGCTGCCAGGATATCGGTGCGGTAGAAGAGCATATTGAAGTTCTGGGTCTCGGGCAGGGCGTACACGTTGCCGCGATACTGGTAGGGGATCAATGCTCCGGGCCGGAAGCGGGTGACCACTTCCTCATATCCTTCAAACTGGTTCAACGGTACCAGGGCATTACGGATAGCAAACTCCACCGGCAAGTTGGGATTGACCGAGCAGGCCACGTCCGGCGCCTTGCCCGCCGTGGCAGCCAGCAAAAGCACACTCATATCACCAGCACCCAGGGAGCCAGGCGGGACAATGTGCAGATTGACCAGAATACCGGTCTGGGGCGTGAAGGTCTCTTCGATCAGTTCTTTAACAATTTTGCCCCACTCCTGGCCACGTGCCATCCACACCTCGAGGACGACGGCCTCGCCAGCGCTTTCCTCGTCGTACACGTTGCCGATGACGGTGTACTCCTTACGGAAAGAGGCGATGAGATTGATGAGGGTCAGGCGGAGGTCGGCCAGCAGACCAGCATCGCCGGGGGGCATCTCCGCATCCGGCGAGGCGATGATGATGCTATCCACTTCAAACATGCCTTCCTGGAGGTCCAGCGCCCAGTAGCCCAGCATAGATTGGGTCTCGCTGAGCTGAAGCAAGCGGTTGGGCACCGTATCTGGCTTAGCCGCCATATTGCGCAACTGGTAGGCCACCTCAATGAGCGTATTGGCGCTGTTCGGACGCCGTCCCGCCACCTGGGTCAGGCGTTCCGCCTCCCGCTCGAGTGCCTCGGCCATCGCCAGCAGGCGCGGCACAAGATCGGGAATCTCTTTTTCCATATCCCACTCCATCAGCGGGTCTGGCTCCGAACCGGTGAGCAGGATCACGCGCCGCGCCAGGTCTGACATCTCCCGCGTTACCCCCTCGATGGTGCGCACCGTCTCGGCGACTGGACCCACCACCGAGCGCATCTCCAGCTCATGCTCGCCTGCCGTCAGGTAAAACAGATAGGGTTCGCCTGTCTCCGGGTCTCCCAGCGTGCGGAGCTGCCAGTTCCAATCGTAGGGGAAGGCCAGTTCCCGCGCCTCGTCGAAGGGGTATGCACCATCAATGGTCAGCGCACGGAAGACCGGCATATGCGTCCAGTCGCCGTGCCAGAACTTAATGCCGATCTTGTAGAGGCCATCCTGCGGCACGCTGAAGCGCCAGGTGGCCCGCTCAGCGGGCCTGCGCCAGCGCCACCCTCCGAAGACATTGAGCCTGAAGTTACCCTCCGCCGGCGGGTTGGCCGAGGGGTCAGGGCTGTAGTTGCGGGTCAGTGTAGGAGTGGACTTATAGAGCGCTTCCTCTCCCTCGATGATAAGCATCACATCCTGGGCCGGTTTGTAACCAGCCTCTTCGTAGCGGGCTTTGACAACTTCATAGGGAGGAATATCCGGCGGCGAGAGCAGGGTCAGGCGCGCGATGGCCATCGGCTCGCGGATCATCTTCAGGCGGACGGTGTGAGGACCAGCCTCCAGGTAAAAAAGATACGGCTCGCGGTACATCGCCAGCGCATCCTCAAGAATTTGAAAGCGCCAGCGCGGAGCCTCACGCTGCGAAGGGCGGATATCGTTGCCCTGGTTATCACGCACGGGGGGATGGGCGTCCTGCCAGGTACGCTCAAAGACCAGGCGGCGTGCCTCCACAAAGGGATATACGCCGTCAATCTGCAATTCTCTCTGGATGGAGGCCCGTTTTCCCTCCAGGGGGTAATATTCCAGCGCCAGATTGTACAGGCCAGCCTGTGGGACATCGAATGTCCACTCGACCCATCCCTCCTCCTCGCCCTCCAGCCAGGCCAGCACAGTCCCGGGGCGCCCGCCCACGCCGCTCATCTCCTTCAGGTTAGCCTGGTACTGTGCCGAGTATTGGATGGCCGGTATATCTATCCACACGCCCGGCACCGGTTGGTATCCCTTAGACTCATATTCGCGCAGCCGTTCGGCGTAATAAGGCTCAGGAGGCTGATATCCCCACTGATAGGGATGTGCCCCCAGCCTGGAGAAGCGCGCTATGTCAACCGGTCGCACATGCGCAAACGCCGGGGTTGACCCGGCGCAGAGCGACATCACCGTGATGACCACTGCGATACGCTGTACCCAAAGCTTCATCATTCGATAACTTTACCCCTTGATCCCCGAAATCACCACGCCCTGAATGAACAACCTCTGGGCGACGAAAAAGATCACCACGGTCGGGATCAACGTCATCGTCGAGGCGGCCATCAGGCCGGGAAGGTTACGGCTATAGATGGAATTGAACTGTTGCAGTCCGATAGAGACGGTCCACTTCTCCTTGCTCTGGAGATAAATCAGGGGATAAAAGAAGTCGTTCCACGCCCACAGGCTGTGGAAGATGGCTACCGTAGCCAGCGCTGGGAAGGACTGGGGAAGGATCACATGCCACAGGATACCCAGTGGCCCACAGCCATCAATGCGTGCCGCATCATCCAGTTCCAGAGGGATGGTCATGAAAAACTGACGTAACAGGAAAACGTTCCAGGCGTTGGCGAAGAAGGCCGGCACGAGCAGCGGGTAGAGTGTGTCATACCATCCGAATTTGGTGAACAGAACAAACTGAGGAATCAGAGTCACCTGGGGAGGCAGCATAATGGTCGCCAGCAGCAGCAGGAAGAGCACGCTCAGGCCTTTAGCACGGAAGCGCGCAAAGCCATAGGCCACGATGGTACAGGAGACCACTGTCCCTATTGTGGTCACCACCACGTAAATAATAGAGTTCCATATGTAAGTGCCGAACGGCACCGTTGTAAGTGCCTCAGGGTAGTTTTCCCAGTGGAACTTGACCTCGTAAACACGCTTCCCTTTCTGCACATCTATCTCATACCGCTCCTTGGGGTTGTCCGGGTTAACGAAGATGCCTACCGGCCCTCTTTTCTGGAACAGAGCCAGCTCACGCATCTTCCCCTCGACCGGTATGGAGTAGATAAAATACTCCCGCTCGCCGATGACCACCTTCTTAGCGTCCAGAGGGATCCACTTGGGCGGGAACTCGGTGGAAGTTGACCTTGTTTTCAGCGACGTGGATAACATCCAGACAAGGGGCATCAGCACGGCGATGGCACCGATACCCAGGATAATCATGACCACGATTTGCCCCACAAGCCTCTGGAGTTTAATGCTCTGCCAGGTTAACTTAGCCATCTCCTCTATTCCTTCTTCAATTCCCCTTCATAATAGACCCACATCGCAGAACTCTTGAACACCAGCAACGTCATCACCAGCACAACAAATAAGAGGAACCAGGCCATTGCCGAGCCGAAACCCAGGCGGCTCCAGCGGAAGGTGTTCCGGTACAGATAGAGGTTGTAGAACAGCGTAGCATTTGCCGGGCCTCCTCCGGTCATCACATAGGCATTCACGAAGTATTGGAATGTGCCTATAATGCCGATGACGAGATTATAAAAGATAATCGGCGTGATCAGCGGAAGCGTGATTTTCCAGAAACGCTGCCAGGCTCCTGCGCCATCTATGGTCGCCGCTTCGTACAAAGTCGTGGGGATGCTCTGCAGTCCGGCCAGATAGATGATCATTCCGCCCCCTACGCTCCACAGGCTCATAATGATCAGCGCCGGCAGTGCCCACTCGGTGCTGCTGAGCCAGCCAGGACCCCGGATACCTGCCAGGCTGAGCAACCAGTTGAGAATGCCAAAGCGGGGGTTAAAAATGTAGCTCCACAGGACAGCCACCGCCACGCCGGACACGACTGAAGGCATATAATAGATTGTGCGCCACACGGCAATGGCCGGTATTCTAGTATTAAGCAGCAACGCCAAGGTCAGTCCCAGCACCAGGCCCAGCGGGATGGCTACAACCGCATAGGTGAGCGTCACTCTCAGGGAATGCCAGAACAGCGGGTCGGCTGTGAACATGTAAATCCAGTTTCCCAGACCGACGAATCTCGGAGGATTAATCACGTCATATTCAGTTAACGAGAGCACCGCTGAAGCGATCATAGGACCGGCAGTAAGCCAGATAAAGCCGATGAGCCAGGGGCTGATGAGAAGGTAAGCCCACATCGCCTCTCGACGTGCCAGCGTGAGCCCCTTTCTCCTTTTCGCAGTTGCAGCCACTGTCGTACCTTTCGCAGTTGTAGCGACCATTCTACCTCCCTTGAGCCGCCCGGCGAGAACTCGCCTCCACCATCTTTCAACCAGAATCAAACACTGTGAGACAGAGTGTAAGGCAGCCGCCCTTTCACCCCAGAATTAGACAACGCCATACCCTGATTCAATCAAGCTGTACGGCAGTTGACTCTGACATAGCCTCGACCTCCTCAGCCGAGACCTCGCGGCCTAACCGGTCAGACAGATAGATACCCTCGGAGATGAGCATAGTATTCAGGGCCACTTCGGCGATAGGCAGCAGCTCGACCCGACCCTGCAATGCAGCGACCCAGTGGTTCTGAGGATGATCGTAAGCATCGGCGTTTTCCCGCAGGGAATGGAGACGCCAGTCAAAGGCTTCGAGATTAACTGTGCAGTTAAACTCCAGATCGCCGATGTTGTAGAAAAAGCCGAACGGCTCCAGTCGGATGCCGCCCTGGGTACCCGCAATGAAAGACCCCTCAAAACCGTCCAGGTGGATGGCCCACGCTTCGATAATGTCCAGCGTGATACCGTTCTCCAGCCTGACAAAGCCCACGCCAAGCTCTTCCACATCATAGCCGCTCTGCGCCCGGCGCACGGGGTCCATCTCCGTTTCCTGGTAGACCTTGCCAGAAATGCGCAGTACCCTGGGATTCTGGAGCAGGTAGAGAATCGTGGTGATATGGTAGACGCCCATATCATACATCGCACCACCGGCGGCGACCTTCTTCTGGACAAAGGCAGCACTGCCGTAGCCATCCACATACGGTCTCCCCCGACGGCGGAACCCCGTGGAGCGAGCATAGTACGGCTTACCCAGCAGTCCCGCTTCGATGATCGCCCTGGCTGCTTTGGTTTCCGGCACGAAAATGTCCCTGAGCTGGATGAGAAGCTTGCGGTCCAGCTCTCTGGCCTTTTGGAGCATCACGGCGGCATCGCGGTAGGAGCCTGCCATCGGCTTCTCGCAGTAGACATGCTTGCCGGCCTCGAACGCGGCCACCGTCACCGGCATATGCAGGTTATTGTGCAGGCATACGTCTACAGCCTCGATGTCATCCCGCTCCAGGAGCTTGCGAAAATCTGTGTACTTGTAGGGAATGCCGTACATTTCGGCAACCCGGTCGAGCTCCTGTTCGTTGATGTCAGCGATAGCAACGATCTCAGCGTCAGGTACCTGCTTCCTGTAGATGTCCAGATGATGCTTGCCGATCTGGCCTACACCGATGATGCCAATACGCACTTTGTCACCCATACAGGCCCCCAGCACGTTATCAAAGAGACTGCTTCAAAGTTATGTGTACCACAAAGGCTGGGCGGCCTCTGCTTTCGCCGAGCGCCGCCCAGCCCATCGCCTGACATCACGCATGGTAAACCGATGCACGATGGTCAGGCACCAGAACTAACCCCAGACCTCCCACCACTCGTCCAGGTAGCCCTGGCACTCGGCATTCAGGGTATCCAGCACTTCCTGAACGTTGAGATTCTCGCCTGAGGGGATCTTCTGCCATGCCGCATCCACAGCATCATAGATTCTGTTCCAGGCGGGCGTCCAGGACTCATGGGGCGGCTGGTCTAGATAGTTAGCGGACTCCAGGAAGACTGCGAAGTCCACATCAGGATATTTCGCCTTCATATCGTCCACCCATCCTGAAGCCAGCTCGGTGTGGGCAGGGATACAGCCGTAGTTATCGCACAGCCGCTTCAGGATCTCGGGCTGGAAGAGCCACTTGATGACCTCCCAGGCAGCATCCTTGCGATCCGAGGCCTTAAGCATCACGAAGGTATCGGCATGCAAAGGCGCGACGATGGGGAAGCCCTCGACAGCCGGGGTAGCGGCTACATCCCAGTTAAATGCCTCGGTCCAGGAGGGGTAAGCCCAGGCCATCCAGCTATGGCACTCCCACATCCCGACCATACCGCTGCCCATCGGATCGCCGGCCACATCATAGAAGGCCCCAGCCTGCTCGCCAGTAGCGCGGATATGATAGGTCCAGATAACATCCTTGGCGAACGTCCAGCAGTTGACCCAGCCCTCGGAGTTGAAGAGTGCCGTCTTGCCGTCCTCACTGACACCCGTGGTACGGCCACCGAACTTGCCGGCCCATTCCTTGGGATGCATCCAGTCCCATCCGTTCCAGCCCCACTGGACCGTCTCTTCCCACTTGAAGGCGGGGGAGTCCGCGTTGTTCCCGGCCGAGTCTATGGTCAGCTTCTTAGCAATCTCGACCATCTTGTCGTAGGTCCAGGGATCGCCATCGGCATAGGGGGCCTCGTACTTGTGGGGCGGATAATCCACTCCGGCGGCATCGAACAGGTCCTCGTTATAGAAGACGACCGACGGGAAGATGCCGATGGGCAGGCCTAACTGGCCCTTTTCAGGATAGTGGTGAATCTGCACGGTGAGGCCGGAGAAGACGCTCATGTCGTAGTTATCGCGCTTGATAAAGGGAGTGAGATCCTCCCAGGCCTCGAAGTTGCGGGCCACACCGGCAACGCCGATGGGCATGCAGATATCGGGGGGCATGTCCGCAGCCAGCATCGTGGAGAACTTGGCCTGGTTCTCGGCATAGGGCACGGTGAGGAACTCGAGTTTGATCCGGCCGCCCTGGGCATTATACTCCTCGGCGATCGCCTCGTGGACAGCGATCTGCTCGGCGGCGGTGCCGGTCCCGAAACCGACAAAGATGACCACCTTCTCCTCGCCCGGGGGCGGCGGAGTCGCCGTGACGACCTTCTCGACTTCCTTGACCTCTTCTACGACAACGGTCTCCTTCACGACCTGAGTTTCCTTCACCACCTGCGGGGTGGCGGGCGCGCACCCGGCCAGGGCCGCACCGGCTGCGGTCAGCGCGCCGAAGCGCAGAAAGTCACGCCGGCTGAGTTTTTTGTCTGTCATCCTTTCTCCCTCCTGAAAATTCTAGAATCTGGATCAATATACGGGGGAATTGAACATTGCGGAAAACACCTCCTCAGTAACTGCCCACCCTCACCTCCTCTCTAGCAAAAGTACACACCCACCAGGAAGCCTTGAGCGCAGAACACAAATGCCCAAGCCATACAGACGGGGCCTACGAAGCATACTTGCTAACATTTTACCAAACTTTTGCACGCACAACCACATATTTTTGCCAAAATGGTGACACTTTGTTGCCTTGCCATACATTGTACAGGCGTCCGAGCTCACTTCCTGGCAAGACGCGACGGCCATTGCCACCCTGTGGCCCTGCCACCCGCCGCCGTTGCCCTCCCGTCAAGCGGGTGTATAATTGACACGAAGCACGGCACACGGAACACGGAATACGGAACACGGAATACGGAACACGGAATACGGAACACGGAATACGGAACACGAAACACGGAACATGTCCCAACCT
>JAOAAG010000237.1 GCA_026418995.1 Anaerolineae bacterium
AGATGTGTATAAGAGACAGGGTATAATACCATACATGGCTATGGACGCCAGTGACGAGGCAGATTGCTCCGATGGGAAAATACCCGACGGCTACTCGCCCACAGTGGTCAGGGCAGGGGAGCATCTCCGGCTCGTCCCGTGCGGCTATACCACACTGGCCTACTTTACCGACGCGGCAGGTGGGCTGCATATGATCATCGCTGGCGAAACGAACGGTGTGGCGTCATCCTGACGCCACGCGCCACGCACCTTAACGGTGTGTGGCGACTTGACCGGCGGTTCACCAGCGCTGGATGAAAACTTGCACTGTGGGGATTAGGGACTGGGGAATGGGTAACCCCATTCCCCAACTCCTAATCCCCAATTTTTTTTGGGAAGAGGTAAACAATGTTTCACAACTTTACAAAGCGATTGGGGGTCTACGTACTGTTCGCAGGAGTGATCGGGATACTGACAGGCGGGTATGACCTCCTCCATGCCCCAGCCGCTGCTCTCGCTAAAACCGGTGGGAAACCGTCAGTTACTGATGCAACCTCAAGCACGTATGCACCGCAGGCGTGCACAACCTCGGTCTCCGGCAATATCACCGCTCCGGTCACATGGACGCCAGCCGGCAGCCCCTACTGCGTCACCGCCGACCTCTATGTTCGGCCCGGTGGCGCGTTGACCATTCAAGCCGGTGTCCAGGTGCAGGTCTCTGACAATATGTGGATCAGAGTGCAAGGCGGCGCGTTGAATGTTCAGGGCGCGCCGGGCAATCCCGTCGTGTTCACCGCGGCTTCCAACCGTTGGCGTTACCTGTCCGTCGAGAGCGGCAGTGCGCAGATGACGCACTGCGTCATCGAAAAAGCAGGGCTTGTATCCACCGAAGCTGCGCTGCGCCTGTTCGTCAGTGATGTTCAGGTGCAAAACTGTACGGTGCGCAACAACGGCGGACATGGCATCGAGCTGGGCGGCGAAGGTTCGACGATGCTTTTGGAGAACGTGGCGGTGACGGACAATGCCGGCCGCGCGGTGTTCCAGAACACCATCAACATGAACCCCACCTACCGCAATGTGATGTTGAGCGGCAATGGTCTCAATGCAGTTATCCTGCCCCCCGGCACGCTGAACCGCGACGTGACCCTCGATAGCACCGGCATCACCGGCGGGCCTCTGCTCCTGGATTATGACCTTTATGTACCAGTCAGCACCACCTTGACCCTGCTCCCCGGCACCACCCTGACGGTGGATAATGACAACGTCTGGGTGCGGGTGCAGGGCGGCGCACTGGTGGCGGAAGGCACAGCCGAAAAGCCCATCACCTTGACCGTCAATCTGGTGGATGGTTCCAGTCGCTGGCGCTATCTGTCCATCGAGGCGAACAGCCGCGCCCGGCTGGACTATGTCACCCTGGAGCATGCCGGCCTCTACAGCAACGAGGCCGGTCTGTATATTCAGACTTCTGACGTGCAGATGCGCCATAGCGTCGTGCGCGCTAACGCCGGCCCCGGCATCGTGCTTAGCGGCGAGGGGATCACCCCGACCTTGGAAAGTGTGCTTGTGACCGGCAACGGCGGTTTCGCCATCAAGCAGAATACGGTCAACATGAATCCCATCTACCGCGACGTGACGCTGACTGGCAACGGAACGGATGCCGTGTACCTGCCCACCGGCGCGCTGAACCGCGACGTGACCTTGGATGGCGTGGGAATCGGGGGCAAGCCCTTTATCCTGGATTACGATCTCTATGTGCCGGTCAGCACCACCTTGACGTTGCGCCCCGGCACAACCTTCGCCTTCGACCTCGACAACGTCTGGTTGCGCGTGACGGGCGGCACGCTGGTAGCGGAAGGCACGGCCACGCAGCCCATCACCTTCACGGCTGCTTATACGACGCCCAGGCCGGGCCTGTATCGCATGATTGCCATTGATTCGGGCGCGGCGCGTTTTGATCATTGCGCGATCAACTCGGCGGGATTATACGGTTCTCCGGCGCTCCTGGTCGGGTCGGTCAACCAGGTGACGGTGCGGAACTGTCGCGTCTACGGTAACAGCGGCGACGGGATGCAGGTGAGTAACAACACCGGCGCCGTCATCCTGGAAAACTCGGCCTTCTTCAGCAACACCAACGGCCTGCGGCTGAACAACGCCGGGTCGGTGACGAGCGCGAACTGCACTTTCCAGAACAACAGCAGCTACGGCGTCTTGCAGAATTCCAACGATACTTTGAGCTACGTAGATAACGTCTTTAGCGGCAATGGGGTGGCAGGCGTAGGCATCAACGGCGGCACGCGCCTCGCGCCTATGACGCTCGGCCCGTCTGGAAATTCCTTCCGCGTGTTGGGTGACGTCACCGTCGGGCCGACCGCGACGTTGACGATTCAACCCGGCGTGCGGGTGGATTTTGCGCAGTACAAGGGGCTGGTGGTGGAAGGAACGCTGAACGCCGCCGGCTCGGCCACCCAGCCGATTACGTTCACCGGCACGGCGGAGACAAGCGATTGGTGGTGGGGGATCATCGTGCGCAACGCCGGCTCGGCCACCCTGGAGCACGCGACCGTGGCCTACGCGGGATATTGGTCGGATAATACTGGCGTGCTCAAGTCGGGCAGCGGCAGCCTGATCCTGCGGAATTCCACCATCCGCAACAACGGCGGCGCGGGGCTGCGCATCCTCAACAGCACCGGCTACCACATTCTCACCGGCAACGTCTTCTGGGCCAACAGTGTGGGCGTGTTGGTGCAAGATACAACGCAGAGCGTGGCGCTGAGTGGCAATGTGTTCGCCGGCAACACCGACTTCGGCGTGCGCAACCTGAACTCTGCTACCGTGTACGCCCGCCAGAACTACTGGGGCGACGCCAGCGGGCCAACCCACGCCACGCTCAACCCTGCCGGCACGGGCGACAAGGTGAGTGACAATGTGGTCTTCGATCCGTGGTTGACGGCGCTGCCGGAGGGCGGGCAAATGGTGGGCGACCTGTTGTTCACGACCCGGGCGCCTGCCTTCATCAGCCCGGGCCAAACGGTGGACTATGCCATCCAATATATGAACCTGTTGACCGACACGGTGCGCAACGCGCTGGTGGTGGTGCAGTTGCCGGCGGCGGGCGACCTGGTGTCGGTCAGCGACGGCGGCATATACTGGCGCGAACGGGATCAGCTTTTCTGGAAACTGGGCGACCTGCCGTCGGGCAGTGCCGGCACGCTCTCCTTCCAGGTGCGCTTCCTGTGGGGCTTGCAGCGCAACTACAGCGACAGCACCATCACCATTTTCACCGCGGATAATTACAATCCCGGCGAACTGGACAGGCAGCCTTATTTCGACTATCAGCCCGTCACAATCAACACAGTGACGCCACTGACACAGGCGCAATTCGACGCGCAACTGGCCGCCTCGCCTGCCCTGCAAGCCGCTTACGACGCAGCGCTGGCAGCCGGTTACGCCTATCACAGCGCGGCCAACGTCACCCGCAGCGATGGCGCGACTGTGCTCGGCGCGGTGCTGGTCAACACGGCCCGCCGCGCCGCCCGCATCCTTACCCTGTACAATAACCAGGTGCTCGTCTACACGATCAACGCCGGCGAATTCATCGTGGAAGACAGCAGCGGCGGTATGCGCATGGATCTCCTCACCCGCACGACCGGCGAATGGGGCGCGTGGGCATACAATCCTGCCATCAGCGCACTCTCCATGGCCGCCGATGGCTGCACGGTCAACGCCTGCAAGCGGAACTGTCGCACGAAGATCGTCAGTTGGGAGTTCGTCACCAAGAAAAGCGCGCGCATCGTCGGTTGGACGGCGTTATCGTTCTTCAGCGGCGGTGGCGGCCTGCTCGGCGCGGCCTATGAAGTCTGGGATACGGTCAGCACGGCCAAAGAATTCCTCTACGATTGCCGGGTGAACTGCGAGGCCGACCCATCCACCCATTGCTGCACGGCCGGTCAGGTGCGTTACAGCGGCGGCTTTATCGGGGGGATGACCAACAGTTGTTACCGCGAGAGATGCAACGCCGCCGTCGGCATGTGGGTGCCTGACGGCTACCAGACCTGCATCGCCTATGGACAGCGCTGCGTCGCCGGCGTTGGCGCGGGGGCCGGCTGCGTGAATTGCGAAGAGCGCCTGAACGCGCAGCGCGCGCAGGTGCAGGCGATCACCGTATCGGCTCCAGAAGCCGCGCAGCCACAGGGGTGCAGCGCAACCGCCGCCGGCGGCAAGCCACGCTGCCGCGACCTGAAGAACATCCAGGCAAAGGACCCCAACGCCCTCTACGGGCCGGCGGGCGACCTGCTGCCCGGCCAGACCGTCGTTTACACCATCACCTACGAGAACGAGGGGGCGGGCCGCGCCTACGGCGTCTACGTGACCAACCCGCTGCCCGATGTCTTTGATGCAGCCACGCTCAACCTGCACGGCAACGGCATCTACATAGCAGCCAGCCGTGAGATGATGTGGTACGTCGGCGAATTGGGGCCGAAAGGCGCTCCCGATTCCAGAGGCGCCATCACTTACACCGTCACGCTCAAAAACAGCTTGCCCTCGGGCACGGTGGTGAGCAATCAGGCCACCGTCTATTTCCCCTCCGTGCCGGAGGAGACGCCCACCAATGCCTGGGTGAACGTCGTTGCGCCCCTGGCGGCCATGCCGCAGGAACTGACCACCGCCTACATGACGCCGCTCGCCATCACGCTGAGCGGCCGCGAGATCAGCGGATTGCCGTTGACCTACGAGATCGTTGATGCGCCTTATGGCGGTATCCTGAGCGGCACCCTGCCCAACCTCATCTACACACCGGCGGAGAACTTTACCGGCCCGGATGCCTTCGCCTTCCGTGTGAGCAACGGCGTCACCACTAGCCGCGCCGCGCAGGTCTATATCACGGTAACGCCGGTGGGGGATACAACGCCGCCGCAGGTGGTGTGGACCGACCCAGTCAGCGGGACAAAGGACATCACCGTCAATGCGACGCCCGTCTTTACCGACGCGCTTGGCCCACTCTACGCGCCAGTTATTCTGATTGGCGTCTCCGAGCCGCTCAGTGAAACCACCGTCACGACCAGCACGGTCGTCCTGCGACTCGTGGGCGGCGCAACATTGACTGCCAAGGTCACGTTCGACCCGTCCGGCAACTGGATCATACTACAACCGCGCGTGCCGTTGATGACCGGCGACTATGAAGTGCTGGTGACCACTGCCATCGCCGACCGCGCCGCCAACTATCTGGTCGCGCCATACCTGTTTCGTTTCAGTACTGTAGCGCCGGTCGCGAGGTATTACATCTACTTGCCGCTTGTGCTGCGGCAATCGTAAAGGGGAACACCGCCAGCTTGAGCAGCCCGTTCTATATGGACCCGCCCAGTAACACCTTCACCGTGCGCCGCCACGATCCGCTGACGGTGAAGGATTTCCTGGGGCGGCTGCTGTCCGGCTCAGAGAACGGGCTGCTCAACACCCGCGGTCAACTCACGAAGGCGTTTTTGGATGTGACCACGACTTGACCACGCGAGTCGCGTTGCAGGGTCTGGACGCGAAGCTGGCGACAGCGCGCGGAGTTGGACGGACCCCACCGCCGCTATGACACGCTGTTGGCCGACTGCGCTGCCATCCTGCAATGCCCCACGCCGAACTGGCATATCCAGCACTATACCCTCGAAACGCGCCTCGGCCACTGCATCGCGGAGGGCGACTGGGGTTCACTGAGCCACGAGTTACTCCACCATCCTGGTCTCGTCATTTGGAACTCGCCCTGAAAGACAGTGGTCAAACCCTCAGATATCATCACGGTTATGGCGACCCGCACTACGACCCGTGGCCCATCCAAATTCTTGCGCTGTATTACCTGGTCGTCTCCGCAGTCTCAATGAAAGCGTGAATCTTAACGATATGAATCTGCGCCGCTCAAGATTGCCATCATAGCGAATAGCAGCATGTGCCCCAGTTGGTATCGTTGTCCCTGCTTGCGACGATGATCGCTGATTCTGAACAAAAAGCTGACGAGCATACCCTCGGCCTCCTATGATGAGATGGGGCGATAGATTACCACAGGATGCCAGATCGGGGCAGGATCGCGTCAGAATTGAACAACCCTGCCTGCGTGGTGAAATCACGAGGGGATCGGACCAGGTTTCAGCGCGAGCCTGCAGCACCCACGCACGTGCCAGTCTTGCTTTGGGCGCAGGAAGTGGTATGATACTACAGATGACTATGTGCGCCAGTGACGAAGCAGGTTGCTCCGGTGGGGGGATACCCGCCGGAGAGGAGAAGTTCCTGAGAAACTGCCGGTCCGGGCAGGTGGGGAGAAGAAGAGCGATGAGTATGGTACAGGTCAATCTTGAAGACAAGGTGATTGGTGAGCACGTGTTGTCAGGGTGCTTGGGCATCTGGGCGACACGTAGATGCCGCAGATAGGGAAAGCACTCTGCCGACCGTCCAGCCGGCGCGCGTCGCGTTTGCCTTCGGCTTGCGCTTGCCCGGCAGCCGCTGCGCGGGGCGTTAATGCGCCGGGTTAAATCAGAGAGTAAGGAGGCAAGGCTACACGATGGAAAGAAAAGCACAATGGATTGACTACCTGGTTGCGGTGCTGGTACTTGGTTCGCTTTGGGGCTTCGCCGAGGTCGTGCTGGGGGGTGCAATGAAGATAGCCAAGGTGCCGTACCGGTCTGGTATCCTGACCGGCCTTGGAGTGGGACTGATGGCCCTCGCTGTCGGGGCCTTCAGAAGGCCCGCGTTGTTGCCAGGTATGGCGTTGGTGGCTGCCTGTTGCAAGCAACTGGTGGTACCCATTCTGCGCGTCTCTTTTATGTGCAAGGCCAATTCCTGCCTGGCAGTTCTGCTGGACGGCGTGGCCCTGTGCGGAGTCGTGGCGCTGGCTGGACGGTGGCTGGATAAGAGCTATCCGACCAGAGTAGCGAGTGGGGCGTCGGCAGCGTTGTTGGCAGCAGTGGGCTTTTACCTGATAGGTATGCGGTTAGCGCCCTGCCAGTATCTCCTCTCGTTTAATCGTCCCGGCGGTCTGCTGGCCTTCCTCGGTGCTGAGGGCCTGGTATGGATGATCTTCTCGGCCATCTTCTTCCCCGTTGGCTATGCGGTGGGCAGAAAGGCCGGCGATGTCATCCCCGCCTGGAGGGTAGGCAGGGCATCGCTGTATTATGCTCTCGCTGCGGCTATTGTAGCGTTTAGCTGGCTGGCGAGCGCGCTGGCCATCGCCAACGGGATTTAGAGTAAGTTGAGGGCTGCCTATGAAGGTCGAGATATCTTCACCCTGGGCCAGGGAGTTTATCCGCAAGCACGGTGGTGTGATCAACATCGCCTGGCGCACTGTCTGCATGGACTGATGAACCATCTTCGAGGGCCCATCCGGTCGGATGGGAAAGCCAGATCATCCGGAGGAGTTCGTCTGCTTCCAGGCAGAGGATATAACTGTTTATATCTCCAAGCCATTCTTGCGCGGAAAAGTGAAACCAGGGACACGGGAGATCTATTTCTACATTGACGGTTACGGACGTCATACACTCGCCTTGGACCCTCCATACGAGGGCGAGGCATGAGCCGTGGTATACTTTGTTGAGTTGAAAGGAGAAATATGCCAACCGAACAGGAGGTTATCGAGGCGCTGCGCCCGGTGATGGACCCCGAGCTGGGAATGAGTGTGGTGGACCTGGGAATGATCCGGGAGGTTAACGTCGAAGGGGATACGGTCGAGATTAAAATGGTGTTGACCGTGCCATTTTGTCCGCTGGCGGGCCTGATCACCAGGCAAGTGCAGAACGCCGCGGCAGCCCTACCAGGCGTCAAAGAGGCCAAGGTGACGCTGCTACAGGAGCCGTGGAACCCTGGCTGGATAAGCGGACAGCAGCGATAGCGTCCACCAGGCACGGATGCCTGTGAGTTCCATTGATGGTCACTTCCGAAGTGACCGTCAACTGGGCGCATGGAGTGATGAACGTGGAGGTTGAGCCTTATCCGATGCTGAGCGTGGAAGAGGCCCTGGCGCAGGTATTAGCTGCTTTTGAGCCGCTGCCGCCGGAGCGCAAACCGATTCTGGAAGCGCTGGGGCAGGTACTGGCTGAGGACATCTTTGCCGGGATGGACATCCCCCCGCTGGCTAATTCGGCGATGGATGGCTACGCTGTACGCTGCGCAGACACCGCTGAAGCTTCGCCTGAGCATCCCTGCCGCCTCCGTGTCGTGGCAGACCTGGCCGCGGGCTATGTTCTTAACGAACCGCTGCAGCCAGGGACTGCCGTGCGCATTATGACGGGGGCCCCCGTGCCCCCCGGCGCCGAGGCGGTAATTCCTTTCGAGGAAATTGAGCGCGACGGAGAGGAGATTCTCGTCTCCAGACCCTATCCCTACCACAAAAACATTCGCGCCGCCGGTGAGGATGTTCGTGCCGGGCAGAAGGTACTGCCACGGGGCACCGTCCTGCGTCCCCAGGAGATCGGCATGCTCGCCGCGCTGGGGCGAGCGGAGGCGCTGGTACACCGGCGCCCGCGCGTGGCGATTCTCTCCACCGGCGACGAGGTGATCGCAGTGGACGCTCCCTGGCAGCCGGGCAAAATCCGCGACGCCAACTCATACTCCAACGCCGCACAGGTGCTGCGCTACGGGGGCGTGCCGCTCTGCCTGGGCATCGCCCGCGACGACATAGCCGACCTGACGGCGAAAATCCGCACCGGCCTGGAGCAGGGCGCCGACCTGTTCCTCACCTCTGGCGGGGTCTCGGTGGGCGATTTCGACGTGGTAAAGCAGGTACTGGCTGCCGAGGGTGAGATGGCTTTCTGGCAGGTGCGTATGAAGCCGGGCAAGCCGCTGGCCTTCGGCCATATCCGGGGAGTGCCGCTCCTGGGCCTGCCGGGCAATCCCGTCTCGGCGATGATCGCCTTCGAGCTGTTTGCCCGCCCGGCCATTCTCAAAATGCTGGGCAAGACCCAACTGGAAAAACCCACGGTGGAGGCGGTGCTGCTCGACGAAATCAAGCGCAAGGACAACCGCCGCCATTATCTGCGCGTGAGCCTGGAGGAGAGGGACGGCCGGTATCATGCGCGGCTGACCGGCGACCAAGGTTCGGGCATCCTGCTCTCGATGGTACTGGCGCAGGGACTGGCGATCATCCCGGAGGATGTGGACCATCTGCCTGCTGGCTCTCGCGTGCAGGTAATGATGCTCGATTGGCCGGAGCGGGGTTAGGGTTCGGGGTTGGGGACCGGAGGTTCGGGTCCGGAGGTACATCGTTGAGCGAGAAGTGGCGGTTACTGGATACCGGGCCGCGTCCTGCGGCAGAAAACATGGCTCTTGACGAGGTTGTGCTTACGGCGCGCAGTCGTAACGCGGTGCCGAACACGTTACGTTTCCTCCAGTTTTACCCCCGCTGTACCCTGGTCGGCTACCATCAGGCTGTGGAGCAGGAAATCCGCGTCTCCTATTGCCAGGAGCACGGCATTGAAATCAACCGGCGGCTCACCGGCGGGGGCGCGCTATTCTGGGACGAGACCCAGTTGGGGTGGGAAATTTTCGCCTCTAGAGACGATCCCCGTTTCCTCTGCTCTGCCGAGCTACTCTACGAGCGACTGTGCCAGGGCGCGATCAAGGGGCTGGAGAAGCTGGGAGTGCGCGCAGCGTTCCGCCCCAAGAATGATATCGAAGTGCACGGCCGCAAAATTTCCGGCACCGGTGGGACCAGTATGGAAGGCGCCTTTATGTTCCAGGGCACCCTGTTGGTGGACTTCGATGTGGATACGATGCTCCGTGCATTGCGTATCCCCACCGAGAAACTGAAGGATAAGGAGATTGCATCGGTGAGGGAGCGGGTTACCTGCCTGGCGTGGGAGCTGGGCGCGGCGCCCCCTCTACCTCAGATCAAAGCTGCGCTGGTAGCTGGCTTCTCGGAGGTGCTGGGTGTAGAGTTCGAGCAGGCGCCTTTGACTCCCCTGGAGCAGGAACTGCTGACGAGCCGCCTCCCCTACTTTCGCTCCGAGGAGTGGGTCTACGGCATACGCCGTCCGCTGCTCCACCGTGACGAACTGCGGGCGCTCTACAAAAGCCCCGGGGGGCTGATTCGCATCTCGCTGGTGGTGGATAGGCAGGCACGCCGCATCCGTGAGGCGTTCATCACCGGCGATTTCTTCGCCTACCCCCGCCGCGCCATCCTCGACCTGGAGGCACGGCTCAAGGGAGCCCCCGCCGCAATCGGGGCCGTGGGCCGCATCGTCGAGGAGTTCTTCGCTAATGAAGAGCTCGAAATGCCCGGCGTCTCCACAGCCGACATGGTGCGCACCCTGCGCGAGGCCCTGGAGAAAAGCACCTACACCCGTTACGGCATCCGCCCGGATGAGGTGAACTACGTCTTCTCAGTGGTCGAGCCGCTGGCGGAGATCATGGAGCGGCGGCTCGCTCCTGGTCACCGGAACGGACCGCTGCCCCTCCTCCTTCCGTACTGCGCCAAACTCACCTCGTGCGCCTACCGCTACCGGGAAGGCTGCACTTTGTGCGGTGGATGTTCCATCGGCGCAGCCTTTGAACTCGCCGAACGATACGGTTTGATACCGATTTCCATCCAGAACTACGAGCACCTTGAGGCGACGCTGGAGCGCCTCAAAGCCTCAGGCCACCCTGCCTTCATCGGAAGCTGCTGCGAGCCGTTCTATGCCAAACATCGGGATGACTTTGAACGCATCGGATTGCCCGGCATCCTGGTGGATGTAGATAGCTCCACCTGCTACGACCTGGGCCGTGAACAGGACGCCTACGCCGGCCGGTTCGACAATCAAACATATCTGAAACTGGACCTGCTGGAACGGATTCTGGCGCGGGTCTCCTCCGCTGCACAGTGAGATGCGGACTCAGGTAGATGTACTGGTGATCGGAGCCGGACCCGCCGGGAGCAGCGCCGCACGCGCTGCTGCCTCTGGTGGGCTGCGCGTACTGCTGGTCGAGCGCCGGCCTACCGTGGGGCTCCCGGTACAGTGTGCGGAGTACGTGCCGGCCCAGCTTGTGCACTACATCTCTATCCCGGAGCGCTGCATCGCCCGCCGTGTCCGTGCGATGCACACGCACCTGCCCGATGGCCAGGTCGTGGAAACGCCCGCGTGCGGCTATATGCTCGACCGCGCGCTGTTCGACAGGGCGCTTGCTGTAGCCGCCTGCCAGGCCGGCGCCGAGCTGTGGACGGCAGCACCGGCCGTAACGGTGCTCCCGGGGGAAAATCTGGCGTATGTGAGGAGAGGCGGGAGGCTCGAGGAGGTGGGGTATCGCATCCTCATCGGAGCGGATGGCCCGCGCTCCCTGGTGGGGAAGCGCATCGGGCAGGTCAACGCGGAGTTTGTCCACGCCGTACAGGTAGAAGTAGCGCTGAACGGAGGGCGCGATCACACTGAGGTCTACTTCGATTCCGTTTACCGGGGGGGCTATGGCTGGTTCTTCCCCAAGGAGAACACGGCCAACGTCGGTGTGGGGGTCAACTGCGGCATGGGAGGTGAGCCACGTCGGGCGCTCGCCCATCTGCTGGAGCGTCTGAACCTCGGATCGGCGGCCATTGTAGGGCACACCGCTGGCCTCATCCCGGTCGGCGGGGTGGTGGGCCAGATGCGGGTGGGCAATGTGCTGCTGGCCGGGGACGCGGCAGGACACACCCACCCTATCACCGGCGCGGGCGTCTTCGCCGCTGTCGTGGGGGGGATACTGGCAGGGGAGATGAGCGTCAAGGCGCTCAGGAACGGCGATCTGGAGCTGCTGGAGGAGTATGAGAGAGAGTGGTCGGCCTTTATGGGAGGGCCGCTGAGGCATGCCCTGAGCAAGCGGTGTTACCGGGACGAGCGCTGGAGTGACCACCCGGTCGCGTTAAGCCGTCTGATCCGGGAGACATGGGTGGCCTTTCCAGACTATGCGAGACGCACACCAAGTGAGGTGACTCACCCGTGCAGGTGATCGTCATCTGATGTCACGGAGGCACTATGGAAAGTCCTGAGTACGTACAGATCAGCCTGGCGGCTGCGATGGCGCTGGGCTACCGTCCGGCGATGTTTCGCCGCAACTCTTATCTGACCGGGCTCAACCTGCTGGTGACGTATCCGGAGGGTTGCGCAGCCCGCTGTGCGTTCTGTGGCCTCAATCATCAGCGGCGTATCGAGCCGGAAAAGCGCACGTTTATCCGGGTGGACTGGCCTACCTATCCCCTGGATGACGTGATTGCCCGCCTTAACCGCAACGGACACGCATTGCGCCGTGTCTGCGTGGGCATGATCACTCACCGCCGCGCCTTCGACGACACGGTCGCGATCATCCGCCGCTTCCACGACGCATCCGACCGCCCTATCTCGGCGCTCATTTCCCCCACGCTACTCGGCGATCTGTCGCGCCTGGCGGAGATCAGGGAGGCCGGTGCAGATATGATCGGCATCGCCATAGACGCCGCCACGCCGGAGCTGTTCGAGCGCTACCGTGGCCGTGGCGTCCGGGGGCCGCATCGCTGGGCGCACTACTGGGCCGCCGTGGAAGAGGCTGTCCGTGTGATGGGGCCCTACAAGGTAGGCGTGCACCTGATTGTTGGCCTGGGTGAGACCGAAGAGCAGATGATCGCCACCATTCAGCGCGCGCACGACATGGGGGCCCACACCCATCTCTTCTCTTTCTTTCCTGAAGCTGGTACTCCGATGGAGCACCATCCGCAGCCGACCTTTGGGCATTACCGGAGGGTGCAACTGGCACGCTACATCATCAACAAGGGCTACGGTCGCTATGAGGGGATGCGCTTTAACGCCGCTGGTCAGGTGATAGACTTTGGGCTGGAGACCGAGGAGTTGATCCAGTACGGTGAGCCTTTTATGACCTCCGGCTGTCCTGGCCCGGATGGCAAAGTGGCCTGCAACCGTCCATTTGGCAACGAGAGGCCAGGCCAGCCCATTCGTAACTACGCCTTTGAGCCAGAGCCAGAAGACGTGGAGCTGGCTCGCTACCAGTTGCGCGACTACGCCTGATGTCCCCGCGACCCCATCTGGCGCCAGGCGCCTCTGGCGAGGCGAAACGCCTCTTCAACCTTCCCTGGCCGGAGCTACAGGGAGCGGCCTGGACGGTGCGTCATGCGTACCATCCGCCAGAGCTGCGCTTCGCCGTGCCGGGGGGCAAAAGGTACGCCACCGAACATTATCGCAACACCCCTTGGCGCTTTGCCAGCATCAGCCTGACCGGGCGACATTGTGATTTGCAGTGCGAACACTGCCGGGGGCGTATGCTGGCGACGATGCTACCTGCCCTCACTCCCGAGATGCTGGTGCTTCAAGCAGAGCGGCTGCTCGAGCGGGGATGTGCCGGCGTGCTTATCAGCGGCGGCTGCAACCTCGACGGCGCGGTGCCGATCAAACCGTACCTCTCCGCTATCGCTCGCGTCAGGAGCATGGGGCTGCGCACCATCGTCCATACCGGCCTGCTGGACCGGGAGACGGCGGAGGGGCTGAAAAACGCGGGTGTGGATCAGGTGCTGCTGGACGTCGTGGGGGACGAAGAGACCATACAACAGGTGCTCCATCTCACTCATTCGCCTGCTGAGTACGAGGCGACGCTGGCGTTAGCCCGCGCAGCGGGGTTATCGGTTGCACCACATGTGATCGTCGGCCTGCATTGCGGGGAACTGCGCGGGGAATTGGCTGCGCTGGAGATCATCCGCCGTACAGGAGCTGATGTGGTCGTGATAGTGGTGTTACGCCCGCTGCCGCACACGCCGCTGGCGCAGGCGCCTGTAATGGCTCCCGACACAGTGGGGCGGCTGGTAGCGGTGGCGCGGCTCCTGTTCCCGGCTGTACCGGTGACCTTGGGCTGCGCCAGGCCGGCCGGGCCGCTCAAGGCAGAAATGGAGCGGCTGGCAGTACTGGCTGGTATCAACGGCCTGGCCTACCCCGACCCGGCCACTGTAGAGCTGGCCGCAGGTCTGGGGTTGCGTACCTCATTCGTCGAGAGCTGCTGCACCCTTGCCGTCACCTCCCAGTAGGGACGTGGCGCCGCTGCGCCCTCCCTGCAGCGCGCTGACCACGGTCGCCCATTCCTGGAGCGAGAGCGACTGCGCCCGCCTGCTGGGATCCACCCCTGCCTCTCTCAGCCTGAGGGCTACATCGTCAGGAGACAGTCCGAGGCCGGCGGCCAGCGCATTATGGAGTTGCTTGCGGCGCTGGGAGAAACCAGCCCGCACGACACGGAAAAAGGCCTCCGTATCTGCTACCTGGACGGGGGGAGTGGCATGTGGCACAATGCGCACCACAGCCGATTCCACCTCCGGCGGCGGGTAGAAACTCCCGGGCTTGATACGGAAGAGTAGCCGTGGCTCTCCATATAACTGGACGCTCACCGACAGCAGACTCATCTCGCCAGGGGCAGCGATGAGACGCTGGGCTACCTCGCGCTGCACCGTGACCACAATGGATGCGGGGCGTGGACTTGCCTCCAGCAGATGACGGAGCACAGCCGAGGTGATATAGTAGGGGAGGTTCGCGACCACTTTGTAGCCGGATGCATATCCCCTGGAAGCTTGCAGGGCCAGCGCAGCCGGGTCAAGCGTCAGGATATCCCCCTGAACCAGCGTGATATTGGTAAAATTTTTCAATACGCTCTGGAGAATGGGAAAAAAGCGCTGGTCCAGCTCGACGGCCACCACATGGCCGGCCCGACGGGCCAGGAGGCTGGTCAGCGTTCCCGGCCCGGCCCCGATTTCCAGCACCACATCCTCGTCGGTTAACGCAGCGGCTTCGACAATGCGCTCGAGGATGGTCTGGTCCACGAGAAAATTCTGGCCCAGCCCCTTATCTGGCCGCAACCCCCATCTGGCCAGCAGCTCGCGCACGTCAAAGTCCCCCGGCATCTTTTTACCATCCACCATAACACAGGATACTGGAGGCCAGACCGTTTTACCTCTCGCAGCCGTGCAGGCCAAAAATAAGCAGGGTACCCCCGGGGGAGGTACCCTGCTGTGGCCTCAAGGCAGCACTTACCCGGTCACACGAATCTCCTTGCTACTCTCCCACAAGCCGTGGATATTGCAGTAAGCCAGGGCATAGAGTGTGCCGGGCCTGTCCACCTTCATCCAGGCCGTGACCGCGTGATGGGTGTACACCGGACCCTGATTGGGGCCGGCGACCGACTCCCCATGCGCGTTGAACTCGAAATGGCCGACATCATAGGTGAACTTGTCGCCCTCGGGGTGGAAATAGAGCGTGATCCAGCGGATATGATGCTCGGTCGTGTTAGGATGGGCGATCTCCTTACCCAACCCCACCTTCACCTCGAATGTCTCGCCAGCCTTCACCTCATCAGGGCACTCGATGACTGGCACGTGCTTCTCTTTTTTCCAATCGGCTTCCTGAATCCTGTCTCCCAGTCTCATCCTTCACCTCCCAAAGTGTGAACTCAACTAACGCACTCACCTCTCCCACGTCAAGAGGCTGCGGGAGCTTCGTTGCTATCTCACCTCAAAGAACTTTTCCTGCGGTGCATTACAAATGGGACATCGTTCCGGAGCTTCCCGCTCGGCGATGTACCCGCATACCTGGCAGACATAGTAGCTGTTGGTTTCGCCGCGCAGCATAGCAGCCAGTGCCCGCTTATAGAGCAGGGCATGCCCCTCTTCCACGTCTCGCGCCTGGCTGAAAGTCAGGGCTGCTGCACGTTCGCCCTCCTCTTCCGCCTCGCGGATGAACTGCGGGTAGTAGACCTGATTGACGGTGGTCTCACGCTCAAAGGAAGCACGCAGGTTCTCCTCGGTGCTCTTGACCACGGCCTCGCCCAGCAGACGGAGGTGGCGCTCAGCATGCACACCCTCAGCCGCAGCAACGGCGCGAAACAACGCGGCGATCTCTGGATAACCCTCTGCATCGGCTTGGCGTGCGAAGGCCTGCAAACGGTAGTGGGCCTTCGCCTCACCCACGAAAGCAGCATAGAGATTGCGCAGGGTCTTTTCCCCCATACAGGCAAAAGGCCACTTCTACAGGATAGGTAGGAGCCGCACCGCCGCAGGCAGTGCGGCTCAAATCACCAGTTAGCCCGCCCTGATCACACCGTTAAGGTTTCCACACTTCCCACACCCTGCCCACCAGCGCGGGGCCAGGCTTGAGCGTGGGTTGACCTGGCTGCCAACCTGAAGGCGTCACCTCTCCGGTAGCCCGCACATGCTGGAACGCCTTAATCTGCCGGATGAGCTCATCAGGATTGCGACCCACTTCCGGGGTCAGTACCTCCATCGCCCGGATCACAAAGTCTGGATCAATGATGAACCGTCCCCGAATGTCTACCCCGGCGGCCTCATCATATACCCCGTAGATCCTGCCGATCTTCCCCCCGGCATCGGAGAGCATCGGGAACGGCACACCGCCGCTGACCATTTTGGACAGCTCTTGCTCCTGCCAAATCTTATGCACGAAGCGGCTGTCAGTGCTCATCGCCAGTACTTCCACGCCGAGGGCCTTCAGCTCCTCATAGCGGGCGGCGACCGCCGCCAGCTCCGTCGGTCAGACAAAGGTAAAGTCGCCGGGGTAGAAGCAGAGCACGATCCATTTGCCCCGATAGTCGGAAAGTTTGACGTTCTGGAAGCCGACGCCCTCAATGTAGGCACTGGCCTCAAAATCAATGGCCTCCTGGCCAACCCGTGCTACCATCTTGACCTCCTTCATAAGCACACCGCTTTCGGGCACAGCCGGGGACTCAACCGCCGGCACAATGGGCCCACGCGCTGGCTGAACGCAACTGTCCTTAAGTTCTGCCATTTTCACCCTCCTTCTACCTGACATACCTGATTGCGGGCTGGTCCTTCAGGGCGGGCTAACAGGCTATTTAACTGAAAACGATAAACTTATCCTTACTGGCTTTGCAGAGAGGGCACTCGTCCGGTGGCTCCCCTTCGCCGGTCCAGCCGCACAGGGAGCAAACGTAAACCGGGCCCAACTGAAGGTCGCTACCGGACTCGACCGCGGCTTTAGCCTTGCCGTACATATCGGCATGGATCTTCTCGGCTTCAAGCGCCCAATTATTGGAACGCACGGCGGGTTTCTCACCCTGCAGTTCGGCCACGGCCAGGAAAGCAGGATACATCTCCTCGACCTCATACGTTTCGCCACCGATAGCAGAGCCTAAGTTCTCCGCCGTCTTCCCCAGGTAGCCCAGAGCCTTGAAATGGTTGCTCGCGTGTACCTGTTCCGCGTAAGCAATGGCTCTAAAAAGACGTGCCACGTTCGAGAAACCTTCCTGTTCCGCCTTGGAGGAGAAAATCAGATACTTCATATGAGCCTGGCTCTCACCCGCAAAGGCGGCTTCCAAATTGGACTGTGTCATCTTACGCATCTTTGCCTCCTGTGATTAGTGTATGTTGGAGCAATGATTGGGGGTCGAAATCGTCATCCAGCAGATGGTCCACATAGGCGGACACGTCCACACCCTGCTCGATGAGCCTGGAGACCGGCCGGACGCGCCCCGGATCGTTCAGCAAGATGGCGCCAACGATCTGACCATCACGCAGCACAAGCTTCCGGTAACGTCCAGCGGCCAGGTCGGTGGCTCGCAACGTGACAAACCCATCGCCGGAAGGGGTACAGACGCCCAGCGAGCTTACCTCCGCTCCGGCAATTTTTAACGTGGTGATCGGCAGCGTACCGGCATACACGGTGCTCTCCGGCGTGACCATATTGGCCGCTGCTACGCGCGCCTGTTCGATGGCTGCAGGGATAATCCCGTAGACCGTCCCTGCGAATTCGGCCGCATCCCCGGCTGCGAAGACGTCCTCCGCACTGGTGCGCATATATTGGTCCACAACGATGCCCTGGTTGACCTGCAACCCGGCTGCCTGGGCCAGCCTGGTTTCAGAGCGGATGCCGGTGGAGAAGAGGACCAGTTCGCCTTTCAATTCCCTTCCATCTCTGAGCCGGACACCCTCCACCTGCTCACCGCCCAGCACCGCCTCGACAACGCCATCGGTTACCACATGTATGCCCTGGGCTTCCAGTAGCGATTGAAGTACGGCTGCGCCCTCTGCATCAAGCTGGCGCGGCATCAGATGAGGGAAGAACTCGATGACCGTCACCTCTGGCACACCGGCCAGCCGCAGCGCTCGCGCCGTCTCCAGCCCCAACAGTCCACCGCCGATAATCAGCGCCGCCGTGACCTGCCCGGTATACGCCTTGATGGCCAGCGCATCGTCCAGCGTACGCAGCGTGAATACGCCTTTCCGGTCAATGCCAGCGCATGGAGGAACATAGGGACGGGCACCGGTGGCCAGCAACAGCCGCTCGTATCGCATACGCGCTCCATCCTTCAATACAACCTGGTGCGCCTCAATATCGAGGCTACTGACCTCCACCCCCAGGTGCAGATGGATCCCTTGCCTGGCATACCAGTCAGGTGGTCTGAAGTAAACCTCTTCCTGCTCTATCTGGCCGGCAATAAACTCCCAGAGCAGTGGGCGGCGGTAGTAAGGGTACGGCTCCTCGCCAAAAAGGTGTACTTCTGCTGAGGGAGCTGCGCGCGCGATGTGTTGAGCTGCCGTGACGCCCGCGACACCACTACCGACGATGATATATGTTGTCACTGTCTGTTCGTTTAACCCATCTTCTCAAACATATCCTTGGTGGCCCCGCAGTCAGGGCATACCCAGTCATCAGGTAGCTCTTCAAAAGGAACATTATTGTGTTCCGCCGGGTCGTACACGTAGCCACATACCAGACATTCCCACTTGTCCATGATTACCTCCTGCAATCATTCTCCGGGCACTGAGAAGTGGTGAAAAAAAATTAACCGCAAAGAACGCAAAGAGCGCAAAGGTATTATATTCTCTTTGCGTCCTTGGCGCTCTTTGCGGTTAGATTCTGAACCGCAAAGGGCGCAAAGAGCGCAAAGGTACTTACGTTATTGAGAAGCCAGACACTCGGGGCAATAGCCACGCAGAATAAGTTGCCGCTCCAGTACTGCGAAGCCACGCAAGTGCTGTGCATCTGTACCAAGAGCGTCGTAATTGAAGGGCACGTCCTCCACACGGTGGCATCTGATGCAGACCAGATGCGCATGGTCAGCGGTGCGAATGTCATAGTGGCGCTCGCCCAGTCCCACGTCTAGCTCGCGCACTACCCCCAGCTCTACCAGTTCGTCCAGCGTGTTGTAGATAGTGGCCGGGGAGATGTCCGGTAGTATTCTGCGCACTCGTGATAAAATCTGCTCGACCGTGGGGTGCGAATCATCATCAAGCAGTGCTTGGATGATCGCACGGCGCTGAGGGGTCAGCCGCCGCCCCTGGGCTTTCAGTGTCTCGCAGATCAGTTCTGGTGTAGCCATTATAAATCTATACCGTTTACTAACTTGTAAATATTATAACATAGTCTTTGCTCCACGTCAACACTCCGGGAAACAAGCTCCATACAGCGCGAGAAACCCCACGCTCAGCAGACATTTGCTTGCGCTGGTCGAGCATACGTGCTATGATAAGCTGAGACGTGGTCTGAGAAGTGAGTTTGTGAACAGTTGCCCACTGATACTGTCACTGAGTGGGCGCTCATAGGCTGAGTAATCTACACCTGAGCGGATACGTTGAGCCTTGATTCGTATCAATAACCGCGATGAACTGGAGTGGGAAGAAGGGATGACCGTTTCCAGCTTGCTGGAGCGGCTCAAATATACCTTCGCCCATATCATTGTCAGAGTCAATGGGGAGATCGTCCCCCCTGAGAAGTACGCGACGTATCTCATTCCGGACGGCGCGCAGGTGCTGGTCATTCACCTGATCGCCGGAGGGTGAAGGTAACGGTCACCTGCAAGATGACCGTCACTCTTCTTCGATGGCCGGAACCGCGTTCTCCTGAATCACCTGCGCATACCACCAGCCACTCTCCTTGATGATCCGCTTCTGCGTCTGGTAATCCACGTACACTAGCCCAAAGCGCATCGTGTAGCCCAGGGCCCACTCGAAGTTGTCCAGCAACGACCAGACGAAATAACCCCGGAGGGGCACGCCTGCGGCAATGGCGCGATGGGCCTGCGCCAGGTGTCGGCTCAGGTAGCGAATCCGCCGCTCGTCGCGCACGCGTCCGTCGGCGTCCAGCCCGTCCGGGACAGGGACGCCGTTCTCAGTGATGAAAATATTTGTCGGTTTGTAATCGGCCCAGAGGCGGAGGAGTAATTCATACAGGCCGGGCGGGTAGATTTCCCACATCTGGGAGTATTCGCTGCCCTCAGGTTGTATCTGCCGGGCCTGGATAATGGGAAAACTCTCGTCGTACCGCACCACCGATCTGGTGTAGTAGTTAACCCCCAGGAAATCTATCGGGACGGAGATACGTGTCAGGTCACCCTCCTGGATGCGTGGGAAGACCGGTCCCAGCAATTCCTCGATATCCTCGGGGTAGCGAGCAAAAAAGAGCGGATCCAGGAACATTCTATTGAGTACACCGTCGAAGCGTGTAGCCGCGAGCTGGTCCGTTTCGCGCTCGGTGGCCGGGTGGACGGGGTTGAGGTTGAGGGCGATGCCGACTTTGAGCTGGCGGGCGGCGGAGGCTCGCAGCGCCTCGACGGCCAGGCCATGGGAGAGCAGCAGATGGTGGATGGCCCGGAACCCAGCTACCGGATCCTGTATGCCGGGGGCCAACTCACCAGTGATGTATCCGACCACCGCCACAACGAACGGTTCATTATGGGTAATCCAGCAGGTGACCCGATCCCCCAAACGCGCGGCGACTGCGGCGGCGTAATCAGCGAAGTAAAAGGCCGTGTCCCGATTAGGCCATCCTCCCTGCTCCTGAAGGGCCAGAGGCAGGTCCCAGTGATAGAGCGTGATGTACGGTTCGATGTTGTGGCTCAGCAGTCTATCTACCAGACGTTCATAGAAGTCCAGGCCGGCCGGGTTAATCTTTTGCTTGCCGGTGGGCATGACGCGGGGCCAGGAGATGGAAAAACGATAGGCCTGCAGGCCCAGCTCGGCCATGATGGCGATGTCCTCCTCCCAGCGGTGGTAATGGTCGGCTGCGATCTCGCCGCTCGAGCCGTCACGTATCCTGCCCGGCAGGCGACAGAAGGCGTCCCAGATGGAAGGCCCTTTGCCATCCTCGTCCCAGGCTCCCTCGATCTGATATGCCGAGGTAGCGGCGCCCCATATGAAACCCTGAGGGAAGTGTAGCAAATCCCCGCTGAACATGTTAAACCTCCTCTATCAGGTAACGCTCACTCTCGAAGTGACCGTCACCTGAGGGCTATACCATCCGCGGCACCCGCGCCAGGATCTCCGAGACCACCTCGTAGTTGATCGTCCCTAGCCAGTCCGCGACCTCTTCGGCGGAAATTTCATCCTCGCCCTGCCGTCCGATCAGCACGACTTCATCTCCCACGCGCACATTGGGGATATGATCCACTCGAATTATGGTCTGGTCCATACATACCCGCCCGACAATGGGGGCCCGTTGGCCGTGCACGAGGACCTCGCGCCAGTGGGTCGGGGCGCGGCGAAACCCATCGGCGTAGCCTACGGGGATGACGGCAATGGTCTCCTCTTTCTCGGTGCGGTAGGTGTTACCATAGCTTACAAAAGTACCTGGCGGCAGGGTTTTGACCTGGGCGATGGTCGTTTTCCAGGTTAACGCAGGACGGAAGCCCGGCGGCAGAGGCACATGCGGAGAGGGGCGCAGGCCGTACATCGCCAGGCCCAGGCGTACCATGTTGAAGCGCGATTCAGGCAGGCGCAGCAAAGCGGCAGAGTTAGCACAGTGCACCAGGCGAAAGGTTACCCCGATCGCTTGCAGGCTCTCCAGCACCGCGCGGAAACGGGCCAGTTGCCAGCGTGTGTACCCCAGGTCCTCGTCATCAGCGGTGGAAAAGTGGGTGAAAATCCCCTCCAGGTCAAGCGCGGGCAGGTCCCGCACTGCCTCAACGAAGGGGACCACCTGGTCTGGGAGCAGGCCAAGCCGGCTCATTCCGGTATCCACTTTGATGTGCACACGAGCGGTGCGGCGTAACTCAAGCGCGGCCCGGCTCAGTACGCGGGCAATATCCAGGTCATAGAGGGTGAGGGTGATATCACGCAGCAGGGCCTCCCGCACCAGCCAGGCCGGGGTGTAACCGAGCACCAGGATGGGGGCATCTATGCCAGCGTCGCGGAGTTTGGTGGCCTCGTTCACGGAAGCGACGCCGCAGTAGGACACACCATTGTTGATAGCCGTGCGGGCTACAGTGATCGCGCCATGGCCATAGGCATCGGCTTTGAGCACGGCCAGGATATTTACCCCCGGGCCGACAATATCCCGGATACGCCGCACGTTGTAAGCGATGGCTTCCAGATCTATTTCCACCCATGTAGGGCGGGAGGGACGCGCTACCCGCACGGCCAGCCCGTCTGCACGCCTGACCAGGCAGGCTGCGTCCTCCGGCCTGGACAACAACCCCGCGACGATTTCTTCCATGCGAGCCTCGACGTCGCCCTTGACCATCACCACGTCGCCCGGCCTCAGTTGGGTCTTGAGGTAGCGCACCGCATCCCGCGCCGTATAAGTGACAAGGATACGCTCACAGGGGAAACCGGCTTCTCTGGCCGCGTCGGCGATCCAGGCGGCCCGCTCGCCCTTGACCACCAGGAGATCGGCCACCGAGGCGGCACGCTGCCCCAGCAGGCGGTGCCCCTCCACCGTGTAGCCACCCAGTTGCCCCATATCGCCGAGCACCACGATACGGCGGCGGGCCGGGTAGTGGGCCAGCGTCTCAAGAGCCTGGAGACCGCTTGTGGGGCAGCAACTAGCCGAGCCATCCAGTAGCAGCGCCCCACCCACCGCAGGGAGGACCTGCAGCCTTCCCGGACCGGGTTCCAGTCCCTCAAGCACATCCACAATGTCATCCCAGGGGACACGGCAGATCAACCCCACGGCGATGGCCGCCAGGATAGAATGGACCTGGTGTGCTCCCAGCAGCCTGGTGCGCACCTGCCCCTTAGGCGGGTAGCCGGGAGTGCCCAGCCCGCTGACACCGGGCAAGTGTACTGTGCACTGCACTCCCTCTGGATCGTTACGTACTTCCGAGGCGACAATGTCAGCATTCGGATCGAGGCCGTAGGTGATCACCTGGGCCTGGGTATATTTTCTCATCTCACGTACCCGTGGGTCGTCGTAGTTGAGGACGGCAAAGCCATCTGAGGGAAGTGCCGCTACCAATCGGCTTTTCTCCTGGGCGATAGCCTCCAGACTACCCAGGTAGGCCAGATGAGCCTGATTGATCGTGGTGACCACGGCGATATGAGGGCGGGTTAACTCGCTCAAACAGGCGATATCGTCAAAAGTATGACACGCCATCTCGAGCACGGCTACCTCGTGCTCGGAGGTCAGGCCTGCTAAGGAGAAGGGTAGCCCCAGCCGGTCACTTAAGTCGGGCGGGTTGGTGAAGACTTTATAGCGGCTTGAGAGGACAGCGGCGATAGCCTGCCCGGCATCGGTCTTGCCGGTGGAGCCGGTGATACCAATCACCTTGGGGTTGTACTTGCGAATGACGTAAGCAGCCCATTCAGACAGTGCCAGTTGCACGTCGGGCACGACAATGCAGGTACAGGCGGGCTCAGCCGGGGGAAACTGGCACAGGACACCCCCAGCCCCTTTGCTGATAGCTTCGGCAATAAAATCGTGACCGTCTCTGCCATCCTCGGTTTTGACGGTCACGAACAGCTCGTGCGCTCTGATGCGGTTAACATCGTAACAGAAGTCCGGGAACTGAGCAGGGGCGGGGCAATGTTGATTTCCCACCAGGCGGCCACCAGTCGCTGCCAACAGGTCTTCCAGGTAGATCATTTCGCTCGACTATTAATCACAGGTAGCAGTCACAGCAGCCTGATGGTCTGAGAGCTGTGGGCGGTACAGGACTTGAACCTGTGACCTCCTCTTTGTAAGAGAGGCGCTCTGACCAGGCTGAGCTAACCGCCCGGATATAGTCAATGATACCCGATTTTCGGTAGAAGTCAACCTGCGCGTACCGCAAGCATGCAGAACTTTTTGCCGATATAACCTTTGCGTACTCTGCCTTCTTTGCGGTTCAATAAAAACCGCGAAGGGCGCAAAGAGCGCAAAGAATATGGAAAACCCTTTGCGTACTCTGCCTTCTTTGCGGTTCAATAAAAACCGCAAAGGGCGCAAAGAACGCAAAGGGGTTTAGATTCTTGCGTCCTTTGCGTCCTTTGCGTTCTTTGCGGTTCAATAAAAACCGCAAAGGGCGCCAAGAGCGCAAAGGGGTTTAGATTCTCTCTGCGTCCTTTGCGTACTTTGCGGTTAGATGCTTCGGCGCTTTGCGGTTAGATTCTGAACCGCAAAGTGTGCAGTGGAAGAACCAGTCGGTGGTACGCCAAGGCCTGTCCGCGCATGACCTGCACCCTGGTAAGTGGCCTAGCGGGCTACAACTTCTATCCAAGCGATGTGGACGTGATCACCAAGGGACTCCACAGGTAATCTGATGCCGGTGAAAGCATGATACACGGCTACAATGAGCTCGTAACGCCCCGGCGGCAGAGCGGGCGGCAAGAGCAGCCCATAGCGATCCGTCAGTGACAACCCCTCCTCCCACCGATCGGTCGGTAACAACCCCGCCCGAGGCTCTGTATCGCACTGGGCCACCAGCCGACCACTCCCATCCAGCAGTTGCACGGTCACCTTGTAGCGCTCGGTAATGTTTTCTCGCGCTTCCCAGAACAGCGTCACGGGCACAACCTCGCCCACGCTGAACTGGCGTCCCGGCAGGGCATACCCCTGCAGGCATATCCCCTCGCCAAAACAGCTCTCCATATAGTCCGACGGCTGCGCTGGCAAAGAGGCCACTCCGTAGAGACTTAGACGCACGCGCCCATGCCAACTGTCGGTAGCCTTATAAGCATGCTCGGCCAGCCAGCTTTCGATCAAACGGCGCGGGTCGGACTCAGCATCGCCCCAGTACAGCACAAACAAGCGCCGGTATCGCTCTGTCAGAGGGAGCAGTAATCCCTCCACCTCAGACGGGTCAGGCCTGTAAGGAGCGGGATAGACATCGCGATCAGGGTAATAGTAGGTGAACACTTCCCACTGATTCGGCGCGTTAAGGACAATCGCATCACCCGGCTGGAAGCGGGAGGCAATCAACGCGGCGATGCCGCGATAGTCGTCGCGAGCATACAGCGGGTTGAAATAAAGGTTGTGTAACGACACACCAACCGGAAACAGGCCGGGGAGCAACAGCAGCACCGAGAAAGCGACTGACAGCCCAGGACGCGTGGATACCAACTGCCCCGCATTTTTTGCGCCAAGCGCCAGAAGGATGTGAAACGGCGGCAAAACGACGACCAGGAACTTGAGCCACTCCGGCTTGTACAGGCCGAGAGCAAAGATGAGACATACAGGCACCACAAGATAGAGCATCATTCCCACAATGGCGGGTCCCATACCGGGTGCCCTCCGCGGCCACAATGCCGCAACGAACAAAACCGCTGTCCCGCCGAGAGCTACCGAAGCCTGCGTCAGGGGGAGGGTCTGCCCGACCGTCAGCACGCGCCACATATCCAGCAAAGCCTCTCCCACCCTGTACTCCTGCGCCGCAGCAGGCCAGCCGGTCACACTCCTGAGGGCGATGGGCAGCCAGGGAAGGTAAAGAAGCACGATGATGACCTGCATCCCAGCCCATGCCATCAGCCACCGCTGCCATTCAGCCCGGCGCAGCCACCAGAGCCCGACCCAAAGATTGTGTACCAGCAACACGAAAGGAAAGGCGTAATGCGTGTACAGCCCGGCCACACAGGCAACAGGATACAGGTGAACAGGGCCAGCGACCAGCAAATAGGTCGAGAGAGCGGAAAACAAGCCCAGAAGGGCATACATACGCGCTTCCTGGGCATAGTAGATCGCAAACGGAGAGAGGGCCGCGATGAAAGCGGCCATCACACCTACCCGTTTATCGAAGAGCCTGCGCCCCAACAAGAAGGTAAATACGACGGTGAGCACGCCCACCAGCGCCGAAAAGGAGCGTAAGGCAAATTCGCTATGCCCGCATAACGCACGCCAATAGTGCAGCAGCAGATAGTAACCTGGGGGATGAATGTCGGCTGCGGCGCCCTCCCAGATGAGTTGCAACGGGCGCTCGGCAATGCGGGCGGAGTTGCCTTCATCGTTCCAGAAGGATTGCGCAGAGAGACGATAGAAACGCAGTACACAAGCGAGAAGGATAATTAGCAGTAGTACGACACGGTGAACAGCGAGGGACCGGCTCATCGGCCACGTCGGAGAAGATATCCGTACAGGAGCACGGGGATGCTGCAAGCCAGACACACCAGCGCTACCTTCCACCAGAACGGGGCTGGCTTCACGATAACGCCGTCTATGGCCACATCACCTGCGACTACTTTCAACGTCACCTCATGCCGCCTTTCTGACCAGCCGCGTACCAGAGGCACCGGCGATCCGTTCAGAGAGATACGCCTGGGTGCTTCACTATCCAGATACACCTCCACCTCGCCCGTACCCGGACCGGGCACAAGCACCAGCGAGGCGCCCTCGACAGTAAAGCGTACCATCGCCCCGGGCGACTTTGCGAGGCGATAGGCGCCCACCCCTTTTCCTACTGTCGCCCACTCTCCTTCATACCTGATTGCCCAGTGTTCCTCCTGGTGATAGCCAGGGTAAAGCGTGGGAGTCAGGCCAGTGATATACTCACGCATAGCCTCATAGACCGGGAGAGGAGTGAAATCCGGTTCGACCATACGAAAGTAGTACATCGCCTGGTTGCGCTCGGCGTCGGAAGCGCGCTTGAAGAACCAGAAACTAACCACCCCCACCCAGGGCCATTCCTCGATCACCCGCTGATAGGCCAGCACTGCATATCTGGCCTGTTGCTCCAGCGTCACCTTGCCGTAATCCCCCCAGCGCTGGATACCTGTCGGATCGTCCGGGACCGCGTTGGAATTCATCTCACTGATCCAGATTGGTTTGGCCGCGTCGCCGTTGGCTACCATGATATCGCGGAGGTAAATAGGGCGCGAGAAGTTCACGTTTAGCGGCCGCATCCGACGGTCAGTCGGGCCGGACCACAGCATATAATCATTGACGCTCAGGATATCGAAGCAAGCGGCAGCACCAGCGTCATACATACGCTGGAGAAACACAAAATCGTTCAAATCACGCCAGGTGAGTGCAATGGTGGGCGCTAGAGCACCGCTCAGGATCACTACGTCAGGATCGGCCTGCCTGGCACGTCGGTACCCCTCGCACAACAGGCGGGTATAGCCCTCCGGGTCCACCGGCTGCTCCCCCCACTCCGGGTAAATATTCGGCTCGTTCCACAACTGATAGTAACGCACCCGCCCCCGGTATCTGGAAACCACGGCATACACATAATCCCCCCAATCGGCCAGGTTATCGGGGGGGGCATACGTGCCTATGGTATCGGTAAGTGCGCGGGACCAGGCAGGAGGATTGCTCAGGCGAGGTACAAGCTCAAGGCCGTACTGCTCGGCCAGCTCTACAATGTGGTCATATTTAGCCCAGGCATTCACCGGGTCAACTGTCCCATCGCCGTCCAGGTCGTTGCGCCGATCGGTAAAATCGCCCTTGCCATGTATCTCAATATCTTCCCAGGGGAACTCCTGACGCAGCCAGTGAAAGCCGGCCTCAGCGACCATCTGCACAGTGCGTTCGCGCTTCCACAACTCGACCTCTTGATTCAGAAAGACGTTGATCCCAAAGGGATTCACACCGGCGTGGTCAATGGCCGCGTATGAGGCCGTTTCCGGCCTGGGGCGGAACAGGTCGAATACCAGATGGCCTATTCCGCGCACCTGAGAGAGCAAACGTTCCTCTCCTGTGCAGTGAAACAACCAGACGGAGACAAGGGTCAGACACGGTGGCACCACAAGGAGCGCCGTCAGCAAAAGCTTGAGGCGGTGTAGTTTATCCATAGCAGCAGTTCAGGGAGGCAGGAAAACCATCCTGCATCCCTACCCCTGGCTCTTTGTCTCCGAGCGACGGACCAGGGCAGCTATGGGTGGCGGGACTTCGCCGGAATTTAAATAAGCACGCACTTCCTCCCGCGCTTGCTCGAACATACGTATCAGTTCCGTATCCTGCCCCTTGAACCCGGCTATGGAGCGGGATGCACAAGTGCAACAGCCTAACGAAGCACGGTAGCTGTCCAGGTCGCAGGTCAGACAGCTCCCGAGGTTGATCATCATCAGCGAAAAACCCAGCACATCCTCGTGGCCGTCCTCGAGAGAAGCAATGTAATCAACCAGCTCTGCCCATTTAGGGCCACGCAGGTTGCGTAATTGAGCAATGCAGCGTGATGGGAACAGAATTTCACTGTCAGGATACATTGTACCAGGCCATCCTCAGGAATCAGATAGCTTTAATGATAACACAAAAGACAACAATTTCAAGGGGTGTCGCTGGGATAATTCAAATTCCGGGAACAACGGGAGGCCTATGCGGTTACACCGTACTGAGCGGCATGGGAGTCCTGGTGAAACACCGCGCAGAGCACGAAATCTCTCAAGTACCCTGGCGCCCTTTGCGCTCTGTGCGGTTTTTAAGTGTAAACTATTGTGTGAACCACCGGAATACGCAAAAGAAACCGCCGAACCCTAACGGGGCTCGGCGGTTTGGTGCTCAGGTCAAGAACCCTATCACCAGAAGACCGCGTCCAACGTCTCGTCGGGCACGTCCCAGACGACGTTGTGCGGCGGGAGCGGCTCATATTTCATGAATTCCGGCACCCGGTCATGCGCCTTGGTGAAGCCCGCCGCGCGGTTGAAGGCCAGCTCTTTGTCAATAATCTCCTTGCCGATACGGGCCGCATCCTCCGTCCTCCAGTCTGTGCCCAGGACACCCGCACACTCCTCCATCAACCCCTCGAAGCCACTGGGGATATCCAGGATAGCAAAGGCGATGAACAGGCAGTGACCGGAGGAGTCAATGAAAGCAGTGGTGTACTGGAAACCACGGGAGAGGTCCGCCTTATCGGTGGCGAACTGATCCACCTTACCGCTAACGCCCAGAATCTCCGGGGCAATGGTGTAGCCGGCGGTGTGATCGGCACCCATCGTGGAGGTAGCATATGTGATGCCAATGCCCTTGACGGCACGCGGCTCATAAGCGGGCATGTTCTGGCCCTTGCACGCGGGGACACGATGCCAGCCGAAGGCCCGGCCGGTGAAAGCAGCGCCGTTGCCGATGATACGGCCCAGCGGTGTGCCCTTACGGACCTCCTCATCCAGCAGCTTGATGGCCCCCTGCCAATCACCGAAGGGCATCAGACCCGCATCCATCGCCACTGCGATGGTTCCGCCGGTCTCGATGGTGTCGAGGCCGAGATCGTTGCACAGCCAGATCAGCTTGCCAATGGCCTCCAGGTTATCAATGCCGCAGTTGGCTCCCAGCGCCCAGGTGGATTCGTACTCAATGCAGGAGACGATCTCATTCCCCTGCTCATCGTAGTACGTGTTAGAGCACTGGATGGTACAGCCGGGATGGCAGGCGTGGTTGTAGAGTTCCTTGCCCAGGCGTGCCTTGTTATTCTCGAAAATGGCCTCGCCGGAGGTCGCTGCCGCGCCCTCAAAACGGCCCTCGCGGAAGTTACGGGTAGGATAACCGCCAGCCTCGTTGAGGATATTGACCAGCACCGCGGTACCATAGGTATTCAGGCCGCCCTTGGGCTTGGTGATATCGTGCTGGCGCAGCGCTTCCAGCATCTTCTTGCGCCCCTGGTCAAAGAGCTCGGGGTTGGCGATCTCCACGCCTGGCCCTCCCTCGGCATTCACCACCATCAGCTTGAGGCCCTTGGAGCCCATCACAGCACCCAGCCCACCACGACCGGAGTAGCGGCTAGGCCGACCATGGGCGTCGTTAAAGCACACGCCCGCCATCGCCATACGCATCTCGCCGGCCACACCAATGGAGCAGATATCCGCTTTCTTACCGAAGCGCTCGAAGAGCAGCGGGTAAACCTCGTAGAGGCTCCGCCCAACGTACTCGTCGGCAGGGAAGAAGGTGGCCCCATCCTTCGTGATATGCAGCCCCCACCAGCCACCATCTTTGGGATAGCCCTCTACGATGATCGCCTTGATCCCCAACCTCGCCACCGACTGCGGCCACCCAGAGCCAGCATTGGACTCCTTGATCCCTCCGGTGAGGGGGGACTTGCCACCCACCGAGACACGGCCAGAGGTGGGCGCATTGGTGCCGGTGATAATGCCCGGAGCGAAAACGAGCTTGTTGTTGGGGCCCAGAGGGTGGCATAATGGATCCACCTCATCGCAGACCACGGTAGACGTGAGACCACGACCACCAAGCAGACGGTACTTTTCGGGGACATCTTCGTAGGAGATAGTGCGGTCGGTCATGTTGACGCGCATTATCTTGGGCATGGTACACCTCCCTTTACTGAAACTAGTTGGTACGGTCGGGTGGATACAAAATAAAAAGAGCCACCTCTGGCCGGGACAACGCCCCGAACCAGCAAGTGCCTCCTTTGCAAACACGGCGGGCATAGAGATTGCTCTCTATACCTTATCGCTCATCTGTCCCGGTGGGAGCATGATGAGTCGGAGGGAAGGTATGGGGTTTTTCAACAAGAGTCGGAGGTTTACAAGTACGCAATTATAATATATGCCAGAATCTCCCGCTTGTCAAGTGCTGGAGAGTGCTGACGCTATTTGACTTTATCCGACCGTAGAGGTAAAATCTTACCTACCCAAGCCCCTGAGGAAAAGTATATGGACTCGGCACGCTTCGTTGAGCCACTCATCCCCCTGGCCTCACTCCTGGCTCTGGGGAGCCTGGTGGCTTTTTACTTCTGGCTGCGCAGGCAGGATGCTGGCACAGCACGTATGCGCGAAGTGGCGGAGTCCATCCAGATAGGAGCCAACGCCTTTCTCCGCCGGGAGCTGATCTCCATCACCCCGTTTGTGCTCCTGGTGGCCCTGCTCCTCCTCATCGTGATGCCCGGCGAGAGCAACTGGGAGGTGGCGGGGGGCTTTGTTGTTGGCTCTGTCCTCTCGATGCTCGCTGTTTACCTGGGGATGAATGCTGCGGTGCACGTTAACGTGCGCACGGCGGCTGCCGCCCGCTCTTCGGCGGCCCGTGCTCTGATGGTCGCTTTCCGGGGCGGAGGCATCATGGGCCTCTCGATCACCGGCCTGACACTGCTGGGCCTCTACGGGCTGAGCCTTCTCTTCGGCGTCTCCCCGGCCACTCCAGGCCACGTGCACCTGCTGGTCGGGTTCGGCTTCGGGGCCAGTTTCTCCGCCCTGTTTGCTCAGTTAGGCGGCGGTATCTTCACCAAAGGGGCAGACATCGCTGCTGATCTGGTCGGCAAGATAGAGCAGGGCATCCCGGAGGACGACCCCCGCAACGCGGCCGTTATCGCCGACCAGGTAGGGGATAACGTGGGAGACGTGGCTGGCCGCGGCGCCGACCTCTTCGAGTCCGGCGCCGACATCCTGATCGGTGCCATGATTGTGGGACTGGCTTTCACACCCCGATATGGGTGGGCGGCGGTGCTCTTCCCGCTGCTGAGTGAGGCGGTCGGAGCTATCGGTGCTGTGCTTGGTGTGCTGGCAGTGCGCGGCTCGGAGAGGCGCAGCCCGCTGTTCAGTATGAATGTGGGCTTTCTCGCCACCGGTGCTTTCTGCCTGCTTTCCTATTACCTGTTGGCTACCTGCGTGATGCGCGACGTGCGCATCTTCTACTGCCTGGTACTGGGACTGCTCACTGCCCTCGCCGTGACGCTGCTGGTGCAGTACTACACCGGCATCACCCTGCGGCCGGTGCGGGAGATCGCGCGGGGTGGGATGCGGGGCGTGGCTACTAACCTCATCTATGGCTTCGCCTGGGGGATGGAGAGCGCCGTAGCCCTCAAAATCCTGGTGGCCGTGGTCAATGTGATCGCCTTTTACCTGATGGGCGGGGGACTGGCTGGCGTGCTCGGCATCACAGCGGCAACACTGGGCATCCTGGTGATGAAGGGCATCATTATGGCGGCGGACGCCTTCGGGCCCATCGCTGACAATGCCAGCGGCATTGCCGAGATGGCCGGGCTGGGGCCGCAGGTGCGTCACGCGGGCGATGCGCTTGACGCCGCCGGCAACATCACCAAGGCCATCACCAAGGGCTACAGCATGTCCGCCGCCCTGATGAGCAGCGTGGTGATACTCTTCGCCTATCTGCTCAGCGCGGCGCAATTGGCCGGCGTGTCTGGCGAACATCTGAGCAGCTTCGTCACCTTTGGTGGCGCGGACCCGGAGGGAATGGTGCTGCGCCTCCTGCGCAGCCTGAACCTGGCCCATCCGCTCAACATCGCTGCGCTGATGATCGGCTCCACCATTCCGTTCCTGTTCACCTCGCAGGCGATGAAGGCGGTGGGACGCACCGCATATCGCATGGTCGAGGAAGTGCGCCGCCAGTTCCGTGAGATACCTGGTCTTCTGGCTGGTCGAGTGCCGCCGGAGTACTCAACGTGCGTGGACATCGGGACGGCACATGCGCTGCGGGAGATGATTCTGCCGACGCTTGTCGGCGTGGCGTTTCCCGTTGCCGTCGGTTTTCTGATGGGACCGTGGGCGCTGGCGTTCTACCTGATCGGTGTCAAAGTCGTCGGCGCCACGCTGGCGATTTTTATGTTCAATGCCGGCGGTGCCTGGGATAACGCCAAGAAATACGTCGAGGAGGGCAACTTCGGGGGCATCGGGTCGGAGGCGCATCAGGCTGGGATCATCGGTGACACGTTCGGCGACCCGCTCAAAGACACTGCTGGTCCCTCGCTCCATATACTTATCAAGCTGCAGAACATCCTGGGCATCACGCTCCTCCCATTGTTCTATGCTCTGGGGTTGAAATGGGACTGATCGAATCCGATCGGCGCTTGCTGGAGATATACAGCGAACTCGACCGGGACCGGTTGATGGAGCTGGTCGTCAATTACGCACGCGACCGGCTCGACGCCGGGGGATCGTCCATTTTCCTGCGGGATGACATCACCGGCCGCTATGTGCTGCGCGGCACCACCGGCCTGCTAGAACAGGCAGAGATGGAATCGGCTGGCAGGATAGAGTATGAACCCGGCGAAGGGCTGACCGGCTGGATCGCCAAGCACGGCCGCCCCCTGCGCATCTCCAACGTCAAGGATACCGAGGAACTGCGACGCATCGCCGACGACCTGGTATGGAGCAAGAAGTACTCGGAGATCAGCGCTAAGCCCGGTCGGGCCTATATCGGGGTGCCGATCCTTTCCAGGGATGGCAAAAGCGTGATCGGCGTGCTGAGGGTCTCCGGCAAGGCAGAGGGCAGCCAGTTTAATGAACAGGATGAAGCACTGCTGGTCAATGTGGCAGCGCTGGTGAGCATTGCCATCGAAAACTCACAGCGCTACGAGCAGGAAAAGCGGCGCGCACGTTACTTCGAGCTGTTACTGGACATCAGCAGCGAGCTGGACCCGCGCCGCTCCATCACCGAGATGCTCGGTGTGGTCGCCGACCGGGTGCGCCGGGGCTTCCGTACCGAGGCCTGTCTCATTTATTTGCAAACCGAGGATGATGTCCATCGCGTCGCCCTGAGGGCAGCCAGTGGACCGCCCGAGACGCTGCTGGGCAAGCTCAGATATGTGGCGGGGGAAGGGTTGACCGGCCACATCATCCTTACCGGCGAGACGCTTCAGGCACGCGCGCCATCCGACCTGCAGAGATGGAACGATCCTCACATCGCGAAGATCGCAGCCTATCTGCCGTCCGGCCTCTACCGCTCCTACGTCGGCGTGCCCCTGCGGCTGGGTAACGAGGTGCTGGGGACGCTGGAGCTGGTCAACAAAATTCCCAGCCGTCCAGGCCACCGAGACTGGTTCACTGACGATGACGAAAGGTATCTGCGCCTGCTTGCCACGGCCATCTGTGGGGTGCTGGAAGGGGCGCGTTACCTGAAGGCACTCGGCGAGGTCAGCGTGACCACGATGCGCATGCAGCGTATCGCCTCCTTTGGCACGCTCGCCCAGCGCATTCTCCACGAGACCGCCAACCCGCTGGCTGTGGCACGCCTGGCCGCGGCCAACCTGAACGCGAACCTTCAGGAGTGCCTGGCGGGCGGCTCCCCTCAGCAGCAGGCCCAGGTGCGGCGACGGCTGGACGTGATCCAGACGAGCCTGAACCAGGTGAGCGACCAATTGTTGGAACTGGTCAAGTGCTCGCAACATGTGGGCTTCACCCGTACCGCGGTTAACTGGAAGCAGATGGTACGGGAGGTGCTGATCTGGCTGGCCGCCGAGCGCCAGCGGCGCAAGGTAGAGGTGCACACCTTCCATGGAGAAATCCCTCCGCTGCTCATCGAACCTAACGAGATGTTCGGCGTCCTGGTGACCGGGCTACGGATGGTGATGGAGACGCTGGACGAGCAAGGGGGGCTGATTGAAGTACGTACCTTCGTATCTTCCGATGGTAAACGGGCTTGCACTCGCATTTGTGCCCCCGTAGCCCCCTATGCAGAGCGCATCCTGGCTGCCACTACCACAGAAGCCGGGGCCTCGGAGAAGCTCTCACCGTTTTACTTCGAGTGGGGGTTGGCCCAGGAAACGGTGGAGAAACAGTATGGAGGGACATTGGCCTGGCATATTACCGGGCAGACGGTCTGCTTGATGCTGGAGCTGCCGTTGCAGCCATAGGGTGGTACTATGGAAGAGAAGACGATCCTGGCCGTAGACGACGAACCGTTTTTCCGCGAGGAGATCGTTGCTTTCCTGAGCGCCCCGGAGTTTGCCGCGCGCGGGTGGAAGGTGGAAGCCGCCGCCAGCGGTGAGGAAGCGCTGGCCCGGCTTCAGGAAACCTCCTTCGACGTGATGCTGCTCGATATTAACATGCCCGGGCTGGACGGCATGGAAGTGCTCAGACTGATGCAGGAGCGGCACCTGCTGGAGCAAACCTATGTCATTATGCTCAGCGCCTATGGCGTGTACGAGAACGTAGTGGCAGCTATGCGTGGCGGGGCCAAGGACTTCGTCAACAAGTCCGAACCGCTGGATCAATGGGTGGTGCGCATTGAACGCGGGTTTGAATGGCAGGAGCTGCGCCGCCGTAAGCAGGAAGTTGAAGAGGAGCTCCGTCTCCTGGCCCGCGAGGTGGGCCACGACATAGGGGGGTCCACTTTCTTCGTGCTGACCCAGCGGGTCCAGGCACTGGCACGCAAGGTAGCCGGAGACCCGGAGGCTGAACGTTCCATAGAAGTCATCCAGCAGATTCTGGGCCGCATCAAGCGCCTTGCCGACGACCTGGGCCATGTAGCGATCGCGCTGGATAGCAGCGAGGTCTGGCGCTGGGAGCCGCTTGACCTGCACCGTTTGCTGGAGAGGCTGTTGCAGGAATTCTCTTACGGTAATCCCAATGTCACGATCGTGCGCGAGTGGGGCGAAAATATCCCTCCACTGACCGGCAGCCGTGCGCAATTGGAGCGAGCATTCCACAACCTGCTGACCAATGCTGGCCGTGCTATGCCGGATGGGGGAACGCTAACGCTGCGCACGCAGTATAGCGCTTCCCTGGACGAAGGGGGGGCCAGGACCGGATGGGTACGTACTGAAATCCAGGACACTGGCGTGGGCATTCCCCCTGCTACGCTCCAGAAAATCTTTCGCATCGGCTTTTCCGATTGGAGGAACGGTGTTAAAGGGAGTGGGCTGGGACTCTATGTCGCCCGTCGCAACATCGAGAACCACGGCGGGCGCATCGAGATAAGCAGCACCGTTGGCGAGGGGACCACCGTCACGGTGTACTTACCTGTATCAGCGAAACCACGTTCCTGATGGCCTGTCACCTTCCCGCAGGCAGGAACGCAATGCGAAGATGCCTCATCATACATCGCGCACTCTGATTTGCGGCAGCTTTTTGACCTGCGGGAAGACAGGTTGAATATTATCAATCGAGGAGGTGTAAATGTCGGCTAAAATATTGGTGATGGATGATGACCTGCTTGCGCTTGAGAGCCTGGAGAATTACCTTAAGCAGGCCGGGTACGAGGTGATCGCGGCCAGCAGTGCACGCGAGGCCGTGGACAAAGCGCGGGGGACCAAATGCGATGTGGCCCTGCTGGATATGAAGATGCCCGAAATGGACGGCTTCCAGGTGGCAGCAATACTGCGCCAGTTCCAGCCGGAGTTGCGGGTAATCATCTTCACCGGCTACGCCTCGCTGGAAACAGAGGCCCGCGCTGCTCAACTCGATTTCTATGAGTACCTGCCCAAGTCCAACTGGTATGATCTGCTGCTCCCCACAATCGAGCGCGTGCTAAAAGAGCCGGAGCCGCGTCTCCCCAAGCAGCGCCCAGTGGACCTGGAAAAGGCCGCTGCCCAGTACGTGGAAGAAGGCAAGTGGGAAATGGCCGCGATGGCGCTGGAACAGGCTGCCCGTATCGCCGAGTTCACCCACGAATGGGAGAACGCCGCCAGGCTCTATACCCAGTCCTTCGAGTACATGAAGCGCGCCCGGGGGCTTTCTGTCGAAGCACAGCGGCTGCGCGAACTCGCCGAGTGCGCCTACCGCATCGCATCGGAGGGCGGTGTAGATTAGCCTGTTCCCAACCGCAAAGGACGCGAAGAGCGCAAAGGATGACACACCCCTTCGCGCTTCTGGCGTTCTTTGCGGTATCCCATTCGCCATCGTTGAACCATGACCGAAACTATCTTCATCACAGGAGCCGACAAAGGCCTGGGCTTCTCACTCGCGGAAAAGTTCCTGAGCGAGGGCTACCACGTCTTCGCTGGCCAGTATATCACCAGAGAACGGCTACAATTGCTGGTAGAGCGCTTTCCGCAGACGTTGACGATAGTACCACTGGATGTCTCAGATGAAGCGTCCGTCAGCCAGGCTGCACGCACCGTTGCCGGACTCACGGACGCTCTGGATGTCCTGATCAACAATGCCGCCGTCTACCTGGAAGGCGCTCGCCCCGTGCTGGAAGACGACACCGGTGCCCACTGGCTGCGCACACTGGACGTGAACGCCCTGGGCCCGCTGCGGGTGACCCGTCGTTTCCTCCCACTGCTGGAAAGAGGTCGCCGTAAGCTCATCGTCAACATTTCCTCCGAGGCCGGGAGCATCGCCGACTGCTGGCGCGATCGTGAGTATGCTTACTGTATGTCCAAGGCCGCACTCAACATGCAGTCGAGAATCCTGCATAACTATCTCACCCCCAGGGGCTTCACAGTGCTGGCTGTGCATCCCGGCTGGATGCGCACCGATATGGGTGGGCCGGATGCCGACCTGGACCCAGCCGAGTCCGCAGCCGGTATCTTCGCGCTGGTGACGCGAGACTGGTCGCCAGATGACCCGATCTACGTAGATTACCAGGGCAGGCCGATGCGCTGGTAGAGAGAGGCACTATGGAGAGTAAAAAAGTACTGATGCTCCTTGGCGGTACCTGGCACGACTTCGATGGCTTTGCTGCCACCATACGACCTGTCTTAGAGCAGGCCGGGTATGCCGTCGAGGCCACTTATGACCTGGACACATTGACGCGGCTGGGAGAGCTCGGCTGCGACGTAGTACTGCTCTACACCTGCCTGACCGAGCAACTGGAGGATGGCCGACCGGCGACCCTGAAGCACAGCGCAGCGCAGATCGCGGCACTGGCCGAGTGGGTAAAGGCCGGCGGGGGGCTGCTTGCTGTCCATGCCGCCACCGTTGCCGGTCAATCCAGCCCGACGCTCCGTGCTCTGATGGGCGGTGTCTTTGTTACTCACCCCCCTGCTTTCGCCTTTACCGTCTATCCGCTCCACCGTGAGCATCCTATCACCGCTGGTGTCCCGGCCTTCACTGTCTACGATGAACTCTATGTGCAGGACTACGACGCGGACGTCGCGATCCATGCCGTCACGATAGACCGTGGCGTAGCGTATCCAATGGTGTGGACGCGCACCGAGGGACGCGGACGTGTGGCACACATCGCTATGGGACATGGCGAGGAGGTATGGATTCTTAAACCATATCAACAGCTACTGCAACAAGCCGTGAAGTGGCTGACTACTCACTTTGAGCCTCTCAAAGGGTAAGGATGGTGTCAGGCCACCTTCTGTGATAGACCCAGGCAATACCCCCCCACAGAACGGGGGGGGTATATTCATCGCTGAACCACTACAAACCCTTTTGCGCTGCCCCTGGATAAGCTACTTTTCGTGCCCTGCAACGTAATACTCTATTGAACAGAGCCCGCAGGACCGTACCAGCTCAAGGAGTGCTTTTATGGAAGGCCTAGAGAGGACCCGGCTCATATTTCTCGTGATCGTCGGCCTGGCACTGCTGATCGCCTGCATCGCAGTGGGGTACAACGTCATCAGCAGGTTGAGTGCTGGCCGCGCCTTTCCACCTCCTGTACAGGGGACGCCATCCCAGAGCCAGCCTGTGCCCACGACGCACCTGGAGTCGCCGCCGCCTATCTTCGCCCCCGACTACAAGCCCGACGACGGCCTGCCCGTCTACATCTGCGGCGCCGATTCATTCGGGAGCTACTTCGTCCTCCAGCACATGCAGATGGCGGGTAAGGACGTTGCCCACGGGTTCCACCTGGGCATTATTCCCTTCTCCCTGAACGAACAATACGAGATTTCTGAAGAACAGCGAGGAGCCCTCCTGCGGAGCGGTCAGTGGGACTGTATGCTCGCCACGCTGGAATCCATCGCACTGAGCAGCCCCGGCGTAGTCACCGCCATCGTGGACGAAAGCGCCGGCGCCGACCAGTTGTGGGTGCGCGGTATCTCCACCATCAACGACCTGAAGGGCAAGCGCATCACCTTCTCGCGGGGCAGTGTGGGCGAATACTTCGTGTACTACACGCTCTCGATCGCCCGTCTTAATCCGCGCTTCGACGTAACGCTGCTGCCTCAGGACAGCGTCGCCGAGGCGGTGGCCTTCTTCAACAGCGGCCAGGCCGATGCCGTCTCGGGGTGGGAGCCAGACATCTATGAAGCTAAAAAGAGCGGCGGTGTGCCTCTGCTCAGCTCGAACCAACTGCGCATCATCATAGATGTGATTGTCACCTCCCGGCACTCTATCGCCAACAAAGCCGACCTGGTCCAGGCCTTCCACGATGCCTGGTTCGACACGCTCAAAGCCCAGCTCGAGGACTTCGACGGCGCGGCCCGTCAGATCGCCGCATGGGGCCACAACGATTGGACCTACGTCTATCCCGAGAGCGCCTCCGACGACCTGCGGGCCTGGCTCAAGAGCGTGGCCCAGGCTGACCTGGGAGACAATGCCTTTGTGATGCGCGATCCCCGTCCACTCATCAATCGGCTGGAGATCGCGCGGCGCGTCTGGGCAGCCGCTGGCTTCACGGTGGAAGACGTTGATGTGACCAGTCTGGTCAATCCTGGTTTTGTCTCCCGCTCCGCCGCCCAGGCCTCGCTCCAGGCGAACGCCAACCCCGTAAACGACACCTTTTCCCTTTCCGCTTCAGCTCAGCTCGACGTGGCCAGTATCAACCCTGACGAGGCGGCGACGCTGGCCGTGTTGCCTTGCCGTCGCTTCACCTTTTTGCCCGAATCCACCGAGCTAACGCTGGAATCGCGCCGTATCCTGGACGACTGTGTGTTGCCCACACTGTCGCAGAGCGTCGGGCTGTTCCTGCGGGTCAAGGGATGCGCTGCCTGGCCTGGACCGCCTGGCACCTACACGAAGGAAGAGATCCTGGAATTCGCCAGGGCGCGTGCCCAATCGGTGGTGGACTACCTGGTCTCTCAGGGCATTGACCCGGCCCGCTTTATCGTCGAGGCCACCCTTCCACCTGAAGAACACTGGGAAACGGAGGACCCGGCGATCCAGGCAGAGGATCGCTACGTAGAAATGACGCTGGTCACCGTGGGACGGTAACGTCGCAGGAGAG